>NZ_CP020100.1:380000-680000 GCF_002056295.1 Halopseudomonas phragmitis | reverse complement strand
AGCAGGTCGGGGCGCTGCATGACCGGATGGCGGCAGCGCATCGCGACATGCTGGTCAATTGTGTGCGCGAGCGTGGCGGCAGTCCGGTAACGGCTGTTGAGCCGGCGGCTGAGACGTCAGAAGACGACGAGCACGCCGGGCATCACTGACCGTACACCGCATGGCAGGGCCTGCTGGGCTCTGCCTGTCGGTGTTCCCTACCCGTGTCTGGAGTGCCCGTCATGAGCACAATTGAGAGCAGTATCAGCGAGTATGAGTTGACAGTACCTGGCATGGGTAGCGACCACTGTGCCGGGATCGTCAGGCAAACCCTGCAGCGGCTTGAGGGGGTTGCCGAGGTTAGGACCAACATAGCCAGTCACCACGTTAGCGTCAGTGTCCGCTCGGGGGCCGACGACTCACAGCGGCTGCGGCAGGCGGTGGAGCGCGCCGGCTATGACGTGGCTGCCGTGCGCCGAGGGGCTGCGGCCGATGAGGCGGATGCGGCTGAGATTGAGGCGCAATATCTGGCGCAGGCGCGTCGGCGGTTGTGGATTGCCGGGGTTCCCGCCACCCTGATCATGTTGCTGATGGTGCCGCACATGTTCTGGCAGCCAGTGCCGGGCTATCTGGCCATGGTGGCCGTGCTGGCCTTTCCGGTGGTCTTTCTGTTCGGTGGCGCGGCCACACACAAGGCAGCGTGGCGCTCGCTTACCAACCGTACCCTGAACATGGATGTCCTGATTTCGCTAGGTAGCCTGCCGCCCTACTTCATAGGGCTGGTGGGGTTCATCTTTCCCATGACCTCGTTCATGGAAATGGCGGCGACCATCATGACCTTCCACCTGCTCGGGCGTTATCTTGAGGCCAAGGCCAAGGGCCGGGCCTCGCAGGCGATTCGTCGGCTGCTGACCCTGGGCGCCAAGACTGCCCGGGTCGAGCGCGACGGCACAGAGCTGGAGTTGCCGGTTGGAGAGCTGCAACCTGGCGACATCATGGTGATCAGGCCGGGCGACAAAGTCCCCACCGACGGTGAGGTGGTCGAAGGCGAAAGCCATGTCGACGAATCCATTGCAACGGGCGAGTCGGTTCCGGTCTACAAGGAAGTTGGCAGCCCGGTAATTGGTGCAACCATCAACAAAGAGGGGCGCTTGCGAGTCAGGGCTACCCGGGTAGGACGCGATACCTTCCTGGCTCAGGTGATTCGTCTGGTAGATCAGGCCCAGGGCTCGCGTGTGCCGATCCAGGAGTTCGCCGACCGCATGACCGGACGTTTTGTGCCTCTGGTAGTGCTGATCTCGCTGCTCAGCCTGGCCGCCTGGCTACTGTTTCCCGAAACTCTGCGGCCGATCCTGTACTGGGGTGCCCAATTCCTGCCCTGGGTCAACCCGCAAGCCGACGGCCCGGTGCTGGCCATCCTCGCCGCCGTTGCGGTGCTGGTCATTGCCTGCCCCTGTGCGCTTGGCCTGGCTACGCCGACTGCACTGATGGTCGGTTCCGGGATTGGAGCCGAGCGCGGCATCCTGATTCGCTCCGGTGAAGCGATCCAGACCTTCAAGGACATCAAGGTCATGGTGCTGGACAAGACCGGCACCATTACCCGTGGTGAGCCTCGTCTGACCGAGGTTGTGGCGGCGGCAGGGGTTTCCGAACAGCATCTTTTGCACTTGGCCGCCAGTGTGGAAAACGCCTCTGAACATCCGATTGCCCGGGCCATCGTCGATGGCGCCAGTGAGCGTGGAGTGGCGGCCGCTGAGGTGACCGGGTTTCGCTCCATTGGTGCACGGGGCGTAGCAGGCCGGGTCGGGGACGAACAGATTCTGATCGGCAACCGTCGGCTGCTCGTGGAGCAGGGCATAACCGCGCTTGAGAGCCTGGATGAGTCGCTACAACGGCTGGAGGCGCGAGGTTGCACGGTGGTGATCGTGGCCGGTGATGGCCGGGCCCTGGGGTTGGTGGCAGTGGCCGATACCGTCAAAGGCGAGTCGGCTGAAGCGGTCAGGGGCATGCACAAGCTGGGATTGCATGTGGTGATGATCACTGGCGATAACGAACGTGCCGCCCGGGCGGTAGCCGAGGAGGTAGGAATCGATGAGGTGCAGGCCGGTGTGCTGCCCGAGGGCAAGGTCGATGCCATCCGCCAGTTGCAGGCCCGCTACGGTAACCATGTCGCGATGGTTGGAGATGGCATCAATGATGCGCCGGCGCTCAAACAGGCCAATGTCGGTATTGCCATTGGGGCCGGCGCGGACGTGGCCATCGAGGCCGCCGATGTAACCCTGGTGCGTGGTGAGCTGACCGGCGTGGTTGAAGCCATGCAGTTGTCCCGTTCGACCTTCGACAAGATCGTACAGAACCTGATCTGGGCCAGTGCCTACAACGTCGCAGCCATTCCGATGGCCGCGGTCGGATTGTTGCACCCAATGATCGGGGTGATTGCGATGACCGCCAGCTCGTTGTCGGTCATCGGTAACTCGTTGCTGCTCAAGCGGCGCTTTGCACGCATCGGGCAGGCCGGAGGTGTTCATGAAGCATAAGCCTGTTAGTCGTCAGCAGTCCGAGCTCGGAGCGCTGTCCGGCCTTCCTCGTCCCAGGCGTTACTGGCTGGCGTTTGCCGGATTTGCACTGATCGCCGGGTTTTTTTTATGGCAGGAACATCGCGCCCACCTATTGGGTGCGCTGCCTTGGCTGATTCTGTTGGCCTGTCCGCTGATGCATATTTTCATGCATCGCGGCCACGGCCACTCGGGTCATGATACCCACAAGCCCAGGGAGAAGTGACATGCACTCTGATGCGTCTGGATATGGGTTGTGGGGGCTGGTGATTATCAACTCGGCAATCTTTATCTTTTTTGCCTTCAGTTTCTTCAAGCCGAAAACGCGGCGTGACTGGCGATCCTTTGGCGCGTTCAGTGCGTTCCTAGTCGCGCTGTTTGCAGAGATGTATGGTTTTCCCCTGACTCTGTTCTTCCTGGCGGGTTGGTTGCAAAGCCGCTATCCGGGGATCGACTGGTTCGCCCATGACAGCGGGCATTTGCTGGAAATGCTGTTCGGGTTGCAAAGCGCTCCCCATTTCGGCCCATTTCATCTGCTCAGTCTGCTCTTGATTGGCCTGGGCTTCTACCTGATTGCCCAGGGATGGCGGACTCTTTATGCCGCTCAACAGCAGCAGGCGTTGGCCACCAGTGGGCTGTATGCCCATGTTCGCCACCCCCAGTACCTGGGGTTTATGCTGATCATGTTGGGCTTCCTGCTGCAGTGGCCAACACTGCTTACTTTGGCGATGTTCCCGGTCCTGGCCTGGATGTATGCCCGTTTGGCCGTGGCTGAAGAAGCGGAAATAGCGGCCCAGTTCGGGGATGAATGGCGTGACTACGCGGCGCGTACTCCCCGCTTCCTGCCGCGTTGGCAGCTCGGTCGGCGTGGGGAGGGCAAGCCCTGAAGCGATGACGAGGATTTCGGCTAAGCTCAGGACATGCTCTTGTGTCGCCAGGAGGGTAGATGAAACGCGCTGACTCGACGTTTGTCCCGGCTTTGGGGTTTCATCGCTTGACGCCACTTTATGATGCTGTGGTGGGACTTACAACGCGTGAGAAGCGCGTCAAACAGGCGCTGATCGCACAAGCCGGTCTGGCTCCCGGATTGGAGGTGCTGGACCTGGCCTGTGGCACCGGAACCTTGGCGGTCTGGGTCAAGCGGCAGTATCCGAGGCTCAGCATGAGCGCAGTGGATGCCGACCCGGCGATTCTAACCTTGGCCAGACGCAAGGCCGACAAGGCGGGGATCAGTGTCGACTTTGCTCAGGCCATGTCCCAGGCCTTGCCCTATGCCGATGCCCGGTTTGATCGGGTGCTCTCCAGTCTGTTCTTTCATCACTTGAGCTGGGAGGTAAAACAGCGCACTGCGCGGGAGCTGTTTCGGATCATCAAGCCGGGCGGCCAGTTGCATGTCGCGGACTGGGGCAAGCCCGAAAACCCGCTGATGCGTAGCCTGTTCCTGTTCATCCAGTTGCTTGATGGTTTTGCCAATACCGGGGACAACCTGGCCGGCCGGCTGGTACCACTGTTTGAAGCAGCGGGCTTTGTCGAGGTAACCCAGGCCAGGACCTTCAATACCCTGTTCGGCACCATGGCGCTTTATAGCGCCGTCAAGCCGGGGTGAGTACGGGTGATGGCTGAGAATCTTGTGACAGCACCAGCCAAACGTCGGCGCTGGCGCCGCTGGCTGATGGTAGCGGCGCTGTTTCAGATTATGGGCTTGGTTTCATCGGTGGATGCGATGATGTCGACCCGCACGGCGCCGGGGGCGGTGGCCTGGATTGTCTCGCTTAATGCGATGCCTTATGTCGCGGTCCCGGCCTACTGGGTGTTTGGCCGGACCAAATTTCAGGGGTACGTCAACGCCCGGCGCGATGAGGATTCTGAGCTGAGCCAGGCCTTGATGGCGAAAATGACCGAGTTGCGAAGTCAGCGGGCGACGCTGGCCTACGACAATAAACATCTGGCGGGTGTTGAGCGGTTGGCCAAACTGCCGTTTCTTGAAGCCAATCAGGTGTCATTGCTGGTTGACGGCGAAGCCACGTTCGCCAGTCTGTTTGCCGGCATCGAGGCGGCCGAGCGCTACCTTCTGGTGCAGTTTTACATCGTGCGCGCCGATGAACTGGGTATGGCCCTGCAGGCCCGCCTGATTGACAAGGCCCGGCAAGGGGTTGAGGTGTTTTTTCTCTATGATGAAATCGGCAGTTATGCGTTGCCGGCCGACTACCTGCAGGCGTTGCGTGAGGCCGGGGTGCAGGTGCATCACTTTCACTCGACCCGAGGACGTGGCAACCGTCTGCAGTTGAACTTTCGCAACCACCGCAAGATTGTCGTCGCCGACGGTGCACGGGCCTGGGTTGGCGGCCTCAATGTCGGAGATGAGTATTTGCAAGGGCATGCCCGGCTCGGCCCTTGGCGGGATACCCATTTGTTGATCGAGGGTCCGGCCGCGCTGGCGTTGCAACTGGTTTTCTGTGAGGACTGGCACTGGGCAACCGAGGATATTCTCGATTTGCCCTGGGAGCCGAGCATACCCAGTCATCATGCGGCGCCGGTGCTGATTCTGCCATCGGGTCCGGCGGACAGTTTTGAAACGGCCAGTCTGATGGTTCAGCAGGCGATTCACTCGGCCCATCAGCGGATCTGGATTTCCAGCCCCTATTTCGTACCCGATGAGAGCGTCCAGTCGATGCTCAAGCTGGCGGCGATCAATGGGGTGGATGTCCGTATTCTTATCCCCCAGCGTCCGGACAATCCCTTGCTGTATTTTGCCGCCTACGCTTTCCTTGGCCCCTTGCTGGAGGCCGGCGTCAAGGTTTATCGCTATGAGGGCGGCTTTTTGCACGGCAAGAGCTTTTTGGTCGATAACGTCGGCGCCGGGGTGGGCACGGTCAATCTGGACAATCGCTCGTTCCGGCTTAACTTCGAGGTCACCGCGCTGGTTATTGATGCGGCTTTTGCCCGCGAGGTCGAGCTGATGTTCGAGCAGGACTTTGCTCGCTCCCGCTTGATGCACCGCGACGATCTGGATTCGCTGTCGTTGTGGTACCGGGTAGCGGCCCGGGCGGCCTATCTGTTTGCGCCAGTGTTGTGAGCGCCTAGGCGTTGATCTTGATCAAACCATTGATTGGTGAAGATGCTAGTCTTTACCGTATGAAACTCAATCCCGAATGGTCGGACTGCTGATGCCTGCCTTGCGTGCTTGTCTGGGTGCTCTGCTGGTGACTTTGCTGCTGTCGTTCAATACGCTGGCGGCGACGTTGCTTGCGGCCCAGGCGTGCCTGGTTGATGAGCCGGTCATGATGCACGGCCTGCATGAAGACTGTGCCGACATGGGCACTGCTGACTGGCTGAGCAGTACCGCCGAGTTGCTGTGTGACAGCGGGCTGGATTGCCAGTTGAGTGCCGCTGCCCTGGTGGGCGGAGGCCAGTTGTCCGGCATCCTGCCCAAGAACACACTTGTTCCCGCTACTCATGCCGGCGCCAGCCCGGCCATGAACTACCCGCTCTGGCGCCCGCCGCGCCACTGACTCCTGTGTGACCCCCGGACCAACGGCTTGACCGTTGACGTTCTGCCGTGCCTTGTCACGGCGATCACCAGAGAGTTGCGATCATGTTGAATCCCTCTTTTTGTCGCCGGAGTCTGCTTGTTGGCAGTGCCCTGGCGTTCTGTCTGAGCCTGCCGCTGCAGGCCATGACCCTGGAACAGGCCCTGAGCCTGGCTGAACAGCAGGCCCCCAGTCTGCAGGCCTGGCGCCTGAACGAATTGGCCGTGCGTAGCGAGGCCCAGGCCGCCGGCCAGTTACCGGATCCGAAGCTGGCGTTGGGTCTGCAGAATGTGCCGATCGAAGGCGATCGGCGCGGTCGTCTCAACGCCGACGGCATGACCATGCAGATGATTGGCTTGATGCAGGAGGTGCCCAATAGCGCTCGCCGCCAGGCCCAGCGTGAACTGGCTGGCGCCGCCGTGGAAAGAGTGCAGGCCGAGTATGAAGTGGAGCGCCTGAATGTCCGTCTGGAGGTGGCTGAAGCCTGGCTGCGCTTGCACGCCTTGCAGCGCCAACTGGCGCTATTTGACGAGTTTTATGCTCAGAACGATGTGCTCGCGGCATCCATCGCCGCACGCCTGGCGGGCGGTCTCGGCCCATTGGCCGTACAACCCCTGGCGGCTCTGGAACGGGCTCGGCTGGACCAGCGGCGAGACCTGTTGTTGAGCGAACAGGAGGTGTGGCGTGCGCAGTTGCGGCGCTGGCTGGGGGCGCAGGCGCCGGCACAGACACTGGGCAATTGGCCGCAGTGGCCGCTCGACCTCAATGGTTATCGGGCGCGTCTGGCCCTGCAGCCGGAACTGGCACAGTACCGGCCGCTGGCGCGTGAGCGCGAGGCGGCCGTGCGGCTGGCTGAGGCGGATCGGCGACCGGACTGGGGTTGGGAGTTGGCGTACCAGCGACGTGGCATGGGGCTGGATGACATGTTCAGTGTTCAGGTCAGCGTTGGCTTGCCACTCTTTTCCGGTCGGCGGCAACAGCCTCGTATTGCCGCTCGCGAAGCAGAGTTGGCGGCGTTGGATCGCGAACGTGACAGCGCTAGGTTGCGCCTGGAAAACGAGCTGGAGGTCGAGCTGAGCCAATACCGGCGGCTTGAACTGGCCCAAGTGCGTAGCACGCAGCAGATGCTGCCGTTGGCTGAACAGCGCGCTGAGCTGGCGCTGGCGGACTATCGCGGAGGACGTGCGGAGCTGGACAGTCTGATTGAAGCGCGTCGTGAACTTATTGAAACCCGTTTGCAGCATGTCGAGCTGGAGGCCGCACGAGCCATCAGTCACACCCGCCTGCACCTGACCTGGGGAGAGCGCTGACATGTCTGGTCGTCATCTGATGATTGTTCAACTACTGATTCTGCTGGTGCCGGGCTTGGTGCTGGCATCTGCCGAACGGCATGGCGAGCATGCCACGGCCGCTGTCGAGTCCGAGCGGCGGATTCTCTACTGGTATGACCCGATGTATCCGCAGCAGCACTTCGATGCGCCGGGTCGCTCTCCGTTCATGGACATGGATCTGGTGCCGCGTTATGCCGATGCCGGCGATGATGGCAGCAGCATTCGTATCGACCCCTCACTGACCCGCAATCTTGGGATGCGCCTGACCCAAGTCGAGCGAGGCCGGCTTGAGCCGGTCCTGCAGGCTAGCGCGGTACTGGGTTATGACCAGCGCCAGGTCAGCGTGCTGCAAACCCGGGCTGAGGCCTGGGTTGAGTCGGTCGCGGCGCTGGCGCCGGAAGATGTGCTGGTGGCTGGGGCGCCATTGGCCGAACTGCTGGTGCCGGACTGGGTAGCTGCCCAGGAAGAATATCTGGCCTTGCGGCGGCTTGGGGATGCCCAGCTAAGCGAGGCGGCCTGGCAGCGTCTGCGTCTGAGCGGTATGCCCGAAGACCTGATGCGGGCCGTGCGCACGACCGGACGGGTGCAGATGCGCTGGACGCTGCGCAGCCCCGTGGCAGGGGTGCTGACTGAGTGGCCGGTGCGTGCCGGGATGAGCCTGCCAGCCGGCAGTACGGTGGCGCGGATCAACGGGATCGAGCGCATCTGGCTGGAAGCCGCGGTGCCAGAGGCGCAGGCCGCCAGCTTGCGGGCCGGGCAACCGCTTGAGGTGCATCTGCCGGCCTGGCCGGGGGAAGTCTGGCAAGCCAAGGTCGAGCAGCTATTGCCTGAAGCTGATGAGCGTGCCCGGGTGGTGCGGGTGCGTGCGGTGCTGGATAACGCCGATACTCGCTTGCGCCCAGGCATGAGTGCACGGGTGCAGTTGCTGGATGGGGTTGCCAGCGAGCAGTTGCTGGTCGCGGCCAGTGCGGTGATCCGGGGTGGTCAGGAGGATCTGGTCATGCTGGCCGAGGGCGATGGCCGGTTTCGACCACAACGGGTCCGGCTCGGGCGGGAAAGTGGTGAGCGAGTCGAGGTGCTGGATGGACTTGAGGAAGGGCAGCAGGTGGTCATCGCCGCCCAGTTCCTTATCGACTCCGAAGCCAGTTTGCGGGGTATTGTCGCCCGTGGCAGCGCTGAGGCTGAGGTCTTGCACCCGGCGGATGCGGTGGTGCTGTACTTTGACGAGGACGGGCTGATGCTTGAACACGGCCCGTTCGAGACTCTGGGTATGGCTGGCATGAGCATGCAGTTTGCGGTTGATCCGGCCCTGGATCTGAGTGATATCGCCGAGGGCGATGCGGTACGGGTCTGGGTCCGCGAGGACCCGGACGGCCTGCCGATCGTGCGGATCGAGAAGCGTGAGGTGCAGCCATGATTGCCGCCATTATTCGCTGGGCTGTGGATAACCGCCTGCTGGTGCTGCTGGCCACCCTGTTCGGTCTGGCCTGGGGTATCTGGTCCATGCAGCGGATGCCGATCGACGCCCTGCCTGACCTGTCTGACACTCAGGTGATCATTCGTACCAGTTGGCCAGGACAGGCCCCGCAGATCGTCGAGAACCAGATCACCTATCCGCTGGCCACGACCATGATGGCTGTGCCTGGGGCCAGCACGGTACGCGGCTTCTCGTTCTTTGGCGACAGCTTCCTGTACGTACTGTTCGAGGATGGCACTGATCTGTATTGGGCCCGCTCACGGGTACTGGAGTACCTCAACCAGGTTCAGGGGCGGCTGCCGGAAGGGGTTGCGCCGGCGCTTGGCCCGGACGCTACGGGGGTTGGCTGGATCTACCAGTATGCCCTGGTGGATCGCAGTGGCCGGCATGATCTGGCTGAGCTGCGCAGCCTGCAGGACTGGTTCTTGAAATTTGAGCTGCAGGCCCTGGCGGAAGTGGCGGAAGTGGCCACCGTTGGCGGTATGGTCAAACAGTATCAGGTCATTCTTGATCCTGTGCGCATGGCGACCTTGGGGGTAACTCAGCAGCAGGTGCAGGCGGCCATCGGGCGTGCCAACCAGGAAGCCGGCGGCAGTGTGCTGGAGTTGGCCGAAGCGGAGTACATGGTGCGCGCCAGCGGCTATCTGCAGACGCTGGAGGACTTCCGGCAGATTCCGTTGCGTCTGGATAATGCCCGGGTTCCAGTCTTGCTGGGCGATGTGGCGCGTATCCAGTTGGGGCCGGAGATGCGCAGAGGGATCGCCGAGCTGGATGGTCAGGGCGAGGTCGTGGGTGGCGTGGTGGTGCTGCGCAGCGGCGGCAATGCCCGGGCAGCCATCGACCGGGTGCGCCAACGCCTTGCTGAACTGGGTGCCAGCCTGCCGGAAGGGGTGGAGATTGTAACCACCTACGACCGGGCCGAGCTGATCGACAGTGCCATTGCCAATCTCAGCCGCAAGCTGATCGAGGAGTTCCTTGTTGTCGCTCTGGTGTGCGCGGCCTTCCTCTGGCATCTGCGTTCATCGCTAGTGGCGATCATTTCCCTGCCGCTGGGGGTGCTGCTGGCCTTTATCATCATGCAGGCCCAGGGTATCAACGCCAACATCATGTCGCTCGGCGGGATTGCCATTGCGGTTGGTGCCATGGTCGATGCCGCCGTGGTGATGATCGAGAATGCGCACAAAAAGCTCGAAGCCTGGCAACAGGCCCACGGCGGACGTGAACCAGACCAGGGCGAGCACCGGCGCCTGATTCTCGAGGCTACCACTGAAGTGGGCCCGGCACTGTTCTTCAGTCTGTTGATCATTACCCTGTCGTTCATCCCGGTATTTACCCTGCAAGCGCAGGAAGGGCGGCTGTTCAGCCCGCTGGCCTGGACCAAAACCTGGGCCATGGCCGCCGCGGCAGGGCTCTCGATTACCCTGATCCCGGTGCTGATACTGTATGCCGTGCGTGGACGCATTCGTCCCGAACAGCATAACCCGCTCAATCGTGGGCTGATCTGGTTGTATCGACCCTGGTTGCAGGCGGTGTTGCGCTGGCCGAAAACCACCCTGCTGGTTGCTCTACTGGTGTTTCTGACCAGCCTGTGGCCCTTGTCGCGCCTGGGTGGGGAGTTCCTGCCGCCGCTGGATGAGGGTGATCTGCTCTACATGCCGACCGCTCTGCCGGGCTTGTCGGCCCAGCGCGCAGCAGAACTACTGCAGCAGACTGATCGGATGATCATGACTGTGCCCGAGGTCAAACGGGTCTTTGGCAAGGCTGGGCGGGCTGACACTGCTACCGACCCGGCGCCGTTGGAAATGTTCGAGACGACCATCAGGCTCAAACCGCGCTCCGAATGGCGAGCGGGGATGACCACGGAAAAGCTTATTGAGGAGCTTGACCGGGCGGTGCAGGTACCGGGGCTGGCCAATCTCTGGATTCCACCGATCCGCAATCGTATCGATATGCTGGCCACCGGGGTCAAAAGCCCGATCGGCATCAAACTGGCCGGCTCTGATTTGGCTCGCATCGACGCGTTGACCCGCGAAATCGAACAGGTGGCCAGAACGGTGCCCGGCGTCACCTCGGCGATTGCCGAGCGGCTTACCGGTGGGCGCTATCTGGATGTTGAGATTGATCGCTTTGCCGCCGCGCGCTATGGCCTGAATATCGCCGATGTGCAGGATCTGGTGGCCGGCGCGGTGGGTGGGATGAACATCGGTGAGACGGTTGAAGGGTTGGCTCGCTACCCAATCAGTCTGCGTTACGGCCGCGATTGGCGTGACTCGCCACAAGCCCTCCAACAACTCCCGATCCTGACGCCGGATGGTGCGCAGATCACCCTGGGTAGTGTTGCACGGATCGGTATCAGTGAAGGTCCACCGATGCTGCGCAGTGAAAATGCACGTCCCTCGGGCTGGGTCTATATTGATGCGCGCGGACGCGACATGGGCTCGCTGGTACGCGACTTGCGCCAGCGGATTGCGACCGAGGTTACGCTGGACCCCGGCATGAGCCTGAGCTACTCGGGCCAGTTCGAATTCATGCAGCGTGCCAATCAGCGCTTGATGCTGGTGGTGCCTGCCACCCTGATGATTATCTTCGTGCTGCTGTATCTGACCTTTTCCCGGGTTGATGAGGCTTTGCTGATCATGGTGACCATGCCGTTCGCGCTGACTGGCGGGCTCTGGTTCATGTACCTGCTGGGTTACAACCTGTCCGTGGCTTCGGCGGTTGGCTTCATTGCTCTGGCCGGAGTAGCTGCCGAGTTTGGAGTGATCATGCTGCTGTATCTGCGCAATGCCTGGCAGCAACGGCTGGTACAGGGCGAGCACGGGGAAACCGCGCTGCTGGTGGCGATCCACGAGGGCGCTTTGCAGCGGGTTCGGCCCAAGGCCATGACGGTTCTGGTCCTGGTCATCGGTTTATTGCCGATTCTGCTGGGCTCCGGGACCGGCAGTGAGATCATGAGTCGTATCGCCGCGCCGATGATCGGCGGCATGGTAACCGCACCGTTACTGTCGATGCTGGTATTGCCGCCAGCCTGGTGGTTGTTGCGGCGTCGGCAGCTGAAGGCGAGCTGACAGCTGATTCAGAAGCGGCGCTGGACGATATAGTCAGCCAACTGGCGCAGGCGCTCTGCGCCAGTGCCAAACCCGCTCAGGCTGTCCAGGGCCTGATCGCGTAGCTGGCTGGCCAGGTCGCGGGCGCCCTGCAGTCCAAGCAGTGCTGGGTAGGTGGGTTTGTCGCGGGCCAGATCGGCGCCCTGGCGCTTGCCCAGCACGCTGGTATCGCTTTCGATATCGAGAATGTCGTCCTGAACCTGGAAGGCCAGGCCTATGGACTCGGCATATTGGGCCAGGGCCTTGAGCTGGGGTTCGCTGGCCTGCCCGCTGGCCAGTGCGCCGAGCTGGACGCTGGCGCTGATCAACGCTCCAGTCTTGTGCCGGTGCATGCTTTCCAGGGTGGCCAGATCGAGCTTTTCCCCGACAGCGCCCAGGTCAATGGCCTGACCGCCGACCATGCCCTGCGGGCCGGCGGCGTGCGCCAGTATCTGCACCATGTGCAGCCGGGTGGCTGGGGCATACTCGCCCAAGCTGGCCAGCCAGCCGAACGCCAGGGCTTGCAGGGCGTCACCGGTGAGAATGGCGGTGGCCTCGTCAAAGGCTTTGTGACAGGTCGGCTGGCCACGGCGCAGATCGTCATCGTCCATGGCCGGCAGATCATCATGAATCAGTGAGTAGGCATGAATCAGCTCAACCGCGCCGGCTACCGCATCGGCCTGGGCCGGCTGACCGTTCAGCGCTTCACAGGCGGCATAGGCCAATAGCGGGCGTACCCGTTTGCCGCCGATGGTGACGCTGTAACGCATGGCGCTGAACAGCCGCTCCAGACGCGCCTGGTCATTGTTCAACTGGTCGGTCAGGAAGCTGTTGATGCGTTGCTGGCAGGCGCTCAGATACTGGTTGAAATCGCTCATTCGGGTTGGTCGTCACGCTCTGCGTCAAAAGGTACGGTGTCGGCCTGGCCATTACGTTCGACCAGTTGCTGGACCTTTTGCTCGGCCTGGGTCAGTGCCTGCTGGCAGTCGCGGGTCAGGGCTACGCCTTGCTCAAAGGCGGTCAAGGACTCTTCCAGGCTCAGTTCGCCACTTTCCAGGCGCTCGACCAGCGCTTGCAGGTCGGTCAGCGACTGCTCGAAATCAATGGTGGTCTTTTTCCGGGCCATGTGGCTACCTCGGTCGGGGGCGGAACGGGAATCGGCTGAACATTACCCAAGGGCCTGGGCAGGGTCAATCAATGATACACCTCGTAGAAGTAGAACAGAGTCAGCCCCCAGCCAATCAGGATCACCAGCGCGCGTAGCCAGGCGTCCGGCAGGGCGCGGGCGAACAGCCCGCCGCAGTAACCGCCCAGCAGGGTGCCGCCGAGCATAATTGCCAGCGCTGGCCAGTGCACCGCGCCGGCAATGATGAAGGTCAGGGCCGCCACACTGTAGATCACCGACGACATCAGACTTTTGATCGCGTTGATTTCGACCACCTGGGTGCGCCCGGCAATCGCCAGGCTGGCAATCATCATGATGCCCATGCCGGCACCAAAGAAACCGCCGTACACAGAGACCAGCCACTGACAGATAAAGCCGACCGGCCCCAGCCGGCCTGGCTCGCGCGGGCGCCGGGCCAGACGCTCAACGGCCTGACCGATGACACGACTGAAGGTGAACAGCAGGGTGGCGATCAGCAGTAACCAGGGAATCAGGGTAAAGAAGGCCTGATCACTGGTCAGCAGCAACAGCAGCCCACCGAGCAAGCCGCCGACGGCGGCGGCGATCAGTAGCGGGCGCAGGTAATCGCGCCAGGGCAGGCGTCGCAGTTCCGGACGCAGGGCCCAGGCCGTGGCCAGACTGGCGGGCCAAAGAGCCACCGCGTTGGTGGCGTTGGCGCTGACCGGGGTGACCCCGGCGGCCAGCAGTGCGGGAAAGGAAAAGAAAGTGCCGCCACCGGCCAGGGCGTTCATCGCGCCACCGGCGAAGCCGCCCAGGGCGATCAGGGCGATGTGCCAGAGTTCCATATCATTACCGGGCTGCTTGAGTCGGCCGTCGAGTATACGACAATCGCTTCGGTTATCCGGGTTTGCTCTGTGGCGCTGGCAGTCAGGCTGAGTGATGTGTAGGATAATTGACCATTATCAATATTTCGGACCGGCCAATGCCGTTACCCCAGACGCGCACAATCATGCTGTGGTTGCTGATGCTGCTCCTGCCAACGCAGGCGCTGGCCAATGCGCTGCTGCCGCTGTGTCTGGCCAGTCAGGCCCATGAACAAAGCCTGGATCGGGCTGATCATGCGGCTGCTCATGCTGCAGGGCATGGCATGCATTCCGGGCATGACGCTGATGATGCGCCACCGGCGCTGCATCTTGACTGCCCGCTATGTGCCGGTAGTTGCCATGCCACCGGGGCTTTGACCTCACCTTCTGAACTGGGTGTGTCCCTGTCTCCGGCAGCGCCCGCTGCGCTGCTGTACTCCTACTTCGCCGGTCATGTCGGCGATACTCCGCGACGACCTCCCCGTAACCACCTGCTTTGATGGTGCCGGCCCGTTGGTGGCCGAGCTGTTGCCCGTAGAACGGGCGTTCAACCATTGAGAGGTGACCATGTTCACTCGTTATTTGTTGACCACAGCCTTAGGCTGCGGCGGGTTTGTGCTTTCAGCCCAGTCGCTCGCCCAGGCTGAGCCCTGGGCCGATATATCGGTCCCGGTGCAGAACTACCATTCCCCCTTGGGTCAGTATCACGGCTGGAAGCCCCAGGCTCCGGGCGACTGGCGCCAAGCTAATGATGAGGTGGGCCGCATTGGCGGTTGGCAGAGCTATGCCGCTGAAGTCTGGGAGGCGAGTCAATCCCAGTCTGAGGATGCTGCCGCCCCTGCGCCCCACCCCAGTCACCAGCATCACGCCCATTGAGGAGTCGAGATCATGTCTATACGCATGTCTGGCTCCGCGCTACGCGTGGGGTCACTGCTGGTTGGGCTGCTGATGCTGGCTGGCTGTGCCAGTCTGGCGCCACAGCAGGCGTTGCAGGCGGTCGAGCAGAACAGTGTCGAGGTGACTGGACAGGCGCAACTGCACTGGGCCAGGAGCGAGCAAGCTGACCCTGCGATTCGTCAGCGGGTCGATGAATTGCTGGCCGAGCCGCTGAGTCTGGAGGCGGCTGTGGAAGTGGCTTTGCTGAATAACCCAGGCTTGCAGGCTCGACTGTTCGATCTGGGCATTGCCGATGCTGAGCGGGTTCAGGCCAGTCGCGTGCCCAATCCCGGGTTTTCAATCGGCCGGGTTAGTCGGGGCAGTGAGGTGGAATGGGAGCGGGGTCTGCATCTGAACCTGGCCCGGTTGATTGCTCTGCCGATGACTCGACGGATTGCCGAAGGCCAGTCCGAACAGGTGCAGCAGGAGGTCAGCCTGGAGGTGATCCGGCTGGCGACCCAGACCCGCATTGCCTGGTATCGGGCGGTAGCAGCCGAGCAGAGTCTGGCCTATAGCAAGCAGGTCATGGAGGCTGCCGAAGCCGCCGCCGAACTGGCCCGGCGCATGGCTGCTGTCGGCAACTACAACACCTTGCAGCAGGCCCGCGAGCAGAGCTTCTATGCCGAGGCAGCGCTGGGCCAGCTGCAGGCCGAGCGGGAACGGATGGCCAGTCGCGAAGCCTTGATCCGCCAACTCGGCGTGTGGGGTGAACAACTGGCGTTCAGCTTGCCCGCGCGGATGCCGGAGCTGCCAAGTGCCCCACTCGACCAACCACAGCTCGAACGCCAGGCCATGATCAGCCGGCTGGATGTGCAGGCGGCCAGGCTGGCAGCCGAGCGCATGGCCGACAATCTCAAGCTGGGCCGCGCGACTCGCTTTATCAATGTGCTGGAACTGGGGCTGGAACATAACAGCTCGAACCAGGACCCGGTCCAGCGTGGGGTCGAGATCAGCGTTGAATTGCCCCTGTTTGACTGGAGTGGTGCGCGCATGGCTCGCAACGAGGCGTTGTACATGCAGACCGTACAGCGTACCGCCGAGGTGGCGGTCAACGCCCGCTCGCAGGTGCGTGAAAGCTACCTGAGCTACCGCAATGCCTGGGATGTCGCAGCGCACTATCGTGACGAAATAGTGCCGCTGCGCCAGCGTATCAGCGAAGAACAGCTGCTGCGTTACAACGGCATGTTTATCGGGGTCTTTGATCTGTTGGCCGATGCTCGTGAGCAGATCGCCACGGTCAACCGCTATCTCCAGGCCCAGCGTGATTTCTGGGTGGCCCAGGCCGAGCTGGATCTGGTGCGCTTTGGGCCGGTCAGCCCCAGTGCCCCCGGTCTTGCCGCCGCTCCTGTTAGTACGCCTGCCAAAGGACACTGAATATGGTCTCACGACGTGATTTTTTTCTGGGTGCCGGGGCGCTGACCGCCGCCGTCGCCAGCTCGGCCGTCAGCCGGGTCGCTCTGGCCGGTTTGCCGGAACCTGTGATTCAAACCCGCCCGGATACCGCGCCACCGCTTGAACCGGCTAATGGTCGGCCGTACCGCCCAGTGGTCACCCTCAATGGCTGGACGCTGCCTTGGCGGATGAACAATGGGGTCAAAGAGTTCCATCTGGTAGCCGAGCCGGTGGTCCGTGAACTGGCGCCCGGTATGCAGGCGCACCTGTGGGGTTACAACGGCCAGTCGCCAGGGCCAACCATTGAGGTTGTGGAGGGAGACCGGGTGCGGATCTTCGTCACCAACAAGCTGCCGGAGCACACCAGTATCCACTGGCACGGTCAGCGCCTGCCCAATGGTATGGACGGGGTTGCCGGCCTCAACCAACCGGCCATTCCGGCCGGCAAGACGTTCGTTTACGAATTCGAGGCCAAACGGCCCGGCACCTTCATGTATCACCCGCATGCCGACGAAATGGTACAGATGGCTATGGGCATGATGGGTTTCTGGATTACTCATCCACGCCAGCCGCACCCGGATATCGACGAGGCTGACCGGGATTACTGCTTTTTGCTCAACGCCTATGAAATCGAGCCGGGCAGCTATACCCCGAAGATCATGGAAATGCTCGACTTCAATTTGTGGACCTTCAACAGCCGGGTATTCCCCGGCATTGACCCGTTGGTGGCACGCAAGGGTGACAGGGTTCGGGTGCGAATCGGCAACCTGACCATGACCAATCACCCGATCCATCTGCATGGTCATGAGTTCGAGGTAGCCGGTACCGACGGTGGCCCGGTGCCAAAGTCGGCGCGTTGGCCGGAAGTGACCACCGATATCGCCGTCGGGCAGATGCGTCAGATCGAGTTCATCGCCGATGAGCCGGGCGACTGGGCGTTCCATTGCCACAAGAGTCACCACGTGATGAACCCCATGGGGCATGACGTGCCGACGATGATCGGCGTTGACCACCGCAAGGTGGTTACCCAGATCAGCCGGCTGATTCCGGATTACATGGTCATGGGTGAGCGCGGTATGGCCGATATGACCGAAATGGAAATGCCGCTACCGGACAACACCTTGCCGATGATGAGCGGCGATGGCCCCTATGGTTCGGTGGAAATGGGCGGCATGTTCACCATGCTCAAGGTGCGTGAGGGGCTGGCCGCCGACGATTATCGCGATCCGGGCTGGTATCGCCAGCCAGCGGGCACCCAGGCCTATGAATGGACCGGGCCGCTCCCGGAGCCTGCACGTTTCAAGGCTGAAACTGCCGCCCCGGCGGTCGATGTGCAAGTGCGTAAACCTTCCGGCCATGCTGGCCATTGAACCGAACAGGAGACTTATATGCACAATTCTCTGCTGAGCACTGGTCTGGCCATGGCGATCAGTCTGGCCAGTCTGAACGTCTTGGCTCACGGCCCGGCCCACCATGGCGAGCGACCGCAGTTGCCGCCCGAACAAACCGCCTGGGGTATCGCTGGAGATGAGTCTGCAGTTGATCGTGAAGTGGTGATACGCATGGATGATCGCATGCGTTTTTATCCCGACCACCTGGAGGTCCGTGAAGGTGAAACCCTGCGCTTGGTCATTCGCAATGAGGGCCAGTTGCTACATGAGTTGGTGCTGGGGAGCGCCGAGGAACTGGCCAAACATGCCGAGATGATGGCCCAGTTCCCGGACATGGAGCATGACGAGCCGTGGATGGCGCATGTCGACCCAGGCCAGAGCCAGACTCTGATCTGGACCTTCAACCGCAGCGGACGCTTTGAATTCGCCTGTCTGCTGCCTGGCCATTACCAGGCCGGCATGCTGGGAGCGCTTCAAGTCAGCGAGCCAAAACTGGCTCGACACAACCATTAACTACAACGAGGAACATTCCCATGAAACTGATCAAAACCATCGTACTTGGCCTGGGTTTGCTGCTGGGCTCCAGCGCATTTGCCACTAGCCACGACTTCAGCGAGGGCGAAGTGCGCCGCATCGATCAGGCCGGTCAGCGCATCACTCTGCGCCACGGCCCGATCGACAACCTCAAGATGCCGCCGATGACCATGGTGTTTCGCGTCACTGTGGCCGAGCAGTTGGAGTCACTGGCCCCAGGTGACAAGGTGCGCTTCAGGGCCGAGCAGCAGGATAGTGGCTATGTAGTGACAGAGTTGGAAAAAGTGGAGTGAATTTCAGGCGGTTGTCTATCTCTGGGAAGACTATAAAGCCATGATAAATGTGTGGTTTAATGTGATATCAAATGAATGCCACATTGGTTCTTTCTTCATGAGCAAACCGCTGAAAGTTGTCGTTAGTGCCGATAACCGGCAACGCCAGGTCATTGCCCGGTTGCTGGATGAGGCGGCGCTCGATTGTGAGCTGCTATGCCAGCCCGAAGACTGTGCCCAGGCGCCGTTGTGCCGGTGGCTGGCGCCTGAGCGGCTGAACGATGTGGGCCGCATCGCCAGTGAGCTGCTTGAGGCTATTCATACCCTTGAGCAGACCCGTCACGCCTTTCGCTCGAAACAGTTGGGTGGTTTGCGCAAGCGCCTTCAGCTATTGCTGGAAAGCTTGCCAGTATCGGCACGCTAGGCTAGCTTAAAGCTCTATGAAATGCTGACGGCTTTGCCGGTCAGGACATAAGGGCCTGAAAGACAAAGCGCCATCCCCGAGGATTTATATTCTCCTCGGGGGTGGCGCTTTTTTTATTGCCTGAAATTCAGCAGTCAACAATAACGACAAGCGGTTATATCCACGAGGTAATACGGACATGGAAGCAGTAGTCGTGCTGACCCAGTTGCTCGACCGCTTGGGGCTCGAGGGTGCCGGACTTCAGCAGCGCTTGGACTACCTTGACTGGAGTGAGCAGGACGGTGAGCGTCTGCGTGCCCTTGCCGGCGCAGCAGAAGTAGTCAGCGCTGGATTCGTCGAGGAACTGTACGAGCGTCTGGGGCGTTATGCTGAGCCGGCAGCGATCTTGCGTGATGCCGAGGTTGTGGGGCGACTCAAGGGGCGGCAGCGGGCCTACTACCGAGGCTTGTTTGAGGGGCGTATCAGCATTGATTACTTGCGCGAACGAGTGCAGATCGGGCAAGTGCATGAGCGGGTCGGGGTCGAGCTGAAGTGGTATCTCGGAGCTTACCGGTTATTCCTTAGCCGGGTGCTTGAAGCCTGGCTGGATGACCCTCGTGAGCCAGTTCGGCAGGAGCTTCTGGCAGCCTTTGACAGTCTGTTGAAGATTGTGTTCTTCGATATGAGCCTGGCCGCCGAGGCCTATATCGCTGCCGAACACCGTGCGCTGGAGTCCAGCGAAGCGCGCTATGCGCATGCACTCAGAGGAGCCAATGACGGCATCTGGGACTGGGATCTTGAGCATGACTTGCTGTACGTATCCGAGCGCTGGGCCAATATGCTCGGCCTTGCCCAGCAACAGGTTGGCCAACGTTCGGCACACTGGTTTGAGCGGGTTCACCCTGATGATCTGCCGGGGTTGCGGCGGGCTATCGATGAACATGTCCAGGGACGTCAGCCCTGGATCCATCATGAATATCGAATTCGTCAGTTCGACGACGATTACCTTTGGGTTCTGACCCGTGGTGTTATGGAGCGCGATGCCGAAGGCAGACGGCGCATTGCCGGGTCGCAGACTGATATCAGCGAACGTCAGCATTTTCAGCGACAGCTGGAATATGCCGCGCGACACGACCCTTTGACCGGGCTGATAAATCGCCAGCAATTGAACCTGCAGTTGCTGGCTGCTGCACGTCGTTTGAGCCGCCCAGGGGCCCGTCATGCGGCTTTGCTGTTCATTGATCTGGACCGCTTCAAGCTGATCAACGATAGTCTCGGCCATGCCGCTGGTGATCGGGTGTTGGTACATGTGGCAGAGCGTCTGCGCGGCTGCCTGCGCGGTGGTGATCATCTGGCCCGGTTTGGTGGTGACGAGTTTGTCATGTTGCTCGATGACCTGGCCTGCATTGAGGATGCCGAGGAGGTTGCCGCACGGGTGCTGGTTGCTCTGCGCCAGCCGCTGTGTCTTGGGGAACGGAGTCTGGTGGTCAGCGCCAGTATCGGTGTGGCGCCAATACTCCCCGAGCAAGGGCTGGAAGATGCCCTTCAGGCGGCGGACTTGGCTCTATACAGTGCCAAGGAAGCCGGCAAGGCTCGTTTCAAACGCTTTGACCAGAGCATGCAAGATCGTGTGCGTCAGCGCCTGAAGGTTGAAAGCAATGTACTGCAGGCGTTGCAGCGCAATGAGTTCACGCTGCATTTTCAGCCGGTGTTTGACCTGCGGCCTGACCGGAGCGAGCAGCCAGTAGCGGTCGAAGTATTGCTACGCTGGCAGCATGGAGAGGAAGTGGTCGCTCCGGCTGCATTCATTCCAGTGCTGGAAGAGTCGGGTGAAATTATTCCGGTAGGTTATTGGGTGCTTGAGCAGGCCTGCCTCCAGGTCCGTCAGTGGCAGGCGAGTGCGCCCAACCTGTATTGTTCGGTCAACCTGTCTGGTCTGCAGTTACAGGAGCCAGACTTTGTCGAGCGTTTGCGGCAGATCCTGCAAAAGACCGCAATGCCCGCCCGGAAACTGGTGCTGGAAATTACCGAGAGCCTGCTGATCGATCAGGCGGGCAGCACACTGGCCAGTTTGCGCGAGCTGGCTGCCATGGGCGTCAAGATTGCCCTGGATGATTTTGGTACGGGCTACTGTTCCCTGGGTTATCTCAACCGCTTTCCGCTGCACGTGATCAAGCTCGATCGCAGCTTTCTTAACGAAGTCCACAGCAATCCAAAGCAGCAGAGTCTGTGCCGGGCCATTATCGGTCTGAGTCGCAGTCTGGGGCTCAAGGTAGTGGCCGAGGGTATTGAGCGACAGGATCAGATTGAGCTGCTGCTGGGCGAGGGGTGCTGTCTTGGGCAAGGATTTCTGCTCGGACGGCCCATGTCCGGAAAAGCACTGGAGCAGTTGCTGCAGGGATGCCTAGGGGCTGAATAACAATAAACTGCACTCGAGAGACAGCATGAAAATCAACTTGCCGATTACTGATCGTGAAGTGCTGTTGCAGGAAGGGGACAACCTTCTGACCACCACGGATCTGAAAGGCGCTATTACGTATGCCAACCCAACCTTTGTCCATATCAGCGGATATGCCGCCGAGGAATTGATAGGCAAGAACCACAATATCATTCGCCATCCGCATATGCCGCCCGAGGCGTTCCGGCAGATGTGGGAAACCTTGAAGCGCGGAAGCAGTTGGATGGGGCTGGTGAAGAACCGCAGTAAGTCGGGTGATTGCTACTGGGTCAGCGCCTACGTTACCCCGGTCCACGAGAATGGTCAGGTGGTGGAGTATCAGTCGGTACGTACGCGGCCGACACGCCAACAGGTTGCGGCGGCGGAGGATTGCTACGCCGCCCTGCAGGCCGGCAAAGCGCCCAGGGCCATGCGTCTGCCGGTGCTGGGTCTGTTCGGTCGGCTGGCGTTGGGCGGTGCCGGACTGCTGGGCGGAGCCGGACTGGCGGCGCTGGCGCTGGGGCTGGCCTCTGCCGGTCTGCTGGCTATGCTGGGCCTGGTCTACCTGCTGCTGCTGGCGGGTCTGTGGCAACAGCTTGGACCGTTGCGGGCGCTGGTCCAGCGTGCCCGTCAGGTGGGCGACAATCCGCTCAGTCAGTGGCTTTACAGTGGTCGCCGGGATGAGTTCGGGCAGCTGGAGTTTGCCTTCACTATGCAGGAGGCTGAGGCTGCAGCGCTGGTCGGGCGTATCAGTGATGCGGCCCGGCGATTGGCCGAACAGAGCGGCGAGATGGTCGAGGCGGTGCGTCAGTGCAATCAGGTCAATCGCTGTCAGCAGGATGAAACCGATCAGGTGGCTGCCGCCGTTGAGCAAATGGCCACCAGCGTTCAGGAGGTGGCGCACAGCGCCCAGCAGGCTGCCAATGATGCCGAGGGGGTAGAGCGGGCCACCAGTGACGGGCATCGGGTGGTCGAGCAGACCGGCCAGCAAATGCAGCAGCTGACGGTGGCGATCGGAGAGGCCAGTGAACGCCTGCAACGGCTGGCCGCGCAGAGTGAGCGGATCAGCGAAGTGGTCGGGGTGATCAATGCGATTGCCGAACAGACCAATCTGCTGGCGCTCAATGCTGCCATCGAGGCGGCGCGGGCCGGTGAGCTGGGACGCGGCTTTGCCGTGGTTGCCGATGAGGTACGGGCATTGGCCGGGCGCACCCAGCAGTCGACCGCCAGCATTCGCGAGTCAGTCGAAACGCTTCAGCAGGGCAGTCGCGAAGCGGTCAGCGCCATGCAGGCCAGTTTGGTTCAGGTCGACCAATGTGTTGAGGGGGTGACCGAGGCAACCCGGGCGCTGGATGGCATCGAGCGGCGCATTGCTGGTATTAGTCAGGCCAGCGTACAGATTGCCGCGGCGGTTGAGCAGCAGAGTCAGGTCAGCGAGCAGATCAGTTGCAGTCTGCAGCGGATTCGCCAGAGTAGCGAGCAGAGTGCTGAGGCGATGCAGCGTAACGATGCCCATGCCGGGCAGTTGGCGGAGCTGGTTTTGCGCCTGGAGTTGTTGGCCAGCGAGTTCTGGCTTGCTCACCGAGGTTCGTCAGAAGTCGCCCCACAGATGCTGACAAACGCTCAGGGCAACCACCGGAGCGGTCTCTGTGCGCAAAACCCTTGGACCAAAGCTGGCCGCAATGAAGCCACGGGTTTCGGCCTGGGCAATTTCGCTGCTGCTGAGCCCGCCTTCAGGGCCGATCAGTAGCGCCAGGCTTGCCGGTTTATCCAGGCTGGTCAGGCTCTGTTCGGTACGATGATGCAGAACCAGCTTGAGCTCGGCGGCAAGCCCGTCGAGCCAGGCCTCCAGCGGCTGCGGGGCGTGTACCACCGGAACCCGGCTGCGTCCGCACTGCTCACAGGCGCTGATTGCCACCTGTTGCCAGTGGCTCTGGCGCTTGTCGGCGCGCTCACCCTGCAGCTTGACCTCGCAGCGCTCGCTGAGTAGCGGAGTGATTTCGTTGACGCCCAGTTCGACCGCTTTCTGGATCGCCCAGTCCATACGCTCGCCGCGCGACATTACCTGACCCAGGTGGGTATGCAGCGGCGATTCAGGCTGGCCGTCCAGCGGTTTGTCCAGGCGCAGGCAAACCTGGCGCTTGCTGGCTTCCAGCACCGTGCCCGGCCACTCCTGGCCGCTGCCATCGAACAGCTGCACTGGCGCTCCCGCCCCGAGACGCAGCACCCGGCTGATATAGTGAGCCAGATCGCCGTCGAGCGTCAGTTCGCCGCTGGCCAGTGGCTGGTTGCAGTAAAAGCGCGAGACCCGCACGGCTCAGTCCCTGGTCGCCAGTTGAATACCTTCCCAGGCAACACTGGCCAGATGGTCAATCTGTTCCGGAGTGATCACGTAGGGCGGCATGAAATACACTACGCTACCGAGCGGGCGCAGCAGCGCTTGGTGCTTCAGCGCATGCTGGTAGACCCGGATGCCGCGGCGCTCCTGCCAGGGGTAGGCTTCGCGGCTGGTCTTGTCCTTGACCATCTCGATCGCCAGAACCATACCGGTCTGACGCACTTCGGCGACGTGCGGGTGCTCGGCGAAGTGCGCGGTGGCCTTGGCCATGTGTGCCGAGAGCACGCGGTTGGCCTCGATCACGTTGTTCTGCTCGAACAGTTCCAGGGTAGCCAGTGCGGCAGCACAAGCCAGCGGGTTGCCGGTGTAACTGTGCGAGTGCAGGAATGCGCGCAGGGTTTCGTAGTCGTCGTAGAAGGCCTGGTAGATGCGGTCGTTGGTCAGGCATACGGCCATCGGCAGGTAGCCGCCGGTCAGCGCCTTGGACAGGCACAGAAAGTCCGGAGCAATGCCGGCCTGCTCGCAGGCGAACAGTGAGCCGGTGCGACCGAAGCCGACGGCAATCTCGTCGTGGATCAGGTGTACGCCATAACGATCGCAGGCTTCACGCAGCAGTTTCAGGTAGACCGGGTGATACATGCGCATGCCGCCGGCGCATTGGATCAGCGGCTCGACGATCACTGCTGCGACTTCTTCATGGTGCTCGGCCAGGGTCTGCTCCATATGCGCGAACATGGCGCGGCTGTGGTCTTCCCAGCTTTGCCCTGACTCGCGGAAATAGCAGTCCGGCGAGGGGACGGTAATCACATCCATCAGCAGTGGCTGGTAGGTTTCCTTGTACAGCCCGACATCGCCGACCGCCAATGCCGCCAGGGTCTCGCCGTGGTAGCTGTTGCTCAGGGTGATGAAGCGCTTTTTCTGCGGTTTGCCGCTGTTGAGCCAATAATGGAAGCTCATTTTCAGCGCCACTTCGATGCATGAGGAGCCGTTGTCGGCGTAGAAGCAGCGAGTCAGCGGCGCGGGGGTCATGGCTACCAGCTTTTCCGATAACTCGATTACCGGGGTATGGCTGAAGCCAGCCAGGATCACGTGTTCGAGCTGATCGAGCTGATCCTTGACCTTCTGATTGATATAAGGGTTGGCGTGGCCGAAGATGTTGACCCACCAGGAGCTGACCGCGTCGATGTAGCGGTTGCCCTCGAAGTCATGCAGCCACACACCGTCGCCGCGCTGGATCGGGATGATCGGCATGTGTTCATGGTCTTTCATCTGGGTGCAGGGATGCCACAGCACCGACAGGTCACGCTGCATCCACTGGTTGTTCAGGCCCATGTTCACCTCGCAGGCAGGAAAATGTCCGGCGATTGTACCTGAGGCCATGGGCCGCCGTCAGGCGGCCCCATCAATGATAGCCCGATCTCAGCGGGTGCCGTAGACCACCATGGTCTTGCCCTTGACCTCAATCAGGCCCTGATCCTCCAGGCCCTTGAGTACCCGTCCGACCATTTCCCGTGAACAGCCGACAATGCGGCCGATTTCCTGGCGGGTGATCTTGATCTGCATCCCGTCGGGATGGGTCATGGCGTCAGGCTGTTTGCACAGGTCCAGCAGGGTGCGGGCAACTCGTCCGGTGACGTCGAGAAAGGCCAGGTCGCCGACCTTGCGGGTCGTGTTACGCAGCCGCTCAGCCATCTGCCGGCCTACCGAGTACAGTAGTTCCGGGTCGTGCTGGGTAATTTCCCGGAATTTGCTGTAACCGATTTCTGCGACTTCGCACTCGGTCTTGGTGCGCACCCAGGCACTGCGGTCCTGCTGGCTTTGCTCAAGATCGAACAGCCCCATTTCCCCAAAGAAGTCACCCTGGTTGAGGTAAGCAATGATCATTTCGCGGCCCTGATCATCTTCAATCAGGATGGTGACTGAGCCCTTAACGATATAGAACAGGCTGTCAGAACTGTCTCCGGCATGGATGATGGTGCTGCGGGCGGCGAAGCGACGGCGGTGGCAGTGGGTCAGGAATGCATCGAGATTTTTTATTTTAGGAGTCAAGGTGATAGGAACCATTAGCTATATCCTGGCCGATTCTTGTGTCGGGTATGTTGTGATGGCAGAGTGGTATTAAAAGCCTCGTGCTGAGACCAATCGCGATTATGTCCAGTTTTGCCGGTGATGGCCAGTATGCCATGGTGGGGTCGACGACTGTGGTATTCTGCGCAACCTCGAACAATGGGTGTCTGGCGGGAGAAACACGATGAAAGCGCATATCAAATGGGTTGACGGAGCCATGTTCCTTGGTGAATCCGGCAGTGGTCATACCGTGGTCATGGACGGGCCGGAAGAAGCCGGTGGCCGCAACATGGGCGTTCGTCCGATGGAGACCGTGCTGATCGGTCTGGGCGGTTGCGCCAGTTACGATGTGGTCAGCATCCTGAAAAAGGCCCGCCAGGACATTCGCGATGTGCATGCCCTGCTCGACGCCGAGCGTGCCGATAGTGAACCCAAGGTGTTCACTCGTATTCACGTGCATTTCGTGGTCCGTGGCAAGGGGCTCAAGGAAGCTCATGTCAAACGCGCGGTCGAGCTGTCGGCGGAAAAGTACTGCTCGGCTTCGATCATGCTCGGGCGTGGAGGCGTCGAGATCAGCCACGACTACGAAATTGTCGAGATCGACTGAGCGCACCTACCGGGCTCAGGTCCGGTAGGTGGCCTTGGTCATGACTTTGGACAGCAGTACCATGGCTGCCTTGACCGGAGGCGGGAACACTACCCCTCCGGCATCCAAGGCCTGATTGCCGTGCTCAATTTCGTCTTCGCGCATTTGTTCGAGGATCGCCCGCGACTTGATGTCTTCTTCCGGCAACTGGGCCAGGTGATCGTCCAGATGACGCTCAACCAGTTGCTCGGTGGCGGCGACAAAGCCGAGGCTGACCCGGTCACTGATCAATCCGGCGGCCGCGCCAATACCGAATGACAGTCCGTAGAACAGTGGGTTGAAGACGCTGGGCTGACTGTTGAGTTCGCGCAGGCGCTGCTCGCACCAGGCCAGGTGGTCGATTTCCTCGGCCGCAGCATGCTCCATCTTTTCCCGAACATCCGGCAATTGGGCCGTCAACGCCTGGCCCTGATAGAGCGCCTGAGCACAGACCTCGCCGGTGTGATTGATGCGCATCAGGCCGGCGATATGGCGGCGCTCTTCATCATCCATGGGTACATTGGCCAGTTGGGCGGCGGGCGATGGCCGCTGAGCCTGGGCAGCACCGGGAACCAGGGTGCGCAGGGACTGATCGGCCTGGGTCAGCAGGCGGTCGAGCAAACTGTAATGGCGGCTGTTCATGGAGTACTCCTGAAAATGCCCGGCCAGTATACCTGCAGCCGGGCCATTCGGGGGTTGATTGAGATCAACCTGGCGGCCAGGTCATCTGGCGCTGACCGAGGACGTGCAGGTGGATATGGTAGACGGTCTGCCCGCCCTGTTCATTGCAGTTGAATACGGTACGAAAGCCCGCTTCACAACCCAGTTCCCGGGCTAGGCGCTGAGCGGTGAAGACCATATGACCCACCAGGGCGTTGTCGGCCTCAGTCAGTTCGGCGAGCGTGGCGATATGCTTTTTCGGAATCACCAGAAAATGTACCGGGGCCTGCGGATTGATGTCGTGAAAGGCCACTACCTGATCATCTTCATGGATTTTTTTCGCCGGGATCTTGCCCTCGACGATCTTGCAGAACAGACAATCCACTGTGTGCTCCTCATCATTGGCTATATAGTGCATCCAGTGTAACCGTCCGCGGCCGGAATGGCATCCGCCGCTCACAGGGAGGCTGTGTTGAAGAACGATATACATGATCTCGGGCTGGTGCTGGATTCGAAGGTCAAGCTGGTGGTGATCGAGTCCTGGGAAGAACGCCGGGTGCTGGAAACCATCGGTTCACTGGCGATCAAGCGGGCGCTGAGTTGGTACACCTGGAATCAGGTCGATGGATTGTCGCGCCTGGGGTTTGGGGCGGATGTCGATCCGGGGCAGAAGACCTGTGACCCGGAGGTTGCGTTGGAGCAGATTCGGCGTGATGCCGCTCCCGGCCTTTACGTATTCTGCGACCTGCATCCGTTTCTGGATTCTTCGCGCCTGGTACGCCAGCTCAAGGCGCTGGCCATGGAGACTGGCGAGCAAGCACCGACCATCATTCTGGTCAGTCATGCATTGAACCTGCCGGCCGAGCTTAGCCGTCTGGCGGCCCGCTTCAGCCTCCGTATGCCGTCCGATGACCAGTTGGCTGCCATCGTGCGGGAAGAGGCGGCGCTCTGGAGTCAGCAGAACCAGGGGCGTAGGGTGCGGACCGATAACCGGACCCTGGAACAGGTCGTGCGTAACCTGCGCGGTACCACCCAGGCTGAGGCGCGGCGGCTGGCGCGTAACCTGATCGTCGACGATGGGGCGATTACCCAGGAAGATCTGCCGGCTCTGAATCAGGCCAAGTTCGAGCTGCTCGACATGCAGGGCGTACTCAGTTTCGAGCAGGATACCGCGCGGTTCGCCGACGTTGGCGGTCTGGGGCGCTTCAAGCAGTGGCTGGCGGACAGGCAGGTAGCCTTCACCCAGTCTGGGGCGCTCAAGGATGTGCCCAAGGGGGTAATGCTGGTTGGTGTGCAGGGTTCCGGTAAGAGCCTTGCGGCCAAGGCGGTAGCCGGGCTCTGGGGGTTGCCGCTGCTGCGTCTGGACTTTGCGGCGCTGTACAACAAGTACATTGGTGAAACCGAGAAGAACCTGCGCGAAGCATTGCAGATGGCCGATGCCATGGAGCCGTGTGTGCTGTGGATCGACGAAATCGAAAAGGGCATTGCTCCGGATTCGGCGGATCAGGGCGTTTCACGGCGCCTGCTTGGCAGTCTGCTGACCTGGATGGCTGAGCGTCAGACCCGGGTATTTCTGGTGGCGACTTCCAACGATGTCAGTCAGTTGCCACCGGAGCTGATTCGCAAGGGCCGGCTGGATGAAATGTTCTTCGTCGACTTGCCCGACTTGGCGGTGCGTGGCGATATTTTCCGCATTCATCTAGCTCGGCGAGAATTGCTGCCCGAGCAGTTCGACCTGCCGGCCCTGGCGGCGGCCAGCGAGGGCTTTTCCGGGGCGGAAATCGAGCAGGCAGTGGTCACAGCCGTCTATGCCGGGGCCGCACGTCAGCAGCCGGTCGGCAATGAGCATGTGCTGGAAGCGCTCGGCCAGACCTCACCGCTATCGGTAGTCATGGCCGAGCGCTTACACGCGCTGCGCGAATGGGCGCGTGAGCGGGCAGTGATGGCCGGTTAGAACGGTTTGACTACCACCAGAATGACGGCTGCAACCAGGACTAGTACCGGCGCTTCATTGAACCAGCGATAGAACACATGGGAGCGGCGATTGGCGTCATTGGCAAAGCGTCGGACCATGGTGCCGCAGGCGTGGTGGTAGCCGATCAGGGCGACCACCAGTGCCAGCTTGGCGTGCATCCAGCCCTGCTGCAGCCAGGCTGGCACCAGGTACAGCATCCAGATACCCAGCCCTACCGCGACCAGCATCGAGGGGATCATGATGCCGCGGTACAGTTTGCGCTCCATGACCTTGAACCGTTCCTGACTGGCGCGGTCTTCACTCATGGCGTGATAAACGAAAAGGCGCGGGAGATAGAACAGCCCGGCGAACCAGGTGACGACGGCGATGATGTGAAAGGCTTTGATCCATAGATACACGGACAGGCTCCATAAGTATTCCCGAGGGCGCGCGCTGGTAATTTTCGCTAGCGCTCTTATCATAAACCATTCACCTTCAACTCAAGTTTCGGAAATAGGCGGGTAAGCAGTCATGATCAAGGTCGGCATTGTCGGAGGTACCGGTTACACCGGAGTGGAGTTGCTGAGACTGTTGGCGCAGCATCCGCAGGCTCGGGTCGAGGTCATTACCTCGCGCTCCGAGGACGGGGTCAAGGTGGCCGACCTGTATCCGAACCTGCGTGGTCACTATGACGGGCTGGCGTTCAGCGTGCCGGATGTGAACCGCCTCGGTGCCTGCGATGTGGTGTTTTTCGCTACGCCGCACGGTGTTGCCCATGCGCTGGCGGGTGAACTGCTGGCGACCGGGACGCGGATCATCGACCTGTCGGCGGATTTTCGTCTGCGCGATGCCGAGGAGTGGAGCCGCTGGTACGGCCAGCCGCACGGGGCGCCGCAACTGCTGGAGCAGGCAGTTTATGGTTTGCCGGAGGTCAATCGCGAGGCAATTCGCAGTGCCCGGCTGATAGCAGTACCGGGCTGTTACCCAACTGCCACGCAGCTTGGCCTGATTCCGCTATTGGAGGCAGGGTTGGCGGATCCAGCTCAACTGATTGCTGACTGCAAGTCCGGCGTCAGTGGCGCAGGACGCGGCGCCAGCGTCGGCTCGCTGCTGTGCGAAGCCTCCGAGAGCATGAAGGCCTACGCTGTGGCTGGGCATCGCCACTTGCCGGAAATTCGTCAGGGCCTGAATCTGGCAGCGGGTCAGCCGGTGGGGCTGACCTTTGTCCCGCATTTGACTCCGATGATTCGTGGTATCCATGCCACTCTCTATGCCAGCGTCAAGGATCGCTCGGTCGATCTGCAGGCGCTGTTCGAGCAGCGCTATGCCGCTGAGCCGTTCGTGGATGTGATGCCGGCAGGTAGCCACCCCGAAACTCGAAGCGTCAAGGGTGCCAACACCTGTCGAATTGCTGTGCATCGCCCGCAAGGGGGCGATCTGGTGGTCGTACTGTCGGTGATTGATAACCTGGTCAAGGGCGCATCTGGCCAGGCTGTGCAGAACATGAACATCGCCATGGGGCTGGAAGAAACCCTGGGATTGTCGCATCCGGCGCTGATGCCCTGATGGTCAACTTCAAGAAACGGGCGCCGCTGCGTGAACAGGACGTGGTGTTCATGCCGCGTAATGGCAAGTACGCCCGACTGTGGCGCGGGATTCTGCTGGCGCTGCTGTTTCTCGCGGTACCGATTAGCGGTTTGCTTGGCTGGCGTCTGGCGCTCGAAACCCAGCGCGAACTGCTCAAGGACCATGCCGAACTGCTGCAGCGTCAGTCCGAGTTGCTGCAGGAGCTGGATGGCAACCGGCAGCGTTACCAGCAACTCGAAGTCGATTTGTTGGTGGCCCGCGAATCGGTCAGCGAGGGGCGTGAAGTGATTCATGACCTTGAGCAACAACTGTTTCGTCTGCAGCAGGATTTGGCTCAGTATCAGGGGGCGCTGGCTCCCAGTGCACTGACTCCTGGGTTGCGGATTCAAGCATTTGAGCTGCACGCCACAGAATCGCCACAGGTTTTCCGGTACAAAGTCATGGTCAGCAGGGTGGGCAGCGAAAGCGATACCGTGCAGGCACGGTTGTTGGTGCGCCTGCAAGGAAAGCAGGGCGGCAGGAGTGTTACCTTGCCGTTATCGGCCCTGAGTGAGCTTGAGAATGATGAAGGGCTAGAGTTGGATTTTCGGTACTTTCAGGTAGTACCTGGCAATAGCCGTGCGGCGGAACTGACGCTGCCAGAAGGCTTTGAGCCTGAGCGCGTGCTGTTGAGTGCGCAGCAGGATGGCAAGACCCTGGTTGAGCAGACTTTTGATTGGACAGTGACAGGAGTACGACCCTGATGTGGGGAGCTGACAAGCACAAGAAAGCCGATCTCAGCCAATTCAATGGCAAGACCACGATTATCGCTCAGGACGCTGAGATTCGAGGTGATCTGCGGTTTACCGGCGCGCTGCAGGTGGATGGTCGGGTGATTGGCAATATCCATGCGGAGCAGGGCCTGGTACGAATCAGTGAGCACGGCTATGTCGAGGGCGTCATTCACGCTCCCAATGTGCTGGTCAACGGCGAAGTGGTTGGCGATGTGCATGCCCCAGAGCATCTGGAACTGGACGCCAAGGCGCGTATCAGTGGTGATGTGTACTACCGGTTTATGGAAATGGTGATGGGGGCGCAGGTTTGCGGCCAGTTGCATTTTCAGTCCGATTTTGTGGTGGCTTCGGCGCCCTTGCCTGCTCCAGCGTTTGCCTCGGAGGAGTCCGAGCCTGTGGACAATAGTTGACCAAAAGACTCGGGGAAAACGATAATACACCCTTGATGTGCGCGGCATCCGGCCGCCGGAGGTTGTATGTCCACTGCTGAAGTCTTTATCCCCACCCCCCTGGCCTTCACCGACAGCGCCGTGAGCAAGGTGCGCTCGCTGATCGAGGAGGAGGGCAACGAGCGTTTGAGTCTGCGGGTCTTTGTTACCGGTGGCGGCTGTTCCGGCTTTCAGTATGGCTTCACGTTCGATGATGAGCTGGCCGAGGATGACACCGTGGTCGAGCGCGACGGTGTGCGGCTGGTGGTTGATCCGATGAGTTTCCAGTATCTGGCGGGCTCGGAGGTCGACTACCAAGAGGGGCTTGAGGGCTCGCGGTTCGTCATCAACAATCCCAACGCTACCACGACCTGTGGGTGCGGTTCTTCCTTCTCGATTTGAACTGTCCGGTCGTTCAGGCCGGATAGATTGCCCCTAAAACGCGTGCCCCCTTGGCGCCAGTGACGTCCGGCAGGTTGCCCGGCAGTCCTTGCTGGCATCGCCAGGCGAGCCAGGCAAACGCGATTGCTTCCATCCAGTCCGGATGGACGCCCAGGCTGGCGGTAGTGCTCACTGTGATGGAGGGCAGCAGGTTCTGCAGGCGTTCCAGCAGGCGGGTGTTGTTGGCACCACCGCCACAAATGAATACGCCTTCACTATCGGCGGCATGGGTGCGCACGGCGTGGGCAATGGATTGTGCTGTCAGTTCCAATAGTGTGGCTTGAACGTCCTGGGGCTCTGGTGCGAGGTCAAGCTGTTTGAGTCGGGCGTTTAGCCAGGTGCGATGAAAGTATTCGCGGCCGGTACTCTTGGGGCCCTGGCGATGAAAGTAAGGGTCATCAAGCATGCTGCGCAGCAGTTCCGCCTGGATTTGTCCGCTGCGCGCCCAATCACCATTGCTGTCGAAGCTTTTGCCCAGGTGCAGGTTGATCCAGTCGTCCAGTAATACGTTGCCGGGGCCGCTGTCAAAGCCTACGGCCGGTTCGCCTGGGCGCATGACCGTCAGGTTGGCGAAGCCGCCAATATTGACCAGCGTTCGGCAAGCCTCGTTGTCACGCAGCAGCCAGTCATGAAAAGCCGGAACCAGGGGAGCACCTTCACCGCCAGCGGCCAGGTCGCGGCTGCGAAAATCGCTGATCACGCGGATACCGCTCAGTTCGGCCAAGAGAGCGGGGGCGCCAACCTGCCAACTAAAACCAAGTTCGGGGTGGTGTCGCAGGGTTTGACCGTGGCTGCCAATGGCTTCAATCTGGTCGGCTGCCAATTGGTTGCGCCGCAGTAAGCGCAGGACGCCATCGGCTGCCAGTCGAGCCCAGGCTTGGCCCGCCAGACCCGCACGGCGTAATTCATCGTCGCCGGGTTGGCACAGGCTAAGCAGTTCTTCACGGAGTTGGACGGGGAAAGGCAGGCACAGGGCGTCGACTAGTTCAGCTTGACGCCCTGCGTTGAAGCGGGTCAAAGCGATGTCGATACCATCCAGGCTGGTGCCTGACATGATACCGACATACAGATTGGTCATTACCGGTCCAGCAGCGCGACTTGGGTTTCGCGGCTCTGGTCCATGCTGGCCATGAGTTGGTTGCTGATACTCATGAAGGCTGCGCGCTCGCTTTGCGGGATAGGATCGGCAACCGGCAGGTCGACTCGCAGTGGGTCAACATGGCGACCGTTGACCAAAAACTCATAGTGCAGATGCGGGCCGGTAGCCAGGCCGGTCATGCCAACGTAACCGATCACTTGACCCTGAGAGACGTTGCTGCCATTGCGCAGGCCATTGGCGTAACGGCTCATGTGGGCGTACAGGGTTTTGTACTTCTGTCCGTGTTGCACGATGATCGTGTTGCCGTAGCCGCCCTTGCGGCCGATATGAACAATGCGACCGTCACCGGTGGCCTTGATTGGCGTGCCGGTCGGGGCTGCATAGTCGACGCCATTATGGGCGCGGATCTTGTTGAGTACCGGGTGTCGGCGGTTGGGATTGAAGCGCGAGCTGATCCGGGCAAACTCTACTGGCGTGCGGATGAACGCCTTGCGCATGCTGGTACCGTCTGCGCGGTAATAGCTGGTATGACCCTGGCGATCGGTATAACGCACGGCGGTGAAGGTTTTGCCGCGGTTGGTGAAGCGTGCGGCAAGAATGTTGTTGGTGCCGACACGCTTGTCGCCGACATGCAGTTCCTCGAACAGTACCTCGAAGTTGTCGCCGGTGCGAATGTCCCGGGCAAAGTCCACGTCATAGCCAAAGATGTTAGCCATCTGCATGGTCAGGTTATGCGACATGCCGGCCTGCTGCGCTGCCAAAAACAGCGAGCTGTTGATCTCGCCGTGAGCGAAGCGCGTGCGCACTTCTGGCTCGATCACATCCTTGCTGAAGGCGTAGCCCTGCTCGGCGCGATCGACTCGGATGGTTTCCAGGTCGCTGATCTTGCTGCGCAGGCTGAGCAGCTCGCCCTGGTCGTCCAGTTTGAACTCAAGGACCTGGCCGACATTGAGGCGGGTGAAGCGCTTGGCGTCCTTGCTGCTGTTCAATACGGAATGCATGATACCGGCCGACAGGCCGACCTGGCTGAACAGTACTGACAGTGTATTGCCGCTGGCTACGGTGATGCTTAGCCAGTCGCTTTTGGCTGGCTGGCTGGCGGTATCGCTACTGTAGTCTTGACTCATGTCCCCGCCAGAAGTCGCCTCAACGGTAACCAGTGGCTCGTTGCGCTTGCGCACTTCAAGCGGTGCGGCGGGGAGTGTGACGGTTTCGTTGATCAGCGCGTCCAACTGTTCAGAGAAGCGCGAACCGCTGACATTGGCGTCAAGCGTTGGCGGCACCTCCAGCTCCAGAGGGATTAATGTCTTTTTGGCTTCAACATCGGTGGTGGGAATGACGAGCAGGAAAATGCTCAGCGCTGCTGCGATACCGCTGGCCGCCACGAGGTGACTCTTCGGGTAGCGCGGTGTTTTTGACTTGTGGTTACCCATAAGCGCTCTTATGCTCGAATCTGAAAAAAGTGAACTAACTTGCTAAATTATAACCGAAAGTGCCTCATGGCAAGCTTTCGGTGTTGCCGCCCGTCAGTTTTACAGCGTTGTGCTCGTCAGCTTTATGGCACGACGGCGCTCTGCCCCCAGTGGCGGCCAAACTTGTAATTGGTCCGCAATGTTGTATGTTTGGTTCCCTTTCGTGAGACCCCGATAACAGGATTCCTTGAGTTATGAAGCCGGTTGATGAGCAGTTGGCGCTGATTGCGCGCGGAGTGGATGAAATTCTTGTCGAGAGTGAGTTGCGAACCAAGCTCGAGCGCGGGACGCCGCTGCGCATCAAGGCTGGCTTCGATCCGACCGCTCCCGATCTGCACCTGGGGCATACCGTGCTTATTAATAAGCTGCGTCAGTTTCAGGATCTGGGGCATGAGGTGCTGTTTCTGATCGGTGACTTCACCGGCATGATCGGTGATCCCTCGGGCAAGAACATTACTCGCCAGCCGCTGACTCGCGAGCAGGTGTTGGCCAATGCCGAGACCTATAAAGAGCAGGTGTTCAAGATTCTCGATCCGGCCAGGACACAGGTGATGTTCAATTCCACCTGGATGGACAAGCTGACCTCTGCTGACATGATTCAGTTGGCTGGTAAATACACTGTGGCTCGGATGCTTGAGCGCGATGATTTCGACAAGCGCTATAAGGGTGGGCAGTCAATTGCCATTCATGAGTTCCTCTACCCGCTGGTTCAGGGCTACGACTCCGTGGCTATGCGTGCCGACGTCGAGCTGGGTGGTACCGATCAGAAATTCAACCTGTTGATGGGGCGAGAGTTGCAGCGTCAGTATGGTCAGGAATCTCAGGTCATTATCACCATGCCGCTGCTGGTAGGGTTGGATGGCGAGAAGAAAATGTCCAAATCGCTGGGTAACTACGTTGGTATCGATGATCGTCCTGGCGAGATGTACAACAAGATCGTTTCCATGCCAGATAGTTTGATGTGGCGCTATTTCGAACTGCTCAGCTTCCGTAGCCTGGATGAGATCGAGGCGTTCAAGGCTGATGTTGAGGCGGGAGCCAATCCGCGTGACATCAAGATCAAGTTGGCCGAAGAGTTGGTGGCGCGCTTCCATGGCGAAGAAGCTGCAGCAACAGCGCACAAATCGGCAGGCAATCGCTTGCAGGATGGTGAGCTGCCTGAGGATCTGCCGGAGATCGAACTGGAGTCGGCTGAGGATCTGCCGGTGTCGGCGGTGCTTAACCGTGCGGGCATGACCAAGAATGCCGCGGCGGCGCGCGATCTGTTGAGCGCGGGCTCGGTCAAGGTCGATGGCCAGGTAGTGGACAAGGATTTTGTATTCGCTCTGGGGTGCGAGCATGTCTGCCAGGCGGGCAAGAAAAAATTTGCCCGTATTCGTTTGAAAAAGTCTTGACGGTGTTTTGAAAGTGCCTATAATGCGCCTCTCGCTGATCGCGGTGCTTTGTTTAAAGTGCTTTAGGATCAATGGGTTACGGGTCTCTCGAGGCGAAATAACCGGTTGACAGGTCAGCGAAACGGCGTAGAATGCGCCGGCCTCGGAAGGGCGGAGTGATTGGTTCTTTCGGGTGCTGATTCGGGGTTGGATTTGTGCTTCGAATCGAGTTTGACGGAAGGTGTTGACAGCGGTTTTGAGTGCTGTAGAATGCGCCTCCCTGGCACGGCAAAGTCACTGACTGGCCGGGTCGCTCAAGCGGTTTTTGAGGTGGTGTTGCTCGCAACGAAAGCTCAAAAAAATGCTTGACAGATTAGAAGGTTAGCGTAAAATGCGCGGCCTTGGTTAAGCGGAAACGCAAGCCGAATCGCTCTTTAAAAAATTGGAATCAAGTAATTCGTGTGGGTGCTTGTGAGTGGATTGATGATCGCATGATTATCAGCCTAAGCAAGTAACTCTGTGAATTCATGAGTTTATTTGTACGGCTGAGCCAAGTTTAGGGTTTTCTCAAAACCCAAATTGATTTGAACTGAAGAGTTTGATCATGGCTCAGATTGAACGCTGGCGGCAGGCCTAACACATGCAAGTCGAGCGGATGAAGGGAGCTTGCTCCTGGATTCAGCGGCGGACGGGTGAGTAATGCCTAGGAATCTGCCTGGTAGTGGGGGACAACGTTTCGAAAGGAACGCTAATACCGCATACGTCCTACGGGAGAAAGCAGGGGACCTTCGGGCCTTGCGCTATCAGATGAGCCTAGGTCGGATTAGCTTGTTGGTGAGGTAATGGCTCACCAAGGCGACGATCCGTAACTGGTCTGAGAGGATGATCAGTCACACTGGAACTGAGACACGGTCCAGACTCCTACGGGAGGCAGCAGTGGGGAATATTGGACAATGGGCGCAAGCCTGATCCAGCCATGCCGCGTGTGTGAAGAAGGTCTTCGGATTGTAAAGCACTTTAAGTTGGGAGGAAGGGCAGTAGATTAATACTCTGCTGTTTTGACGTTACCAACAGAATAAGCACCGGCTAACTCTGTGCCAGCAGCCGCGGTAATACAGAGGGTGCAAGCGTTAATCGGAATTACTGGGCGTAAAGCGCGCGTAGGCGGCTAGGTAAGATGGGTGTGAAATCCCCGGGCTCAACCTGGGAACTGCATCCATAACTGCCTGGCTAGAGTACAGTAGAGGGTGGTGGAATTTCCTGTGTAGCGGTGAAATGCGTAGATATAGGAAGGAACACCAGTGGCGAAGGCGACCACCTGGACTGATACTGACGCTGAGGTGCGAAAGCGTGGGGAGCAAACAGGATTAGATACCCTGGTAGTCCACGCCGTAAACGATGTCAACTAGCCGTTGGAATCCTTGAGATTTTAGTGGCGCAGCTAACGCACTAAGTTGACCGCCTGGGGAGTACGGCCGCAAGGTTAAAACTCAAATGAATTGACGGGGGCCCGCACAAGCGGTGGAGCATGTGGTTTAATTCGAAGCAACGCGAAGAACCTTACCTGGCCTTGACATGCTGAGAACTTTCCAGAGATGGATTGGTGCCTTCGGGAACTCAGACACAGGTGCTGCATGGCTGTCGTCAGCTCGTGTCGTGAGATGTTGGGTTAAGTCCCGTAACGAGCGCAACCCTTGTCCTTAGTTACCAGCACGTTATGGTGGGCACTCTAAGGAGACTGCCGGTGACAAACCGGAGGAAGGTGGGGATGACGTCAAGTCATCATGGCCCTTACGGCCAGGGCTACACACGTGCTACAATGGGCGGTACAGAGGGTTGCCAAGCCGCGAGGTGGAGCTAATCCCTTAAAACCGTTCGTAGTCCGGATTGGAGTCTGCAACTCGACTCCATGAAGTCGGAATCGCTAGTAATCGCGAATCAGAATGTCGCGGTGAATACGTTCCCGGGCCTTGTACACACCGCCCGTCACACCATGGGAGTGGGTTGCACCAGAAGTAGCTAGTCTAACCTTCGGGAGGACGGTTACCACGGTGTGATTCATGACTGGGGTGAAGTCGTAACAAGGTAGCCGTAGGGGAACCTGCGGCTGGATCACCTCCTTAATCGAAAGATCACGACGCTTTCAAGCACTCACACGAATTACTTGATTCCCTGGAAAGAGGCGATTGGGATGTGGCTCGCAGAGCTGCACAAGCCCGGACGATTGGGTCTGTAGCTCAGTTGGTTAGAGCGCACCCCTGATAAGGGTGAGGTCGGCAGTTCGAATCTGCCCAGACCCACCAATTGTCGAGGTGTGAAGGTCTACGGGGCCATAGCTCAGCTGGGAGAGCGCCTGCCTTGCACGCAGGAGGTCAGCGGTTCGATCCCGCTTGGCTCCACCATCTCGCAGTTGGTCAGTAGATGGTCAGCAGCAGGTACTGCTCATATATCGCCGCAGAGTTCAGACAAGAATGATCCGTAGTTGGTGATCATTGCTGTCTGGTCTTTGAACCAGAACGTTCTTTAAAAATTTGGGTAATGTGATAGAAGTACAGCACATGGCATGTTTCACTGCATGCGATGTGGCTAAGGTAAACTTGTAATCTCAAGTGCAAGTTCCGGATTGTCGTGAATCAGTGTCACGGCCAGACTTCTAACGATGTGTTAAACGGGTTCGCCCGATTGACAGATTGTTTGGGGTTATATGGTCAAGTGAATAAGCGCATACGGTGGATGCCTTGGCAGTCAGAGGCGATGAAAGACGTGGTAGCCTGCGAAAAGCTTCGGGGAGGTGGCAAACAACCTTTGATCCGGAGATGTCTGAATGGGGAAACCCACCCGTCATAAGACGGGTATTACACACTGAATCCATAGGTGTGTGAGGCGAACCAGGGGAACTGAAACATCTAAGTACCCTGAGGAAAAGAAATCAACCGAGATTCCCCAAGTAGTGGCGAGCGAACGGGGACCAGCCCTTAAGCGGTTTTGAGTTTAGTGGAACGCTCTGGAAAGTGCGGCCATAGTGGGTGATAGCCCCGTACACGAAAGACTCTTAGCCGTGAAATCGAGTAGGTCGGCGCACGTGAAACGTTGACTGAACATGGGGGGACCATCCTCCAAGGCTAAATACTCCTGACTGACCGATAGTGAACCAGTACCGTGAGGGAAAGGCGAAAAGAACCCCTGTGAGGGGAGTGAAATAGAACCTGAAACCGTATGCGTACAAGCAGTGGGAGCAGACTTGTTCTGTGACTGCGTACCTTTTGTATAATGGGTCAGCGACTTATATTCAGTGGCGAGCTTAACCGTCTAGGGGAGGCGTAGGGAAACCGAGTCTTAATAGGGCGTTTAGTCGCTGGGTATAGACCCGAAACCGGGCGATCTATCCATGGGCAGGTTGAAGGTGCCGTAACAGGCACTGGAGGACCGAACCGACTACCGTTGAAAAGTTAGCGGATGACTTGTGGATAGGAGTGAAAGGCTAATCAAGCTCGGAGATAGCTGGTTCTCCTCGAAAGCTATTTAGGTAGCGCCTCGTGTATCACCGCTGGGGGTAGAGCACTGTTTCGGCTAGGGGGTCATCCCGACTTACCAAACCGATGCAAACTCCGAATACCAGCGAGTGCGAGCACGGGAGACACACGGCGGGTGCTAACGTCCGTCGTGAAAAGGGAAACAACCCAGACCGTCAGCTAAGGTCCCAAAGTTATGGTTAAGTGGGAAACGATGTGGGAAGGCTTAGACAGCTAGGAGGTTGGCTTAGAAGCAGCCATCCTTTAAAGAAAGCGTAATAGCTCACTAGTCGAGTCGGCCTGCGCGGAAGATGTAACGGGGCTCAAACCATACACCGAAGCTACGGGTTCATCTTAGGATGAGCGGTAGAGGAGCGTTCTGTAAGCCTGTGAAGGTCAATTGAGAAGTTGGCTGGAGGTATCAGAAGTGCGAATGCTGACATGAGTAACGACAAAGGGAGTGAAAAACTCCCTCGCCGGAAGACCAAGGGTTCCTGCGCAACGTTAATCGACGCAGGGTGAGTCGACCCCTAAGGCGAGGCCGAAAGGCGTAGTCGATGGGAAACGGGTTAATATTCCCGTACTTCTAGTTACTGCGATGGGGGGACGGAGAAGGCTAGGCCAGCACGGCGTTGGTTGTCCGTGTTTAAGGTGGTAGGCCGAGATCTTAGGCAAATCCGGGATCTCAAGGCCGAGAACTGATGACGAGCGTTCTTTTAGAATGCGAAGTGGTTGATGCCATGCTTCCAGGAAAAGCCTCTAAGCTTCAGGTAACTAGAAATCGTACCCCAAACCGACACAGGTGGTCAGGTAGAGAATACCAAGGCGCTTGAGAGAACTCGGGTGAAGGAACTAGGCAAAATGGCACCGTAACTTCGGGAGAAGGTGCGCTGGTGAGGGTGAAGGACTTGCTCCGTAAGCCCATGCCAGTCGAAGATACCAGGCCGCTGCAACTGTTTATTAAAAACACAGCACTCTGCAAACACGAAAGTGGACGTATAGGGTGTGACGCCTGCCCGGTGCCGGAAGGTTAATTGATGGGGTTAGCTTCGGCGAAGCTCTTGATCGAAGCCCCGGTAAACGGCGGCCGTAACTATAACGGTCCTAAGGTAGCGAAATTCCTTGTCGGGTAAGTTCCGACCTGCACGAATGGCGTAATGATGGCGGCGCTGTCTCCACCCGAGACTCAGTGAAATTGAAATCGCTGTGAAGATGCAGTGTATCCGCGGCTAGACGGAAAGACCCCGTGAACCTTTACTATAGCTTTGCACTGGACTTTGAATTTGTTTGTGTAGGATAGGTGGGAGGCTTTGAAGCGTGGACGCCAGTCTGCGTGGAGCCAACCTTGAAATACCACCCTGGCAACTTTGAGGTTCTAACTCTGGTCCGTTATCCGGATCGAGGACAGTGTATGGTGGGTAGTTTGACTGGGGCGGTCTCCTCCCAAAGAGTAACGGAGGAGTACGAAGGTGCGCTCAGCACGGTCGGAAATCGTGCGTAGAGTATAAAGGCAAAAGCGCGCTTGACTGCGAGACCAACACGTCGAGCAGGTACGAAAGTAGGTCTTAGTGATCCGGTGGTTCTGTATGGAAGGGCCATCGCTCAACGGATAAAAGGTACTCCGGGGATAACAGGCTGATACCGCCCAAGAGTTCATATCGACGGCGGTGTTTGGCACCTCGATGTCGGCTCATCACATCCTGGGGCTGAAGCCGGTCCCAAGGGTATGGCTGTTCGCCATTTAAAGTGGTACGCGAGCTGGGTTTAGAACGTCGTGAGACAGTTCGGTCCCTATCTGCCGTGGACGTTTGAGATTTGAGAGGGGCTGACCTTAGTACGAGAGGACCGGGTTGGACGAACCTCTGGTGTTCCGGTTGTGTCGCCAGACGCATTGCCGGGTAGCTACGTTCGGAAAAGATAACCGCTGAAAGCATCTAAGCGGGAAACTTGCCTCAAGATGAGATCTCACCGGGAGCTTGACTCCCCTAAAGGGCCGTCGAAGACTACGACGTTGATAGGCTGGGTGTGTAAGCGTTGTGAGGCGTTGAGCTAACCAGTACTAATTGCCCGTGTGGCTTGACCATATAACACCCAAGCAATCTGGGGTGTGGCAAGACACCGTACAGACAATGTGGAGCTCCACATGAGATTGCAAACCTAGCATGTGCTTCAATCACAACACCCAATTCGCGATGGCGTGAAAGCTACCAGCTAACACGACACCGCTAAAGAATTGCTTGACGACCATAGAGCGTTGGAACCACCTGATCCCATTCCGAACTCAGCAGTGAAACGACGCATCGCCGATGGTAGTGTGGGGCTTCCCCATGTGAGAGTAGGTCATCGTCAAGCTCCTATACCGAAACCCCGGTCTGCATGCAGATCGGGGTTTCTTCTTTGGGCCAAGAAAACTGGCTGGCTCTTAGCCTCTGAACAATGCGACTGCTGCCTGCAAGCCCTGCTCTCCCCTTAATCTTCATAATTCGCTGGTCGCCTTGTTCTTGCGCAGACTAGAACAAAAGCCAGGGGATTTATCTGTGCGTGAGCAAAGCCGTATGGTGTTTCGTTCGATCTTCCGCATCAAAGTCGCGGACCGTGACACTGGGCGATTGATTGGTTATGTCGGGGACATTTCCGAAGGGGGCTTCAAGCTGCTCAGCGATGAGCCCATGGCGCTGGATGTGCCGGTAGCACTGCAGATTCGCCTACGCGACGAGGAGGGGAAGATGCAGATGTTGGATGTTGAGGTCATCTGTTTGTGGTGCCAGGAGAATATCCGGACCGGCTATCATGAGTCCGGGTGCTCGCTGCACCAGCCATCCGAGGAGTTTGCTCGCCTGGTCGCGGGGATGCGAGCCAAGCGAGCGAGTAAATCCCCGGGCTGATCAGCCCAGGGTACCGAGGATATTGACGCCGACCCGCTCGGGGATTTCATTCTGAGACAGTACGTGCAGTCCTGGGCTGAACACCTTGGCATAACGGGCCAGCAGGGGGCGGAGCTGGGGCATGACGACCAGGATCGGTGGGTGGCCTTCCTTGCGCAGTTTTTCCTTCACCACCGGCATACTGTTCTGCAACTGGTTGAGCAGATTGGGTTCGACGGGAATGCTGTCGAGGCTGACCGGGCCGGCCTGCTGGGCTGCGCTCAAGGCGCTCATCAGCGTATTCTCCAAGCCATTGTCGAGGATGAATACGGCCAGCTCGCTACGATCGCCGGCGATGCTTGAAACGATGCTGCGACGCAGCGCGTAGCGTACATCCGAAGCAATCAGTAGCGGGTCCTTGGTACTTTCACTGCTCTCAAGCATAGCGGTGGCTATGCTGACGATATCGCGTAGCGAGACTTGCTCCTGCAACAGTTGCCGATAAACCCGGTGTTGCTGAGTATGATTGAGCTGGGCCTTGAGACTTTCGGCCAGCTTGGGGGCCTGGAGCGCCAGACGCTGCATCAGCTGTTCGACATCATCATGCTTGAAGATTTCCGGCAGCTGTTCGCGCACGATCTTGTTCAGGTGGGTGGCGATCACGCTGGAGCAGTCAATGACCTGATAGCCGAGGTTGAGTGCCCGGGGCTTGTCCTCGGGATTGATCCAGACTACCTGCATGCCATAGGCCGGGTCGATGCCGATAATGCCATCCAGCTCGCCATAGGTTTCTGGTGAGGGTATCGCCATCAGCCGATCGGCATGCAGTTCAGCCGACTCGACCTTGTCGCCATTAATGTGGATCTGATACTGCGAGGCTTTGAGCCGCAAACTGTCGCGGATCTGTACTTCCGGCAGGAGAAAGCCAAGCGATTCGGAGAGGGTCTGGCGTACCCCGCGTACCCGTTGCGGCAGTGGCGCGCCGGTTTCAGGGCTGACCAGGTTGACCAGTTTGTACCCTAGGGCGATGGAGATCCGCTCGACCAGAGGAATGTCGCTCCACTCCAACGTCTGAAGCCGTTCGCGTTCCATGGCCTGGCTGAGCGCTTCGGCCTGCTCAACACCGCTGGCTTCATCAACTGGTTGGAAGCGAGATACGCACCAGCCGATGAACCCGAGCAAGGCGGCAAATCCCAGGAACGCCATGTGTGGCATGCCGGGGACCAAAGCAAGCACGAACAGGATGCCGGCCACGGTGTAGATCAGGGTTGGCGAGGCCAGCATCTGCTTGCGTACTTGCGAAGTGATGGCTGCTGACTCGTTGATGCGGGTGACGATGATGGCTGCGGCGGTTGATAGCAGTAGTGCGGGAATCTGGGCGACCAGACCATCACCAATGGTCAGCAGGGCATACTGCTGGAATGCATCGCCTGCAGACAGATCGTAGATGAACAGGCCGATGGCGAAGCCGCCAAACAAGTTGATCAGCAGAATCAGAATGCCAGCGATGGCATCACCGCGAACGAATTTGGCGGCTCCATCCATGGCGCCGTAGAAGTCGGCTTCCTTGGCGACTTCCTGGCGCCGCTGCTTGGCTTCCTCCTGGGTAACCAGCCCGGCGTTGAGGTCGGCGTCGATAGCCATCTGCTTGCCGGGCAGGGCATCGAGGGTAAACCGCGCGGTGACCTCGGATATTCGCTCGCCACCCTTGGTGACCACCATGAAGTTGATGATCATCAGGATCACGAAAACAATCAGGCCGACGATGAAGTTGCCGCCGATGACCACCTCACCGAAAGCTTGGATCACCTTGCCAGCGGCATCACTGCCGTTGTGACCTTCCAACAGCACGACCCGGGTTGAGGCGACGTTGAGCGTCAGGCGCAGCAGGGTGGTGATCAGAATTACCGTGGGAAACAGGGAGAAGTCCAGCGGCCGCTTGGCCGAGACGCTGACCATCAGCACCAGCACGGCCATGGAGATGTTGAAGGTGAACAGGATATCCAGCAGCAGCGGCGGCAGCGGCAGAATGATCATTGCCAGAATCGACAGAATGACCAGGGGTATACCGATCTGGCCGGAGGTCAGGATGGGCATCAGTTGCTGATAAGGCTTCATGGCTGGTCGGGTCTCAACGGATCAGTGATTCGGGAATCGGCAACTGGCTGGCCAGCTCCGGTTTGCTGCGGCGCCCCTGGCGCCAGGCCTTGAGCTGCAATACATAGGTCAGTACGTGGGCCACCGCGGTATAGAGCGGCATGGGTATCTGCTGATTGACCTGGGTGCTGTAGTAGACCGCGCGCGCCAGCGGCGGCGCCTCGACTACTTCCAGGTTATGGGCGTTGGCCATCTTGCGGATATACAGGGCGGTTTCATCAACGCCCTTGGCCAGCACGTAGGGAGCTTCGGCCTTGTCCAGATCGTAGCGCAGGGCAACGGCATAGTGCTGTGGGTTGACGATCACCACGTCGGCATCCTTGATGACCCGGCTGATCTGGCGTTGCAGCAACTGGCGTTGCAATTGCTTGATTCGGGCCTTGATCTCTGGCCTGCCTTCCTGATTCTTGTGCTCTTCCTTTACCTCCTGTTTGGTCATGCGCATCTTCTTGGTAAAGAAGAATTTCTGCAGGGGGATGTCGATCAGGGAGAACAGGATGAACACCACAATCAACATCATCGCCAGATAGAATGCCAAGGTCATGGCGCCACTGATCGCGGTATGGATGTCCACGCGCTGCAAGGCCATGAACTTGGGAGCGGTAGCCAGCAGCAGGATGACTGCGGTGGCGCACAGCACTACGACCTTGAGGATCGACTTGAGTAGTTCGGTCCAGTTCTGAGCGGAAAAGATCCGCCCGAGCCCTGTGATCGGATTGAGCTTGCTGAGCTTGGGCATGAAGTTCTTGGATGAGAACACCCAGCCGCCGGGGATCAGTGACAGCACTATGACCAGTAGGGTGGTTATCAGCAGGGGCAACATCAGCTTGATGAACACCAACAGGTTGTGGCCGAGAATCAGGCTGAGATCATCCAGGCTTATTTCGCTCTGGTGAAAGTTGATGTACGACAGTCGGAACAGGTCCTGCAGGCCTTCGTAGAACAGCCCGAAGCTGAACTTCAGCACCAGCAGGGTGATCAGCAGCGAAACGGTGGTTGCCAGATCCTTGGAGCGGGCAACCTGACCTTCGCGCTTGCTGTTCTTGAGTTTGTGCGCGGTGGGCTGCTCGGTTTTTTCCTGACTGCTGGCGTTCTGCTCGGACATGGTTACTCCAGCAACACTATGCCGAGGTTGTCGAGCAGTTGCCGGGTTAGCAGCAGATAGCTTTCCGACATGTTCGGCAAGGTGAAGAAGATCGCCATCCAGCCGGTGAGAATGGCAATTGGGAAGCCTAGGGCGAACAGATTCATCGCCGGTGAAATGCGGTTGAGCAGGCCGAAGCTGAACAGGATCAGAGTCATGCAGAACACCATCGGCAGGGCGATCAGCACGGCGGCGGACAGAACCCAACTGATGGCGTACAGGGTGCTGGCCATGCCGGTAAAGTGCAGGCCGCTGCCGATCGGCCAGTAGACGAAGCTCTGGTACAGGATGCTGACGGTGACCAGGTGGCCATCAATGGCAAAGTACAGAAACACCAGCAGGGTGAAGTACAGTTGGTAGAGGATTGATGAAGACGAGACGCCGTTCTGTGGGTCGTTGTAGCGCGCCATGCTCATACCCATCTGGGTCGAGATTATTTCCCCGACCAGGCTGTAGACGGTGAATACCAGCTGTAGCGACAGCCCGAGCATCAGGCCGAAGGCAATCTGTTCCAGGGTTGCCAGCAGCCCGGCCAGCGACAGCGGGTCAAGCAGCGGTGGGGTGGGCAGGGCGCCACCCAGCGCCAGGGTTAGAGCCAGGGCCAGCAGAATGCGCACAGGCAATGACAGGGCCTTGTGGCTGAACATGGGCGCCAGGGTGAACACGGCAAGGATGCGGCAGAACGGCCACCAGTAACTTTGTACCAGCAGCAGGTAGCGATTGGCGTCAAACAGCGCTTCAGTGGCGGACATGGGTTCAGCCGACCAGATGGCCGGCCTGCTGGAAGGTTTCGATGAACAGTTCGCTGAGTGTGCGCAAGATCCAGTGCCCGGCGAACACCAGCATGCCCAGGGTGATCAGCAGGCGTGGCAGAAAGCTCAGCATCTGCTCATTGATCTGGGTCGCGGCCTGGAAAATACTGACGATCAGGCCGCCGATCAGGCTGGGAATCACCAGGATGCAGACGACCAAGCCGATGATGTAAACCGCGTGGGCGATCAGCGCGACGGCATTTTCCGGTGTCAGCATGGTGGCCTCAATAGGGTTGTACGCTGGTGGTCAGCGTGCCGATCATCAGGCTCCAGCCATCGACCAGCACGAAAATCATCAGCTTGAACGGCAGTGAGATCATCATCGGTGAGAGCATCATCATGCCCATGGCCATCAGTACGCTGGCCACCACCAGATCGATCACCAGGAATGGGACAAAGATCATGAAGCCGAGCTGAAAGGCCGTCTTCAGTTCGCTGAGCACAAAAGCCGGCAGCAGCAGGGTGAAGTCGATGCTTTCCAGATCCTCGGGAATTTCCTCGTCGACCAGCGAGACGATGGTGTAGAGCGCGGTTTCATTGGTTTGCGCCAGCATGAACCGGCTGAGAATGGTCCTGGCTTCACCCAGGCCCTGCTCCAGGCTGATTTCATCGGCCTGGAACGGTTCATAGGCGTTGCTGTACATGTCCTGCCAAACTGGGCGCATGACCAACAGGGTCATGCACAGTGCAATGCCGATCAATACGTTGTTGGGCGGGCTTTGCTGCAGGCCGATGGCCTGGCGCAGAATCGCCAGCACGATGATGAAGCGGGTAAAGCAGGTCATCAGCATCAGCATGGCTGGCAGAAAGCCGAGCAGGGTCATGATGATCAGAATTTGCAGCTTGACGCTGAGTTCCTGGCCGTCCTCGGTCTCGTTCAGCGAGAACAGCGAAATCTCGCCTCCCGCCGCCTGGGCCAGGGCCGGGCTCAGGCCCAGCAACAGTGGCAGGATAGTCAGGGTCAGACGGCGTAGCAGGCTCATGCGGTCAGGTCTTTCAAGCCGGTGCCGCTGAGTTCGAGGATGCGCAGGCCATAGCTGCCATTGACCACCACGACTTCGGCCTTGGCGAACTGTGCGCCGTTGACCTTCACGTCCAGTGGCTCGCCCGCCAGCTTGTCGAGTGCAATCACGCTGCTGGCATCGACGTCCATCAGGTCCTTGAGCGGCAACTGAACGGAGGCGACCTCCAGAGTGACCTGTACCGGAATCTTGCCGAAGAAGCTCAAATCCTGTTGCGGTAGTCGTGGGCTGGCCTCGCTGAGACTGGCGGCGACGGGTTCATCGTCAAGTTGCAGGTCGCCATCGTTGATCAGGTTGTCGAGTTCTTGGTCGCTGAGTTGTTCGTTCATGGGCTCTTCACGCTTTCCAGAGAGGTAAGACAAAGGGCGCCGTCATCTTCGAAGATGGCCCCGCGAAACAGTTTTTGCTGGTTGATACGGACATCGCAGCGCTCATGCATGCGGATCATGAGAATGTCGTCCGGTTGCAGTGCCAGTACGTCGGCCAGGGACATCTGTACCGAGGCCAGCACGCATTCCAGGCGCACCGGCAGGCGCTTGATGTTGCTCAGCGGATCGCCTGCCGGCTGGCTGCTGCCTGGCAGGGCCATCTTGCTGGTCAACAGGTCGGCCAACTGATTGTCCAGATAGATGAATAGCGATGCGGTGGTCGAGGTCAGGTGGCTGGTCAGCGAGAACTCGACCAGGTACTCCCACAGCGGCTGGTCATAGGCGTTGTCATGAGCCTCAAGCTGACCGAGGCTGGTGCCAGCCATGATCACCCGACCGAAAATCTCGGCGATATCCCGACCCAGGCGATCACGCATACGCTGCTCTGAGGTGCTGATTGGTGTGGCCTCGTGGCTTGGCAGGGTAGTGCCGCCGTAATAGCACTCCAACGCCTCAGCCAGCAGCGGGCGAGAAATCGAGAAGCCGATCTTGCCCAGTTCGGAGCGGAACAGGCAGTCAGGTTCGCTAGCGATCTGTTCGCTGACACTGACACCTTGTAGTTCCAGATTGATGCGGAAGTTGCGCAGGAAGTAGTCGCCGATCAGGCGCGGGTATTTGTTGGCGGCTTCGCTGATGTACTGCGGCACCTTGTGATAGTGGCGCCCCAGCTTGTGAGGTTTCAATTTGACCAGGGCATCGGCCGGCACGCCATGGTGGACTTTCGAATTACCAATCATGTGTGAACTGCTTTCCCAGGTAGTAACTGTTGCCTCGTTGAGCGCGGCCGAGTGCATTTAAGGCAGGCCCGGCTGGCCGATTGTCCATGACGCCGGTGATGTGCGCAGGCGCGCTGCGTCGACCATGGCGGATGGACTGGCAGTCTAGGGGGGGTAAGGGCTGGGGATTAAATCAATAGATATCAAATTACATCAGCAGGCGCTGATATGCGCTTTTGATATCTATTTAGAGAAAGTAATTCACGGATTGAGTATGGGCGTTGCTAATGTCCGTGCGCATTGGTCGCCACAGAACATAACAAGGCGACTGACGGATGAAATTATTTCAGTCCTGTGAAAAGAAAACTGTTAACTGCGTCGCAAAAAAACGACAGGTGATACACGGTGAAGCATCTCAGTCAGGCAATGAACTACAGCGAGTCGCAAGGCGGCGCCGATCTGGTCGTGACCGGAGGGGTGGTGATTGCCGGCGTTGAGGATCAGGACCATGACGTCTCCCTGTCCCGAGGTCTGCGGGCAGCCGGCTGTCAGGTGCATCGCGTTGCCAGTCTGGAGCAGTTGGATGAGCGCCGCCTCAGTGGTGCTGGTTTGCTGCTGGTACTGGTCAGTGGGCTTGAGCCGAGCGGACTGTATGACCAGGTCGCACGCCTGACCCGTCGCTGGCCGGGTTTGAGTGTAGTGCCGATTGTTGAATACCAGGACCAGGAAAAGGCGGCGACGCTGCTGGAGTTGGGTTGCATTGACTATCTGCTCAGCCCGTTCAGTGATCAGCAGTTGTTTCAACTGCTGCACCGGGTCCGTCAGGCCGAGCTGGCCCAAGAAGACTTTGTCTCTTGTTCACACGCCGGGCGTCGGCTGCTGGCGATGGCTCAGCGGGTAGCCATGACCCGAGCGCCAATCATGATCAGCGGTGAAACCGGGACCGGCAAGGAAATGATGGCGCGCTATATCCATCGTTTCTCAAGCAGTGCCGAGGCTCCCTTTGTTGCAGTCAACTGTGCGGCGATTCCGGAAGCCATGCTGGAGTCGATCCTGTTTGGTCATGAGCGTGGAGCCTTTACCGGTGCGGTCAGCGCCCAGCCGGGCAAATTCGAGCAGGCCAATGGCGGCACGCTGTTGCTGGACGAGATCGGGGAGTTGCCACTGGCGCTGCAGGCCAAACTGCTCAGAGTGCTACAGGAGCAGCGGGTTGAGCGTCTGGGCGGTCAGCGGGAAATCCATCTGGACGTGCGTATCATCGCGGCCACCAACCGTGATCTGCAGGCCGAGGTTGAGGCCGGACGGTTCCGTGCTGATTTGATGTTCCGCCTGGATGTACTGCCGCTGCAATTGATGCCGCTGCGTGAGCGCAAGGAAGATGTGATCCCCTTGGCGCGCCAGTTCATTCGTAAGTATGCCCCCCATGAAGCACATCAGGAACTGCTCACCCAGGCAGCCTGTCAGGCGCTGATGCAGCATGACTGGCCGGGTAATGTCCGGGAGCTGGAAAACACCCTGCAGCGAGCGCTGGTTCTGCGCAATGGGCTTTTCATCCAGCCCTGTGATCTGGGTCTGGCTGTCCAGGAGCTGTCCGGCACTGAAGCCCGGCAATTGGCTCCGGTCAGTGAGACCGGCAAGGCCGCGCTCAAGGCCAGCGGCAAATGGGCCGAGTATCAGCATGTGATTGACACCATCCGCCAGTGCGGCGGGCACAAGGCCAAGGCTGCCGAGCGTCTGGGGATGACCCCGCGCGCTTTGCGCTACCGGTTGAACGCCATGCGTGAGCAGGGCGTGCAGATTCCCGTGTAAGGAGAAAGGGCAGGATGAATTCGATTACCCAGGTACAGCAGCAGATGCTCGAGCGCATGAGCCAGATGCAGGCGGCGTCTTCGGGCGCGGTGGTGCGTGCAGCGCTGGACAAGCCGCCGGTTGGCGGGGTGGGGCAGGCCTTTACGGATGTGCTGCGCACGATTGATAGCGAGCAGCATCTGGCCAGTCAAGCGCTGGCCGATGTCGATAGTGGCAAGAGCAAGGATCTGGTCGGGGCGATGATCCAGAGTCAGAAAGCCAGTCTGTCGTTCGCAGCGCTGGTGCAGGTGCGCAATAAGATGAGCAGCGCCTTCGATGAAATCATGAGAATGCCGGTTTAACCAGGCGCGAGTACACAGCCGTGTTGCAGACCATCAAAAGCAGACTGCCCGTGAGCGGGTTCAAGCTCGACCCACGGATGACCCTATTCGGCATGGCCCTGGCCGCCGGCCTGGTGGCTATCGGGATCGCACTGTATCTCTGGCGCGAGCCAGCCTCCTATCGACCACTGTACGGCGCTGGAGAAAGTTATCCGGCGGCTGAGGTCATGCAGGTCCTCGAGGCCGAGGGTATTCGCTACCGCCTGCATGGGCAGAGCGGCCAGGTGCTGGTGCGTGAAGATCATCTGGCCCGGGCGCGCCTGCAACTTTCGGCCCGGGGGGTCAGTGTCGCGGTGCCGCCGGGCTATGAACTGTTTGATCGGGACGAGCCGCTGGGCACCAGCCAGTTTGTTCAGGATGTGCGGCTCAAGCGCAGTCTGGAAGGTGAATTGGCGCGCACGGTCATGAGCCTCAAAGGGGTCGAGCAGGCCCGGGTGCATCTGGCCCGTGAAGAGAATCGTTCGTTTGTGGTGGGGCGCCGTCTGCCGGCCAAAGCCTCGGTAATGCTGCAGTTGGCTCCAGGCACCCGGCTGCAACCGGATCAGGTCAGTGCGATCGTCAATCTGGTTGCCAACAGTGTGCCGCAGCTCGAGGTGGCCGATGTCAGTGTGGTCGATCAGCACGGTACCCTGCTGTCGCGCGGTCTGGATGGCTGGGGTGGGCCGGCGCGCAACTGGCAGGTGGTCGAGGACTATCAGCACAAGGCGGTAGGCAATATCGAGCAGGTGCTGGCTCCGGTACTGGGCGCGGGCAACTTCCGGATCAGCGTGGCAGCCGATGTTGACTTCAGCCAGCGCGAAGAAACCGTACAGACCTATGGCGAAGCGCCGCGAGTGCGTAACGAGCAGCTGCGCAGTGAAAGCGCGATCGATCAGTTGGCGCTAGGGGTACCAGGTTCGCTGAGCAATCTGCCGTTGCAGTTGCCTGCGCCGGCGGTGGATGCCGGTGAGGACGGTGCGCAAGGTAATGACGGCAACCAGGCCGCGACCTCGCTGCGCCAGGAGTCCAATCGCCAGCTCGATTACGACCAGTCGGTAACTCATGTCAAGCATGCGCCCTTTGCCTTGCGCCAACAGAGCATTGCCGTGGTGTTGAATGCGGCCAGCGCTCCCGAGGGCGGCTGGAGCGAACAGGCCCGGGCTGAGCTGGAAGCGATGATTCGCAGCGCCGCCGGGTTCAATGCCGCCCGCGGTGATCAACTGACGCTGAGCGTGCTGCCCTTCAGTACGGTCGAGCCGCTGTTGGCAGAGCTGGCCTGGTGGGAGAGCGAACAGATGCACGCACTGGCGCGCCTCGGTCTCTTAGGGTTCCTGGCCCTGTTGATCCTGTTGTTGGTGGTACGCCCGGCAATGCGTATTGTCAGCCGTCCGGAGCAGCCGGTGCTCACTGAGGAATTGGTCGAGCTTGATCCGCCCGCACCTGAGCGCGCCTTGCCGTTGCAGCAAGAGCGTCCGGGCCTGAGCATCCTCAGCGAGTTGAGCCCGCTGTCGGAGATTCGCCTGCCGGCACCCAATTCAGGTCTTGAACTACAGATTGAGCACTTGCAGATGTTGGCGCGCAATGATCCTGAGCGGGTTTCTGAGGTGCTCAAGCACTGGATCGGTCGCAATGATCGTGACCTGTCGTCTACCTGAGGGGCCTGGCAATGAAGGAATCCAATGTGCGTAATGTTCGGCAGCTCAGTTCCCTGGAGCAGGCCGCGATCCTGATGCTGAGCATGGATGATGCGACTTCGGCAGGCGTGCTCAAGCACTTCTCCCGTGAGGAGATCATCAGTATCAGCCAGGCCATGGCCCGGCTGAGCAACGTCAAGCAGCCTATGGTCTCGGAAGTGGTTGGGCGGTTCTTCGAGGATTACCGCGAGCAGAGCAGCATCAAGGGTGCCTCGCGCGGCTACCTCAGCGGCATGCTCGGCAAGGCGCTGGGCAGCGATATTACCCGCAGCTTGCTGGACAGCATCTATGGCGAGGAAATTCGCGCCAAGATGGCCAAGATGGAGTGGATTGATCCCAAGCAGTTTGCCGCCTTGATCGCCAAGGAACATGCCCAGATGCAGGCCGTTTTTCTGGCCTTCCTGCCGCCGGCGATGGCCGCGGAGGTGCTCGAACAGATGCCGGCCGAGCGTCAGGATGAGCTGCTGTATCGGATTGCCAATCTGAGTGAGGTCAACAGTGACGTGATTCGCGAGCTGGAGCAGTTGATCGAGCGCAGCATCAGCGTGTTGACCAACCAGGGCTCGCAAGTGCGCGGGATCAAGCAGGCTGCCGACATTATGAATCGCTTCAAGGGCAACCGCGAACAGATGTTCGAGTTGTTGCGGGCGCACAGCGATGAACTGGTCAACCGGATTGAGGATGAAATGTACGACTTCTTCATCCTCTCGCGGCAGACCGAAGAAGTGCTGCAGTTGCTGCTTGAGGCCGTGCCTATGGAAGAGTGGGTAGTGGCGCTCAAGGGGGCCGAGCCGGAGCTGGTGCGAGCGATTCAGAATGCCATGCCCAAGCGCCAGCGCCAGCAGATGGAGTCGATCAGCCGGCGTCAGGGGCCGGTGCCCATGAGCCGGGTCGAGCAGGTACGCAAGGACATCATGGCGGTGGTGCGGGAAATGGCCGGCAATGGTGAGCTGCAATTGCAATTGTTCCGTGAGCAGACCATCGAGTAACCGGAGGCAGCATGACAGTCAGGGTGATCAAGGCCAGTGGCCGGGCGTGGCGGGTCTTCCGTTTTCCGCCGCTGTGTTCTGGACCAAGGGCGCTGATCGGTGAGGTTGGTGGCGGAGGCCAGGCCAGTGTCCAGCAGGCGGTCAGCGACGGCTTTCGCGAGGGCATGGAAAAGGGCTATCAGGAAGGTTTGCAGCAAGGTCTGGAAGCCGGGCGCAGGCAGGGCTTTGACGAAGGGTGCGAGCAGGGCCGTCAACGTGGCCTGGAGGAAGGGCGACATCAGGGCCTGCAGGTATTCGAACAGGCCAGTGCGCCGCTGGCACGGATGCGTGGTGAGTTGCGCGGGTATCTGGACCAGTATGAGCTCAAACGTCGTCAGGAACTGCTCGAACTGGTGCGCAAGGTGGCCCGTCAGGTGATTCGCTGTGAGCTGACGATCAACCCGACGCAACTGCTGGCGCTGGCTGAAGAAGCGCTGACCAGCTTGCCGGGCGATGTGACCGATGTGCGGATTCTGCTTAACCCGGAAGAATATGCGCGCATCCGCGATATTGCCCCGGAGCGGGCCGAGGAGTGGCGCCTGGTTCCGGATGAGCGACTGGCGCTGGGTGAGTGTCGGGTCGTGACCGAGCAGGCCGAGGCGGATATCGGCTGCCAACAGCGCTTGGACTCCTGCATGGAGACACTGGCCGGGCACCTGCAGGTCAATGAATCATGAGCGTACGCGAGGCGTTCAGTCTGGACGAGGCGCTGCGCTCGCTTGAGGGCGTGCAGTTGGCCAAGGTCAGCGGGCGTCTGGTGCGGGTGTCCGGGCTGCTGCTGGAAAGCCTTGGCTGCCGGCGCATGACCGGCCAGCGCTGCTATGTCGAGCAGGCCGACGGCAGCATGCTCGAAGCCCAGGTAGTGGGCTTCAATCGCGACATCACCTACCTGATGCCGTTCAAGAAGCCGGTCGGGCTGACGGCCGGCTCGCGGGTTTTTCCGGCCCGTGAAGAAGGCTTGTTGCACATCGACGAGTCCTGGCTGGGGCGGGTGGTCAATGGTCTGGGCGAGCCCCTGGATGACCAGGGGAAACTGTCTGGACGTAACCCCTTGCCGGCCGAGTTGCCCAGTGTCAATCCGCTGCGCCGTCGTCCGGTATGCGAGCCGCTGGATGTCGGCGTGCGCGCGATCAATGCCCTGCTGACCCTGGGCAAGGGCCAGCGGGTTGGCCTGTTTGCCGGTAGTGGCGTGGGCAAGAGCGTGTTGCTTGGCATGATCACCCGGCAGACCAAGGCCGATGTGGTCGTGGTCGGGCTGATTGGCGAGCGTGGCCGCGAGGTGCAGGAGTTTCTGCTGCACTCACTGGGGCCTGAAGGCCTGAAAAAGGCCGTGGTGGTGGTCGCTCCGGCCAACGAGTCGCCGCTGATGCGGCTCAAGGCTACCGAGCTGTGTCACAGCATCGCCGCCTATTTCCGCGACCAGGGTCAGGATGTGCTGCTGCTGGTCGACTCCCTGACCCGCTATGCCATGGCCCAGCGCGAAATCGCCCTGGCGCTGGGCGAGCCGCCGGCAACCAAGGGGTACCCGCCGTCGGTATTTGGCCTGCTGCCCGAGTTGGTGGAAAGCGCCGGCAACGGTGCCAGCACTACCGGCAGCCTCAGCGCCCTGTATACCGTGCTGGCCGAGGGTGATGACCACCAGGACCCTATCGTTGACTGTGCCCGGGCGATTCTCGACGGGCATATTGTATTGTCGCGGCGGCTGGCTGATGTTGGCCATTACCCGGCTATCGATATTGCCGCCTCGGTCAGTCGTTGCATGAGTCAAGTCAGTGCGCCGGAGCATCAGGGCGCGGCACGCCAACTCAAGGAGCTGTACAGCAGCTTTGAAAAGATTCGTGAGTTGATTCCGCTGGGTGGCTACAGCCCAGGCATGGACGCCAAGACCGACCGGGCGGTGCAGCTGGCGCCGCACATCGAGCGCTTTTTGCGTCAGGAGGTTGGGGTGGGAGCCGAACTGGAAGACTGCGTTGCTACCTTGCTCAAGCTGGTCAAGAGGCCGTCATGAAGGAACAGATAAACACCCTGTCGCGGTTGGCGTTGCTGCGCGGCAACAAGGTGCAGGAGCTGATGGGGCGGGTCAACTACCAGCAGAACCTGTGCCAGCGCTATCGCAACAATATCGAGGGGCTCAGTCGCCTGTGCGGCTATACCGCACCGATGACCACTCCGCTGCAGCGTGACAATCAGCAGCGCTACAAGTTGACGCTGCATCGGATGATCGAGTTGCAGCGCCGCGAACTGGCGGTGGCGGAGCAGGCGCTGAACCGGATTCGAGGCGAGTTGACCAGCGCCATGCGTAATGAAAAGGTCATTAGTCAGGTGCTGGACGGCAAGCTGCGCGAATGGCAGCATCTGCTGGCCAGTCAGGAGCAGAAGATACAGGACGGTCTGGCGGCTCAGGCTTGGTGGCGAGCCCAAGCACTATAGGAAAAAAGATTTAAGCGCAGGTCGCAGTCGGTCGCCATAAGTCTGTAACCCGCTCATTTTTGGATGTCAGCATGGATATTTCTCGGCCCAGCAGCAACGGTTTCCGTCCGGTGACCGAACTTTCCACCGGTACTCCCGGCGAGCGCCCGCAGGCGACTAATAGTGCCCCCAGCTTACCGCCCGCCGAGCTGCCACTTGAAGCTTTGCAGGCGGCGCTGCAAGCCTTGCCATCGGTCGATCTTGATCGGGTGGCGGCGGTGCGTCAGGCGCTGAGCGAAGGGCGCCTGGATACCAGTGCCGAAGGTTTGGCGGCTGACATGCTGGCCTACCATCGGGGCAGCGATCAGTGAGTTCGCGCGAGCGCCTGCTGGCTGCGCTCGATGAGGACCTGCAGCGCGATCAGGCTGACTATCAGCGCCTGCTGGATCTGACCGAAGCACTGCATGCGCACCTGCTGCAGCGTGACGCGCAGCAGATCGAGCGTCTCAATCAGGACATCAGCAGTCTCTCAGCGGCGGCGGCCCATCGCGCCGCGCGACGCAGCCGCATTCTGGCGGCATTTTCCCTGCACGCCGATGCCGATGGCATGCAGCGCCTGTTCGCCGGTTGCCCGCCAGCCCAGCGTCAGCGCCTGAGTGCCGGCTGGGAGGCGCTTGGTCATCTGGCGCAGGCCTGTCAGCGTCAGAACGAACGCAATGGCCGCCTGCTGGCCATGCAGCACGATATCCTCAATCAACTGCTGGGTCAGTCTGCCCAGTCCAGTCTCTATTCCCCCCAGTACTACTGAGTAATTCCTTGAGCCTTTGGGCTTGTTGATCGTCGCTCAGGCTTAAGCGGTGCAGCTCAGCTGTCGCCTGTGTTGTTTGTCACGCTGTGCGGTTTTCCCTGATCCGCGTTGATTCTTGCCGAGGGGAAGGAGCATTTCCGCTGGCTGCATAAGGTCGCTCAAGCGGAAGACGTTTTTCACCTGTTATCTGGCTTAAAGCCATTTAAATCAATGGCTTGATGTCTTGGCATTGTTATTGCTTGAAGGCTGTCAAAGGATACCCGACGATGAATATCGACTCTGATTACGCAAGATCCATGGCTGAACAACTGGCCAGCTACGATGTGCAGCCCGGCCTGGCCAGGGTGCGGCGCAACGAAGCCAATTACCGTGCTCAGCTGGACGCAGTGACCAAGCTGGAAAGTGCCTTGCGCACGTTCCGCAGTGCTGTGACTGGGCTCAAAAGCGGCGGCAAGACCATGCTGGTCAACTCGGCGAGTTTCAGTCAGGAAGGCTACGCCACGGCCAACGTCAAGGCCAATGCCGTGCCGGGCAACTACCAGTTCTTTGTCGAGCAACTGGCCAGTCAGCACCAGATTGCTCTGCAGGGGTTGCAGGACGGTGATATCGAGGCAACCGGTAGTCTGCAGATCGATCTTGGCGGGGAAAGTTTCAGCATTGACCTGAGCGCGGCCGACAGCAGCGGTGATGGCGTGGTGAGCCTTGCCGAACTGTCGGCGGCGATCAATGGCGCCTCGGACAATGCCGGTGTGCAGGCCACGCTGGTGCGCAGCAATGGTGAGGTCAGCCTGGTACTGACCAGCGAAAACAGCGGCGCCTCCAACGCAATCGGCCTGAGCTTGAGCGGGGCTGGGCCGGGTAGTGCGAACTTCGCCGATGCGGTGGCCAACCCGCTGGAGCTGTCGGCTGCGCGGGATGCCCGAGTACGTTTGGGCGGCGAGACTGGCTTGCTGCTGACCAGTTCCAGCAACACATTTGATGAACTGATCGATGGAGTCAGCCTGACCTTCAATCGTACTCACAGCGCAGGGGATACCCCGCTGACGGTCGAGGTTGGTCAGGATAGTGAGGCGACCCAGGCTCAGGTCAAGACCTTTATCGATGCCTATAACAGCCTGGTGGCCAGTCTTAAGGGCCTGACCGCCAGTGGCGGCGAGAACAGCACGCGTGGCCCGCTGGCTGGCGATTCCAGTGTGCGGGCGATCCAGGAAATGCTGAACCGGACGCTGCGTAACGAGTTTGATGGCATGCGGCTGATGGACTTTGGCATCAGCGCTGATCGCAATGGTCGCCTGAGCCTGGACTCCAGCCGTTTCGACGCAGCGGTGGCGGCCAACCCTGAGGGTTTGAACAAGCTGTTCAGTGGCAAGGACAACCTGATCGACAGTCTCGACAAGAGCCTGCACCTGTATACCAACGTCACCACTGGCGTGCTGAAGAACCGCAAGGAAAGCATCAACCTGATGCTGCGCCGCACCGATCAGCAGATGTCGACGCTGGAACAGCAGTACGACCGTTACTACAACCGCTATTTGAAGCAGTACACCAACATGATGCAGATGATGGCGGCGATGCAGCAAACCCAGGGTATGTTTTGATGAACGATTACTACCTCAATGACAGCTACCAGCAATACCGCTCGGTAGATCTGGAAGCCAAGGCTGCAGCGGCCTCGCCCTATGAACTGGTGCTGGTTCTGTTCGATGGCCTGCTTGATGAGCTGGCCCGGGCTCGCGGTCATATCGAAGGCCGGCGCTACCAGCAAAAGGGCGTGTCACTGGAAAAGTGCATGAGCATCCTCAACGGCCTTAACAGCGCTCTGGATTTCGACAACGGCGGTGAGGTTGTGGCAGGCCTGGCCCGGTTGTACGACTACTGCATCTACCGACTTTCCGATGTCAGCGTCAGCCTGTCGCTCGAAGGCATGGACGAGGTGATCGAGCTGGTCGGCATTCTGCGTGAAGGCTGGGAAGGTGTGAATGGCACCCGTCAGCCCTGAGAGCCAGCGCATTGCCCGGGTCTACGGCCAGTTGCGTCAAGCTCTTGAGGCGGCGGACTGGGAGGCGGTCGCCGAGGCCGATCTGGCCGTGCGTGAACTGTTGCAGAGCTTGCCGGATGAGGCCGAGCTGGAGCCGGCCAGTGGTCAGCTGCGCCAACGCCTGCAACGCCTGCACGCCCATGGCGTCAAGGCTTGTGCGGCTGAATGCGAGCGCCTGCGTCAGGTTTTGCAGCGCCATATTGAATACGGGGAGGGCCGCTCGGCCTACCTGCAGACCGAGAGCCTGGGGGGAGACGGATTGTGATGGAACTGATCGGTAACAGCCATGGCGCCCGGGCCGAGTCTGTCGAGGCTGTACGCGAGGCGCTACTGAGCGTAGTGAGCCTCGCGACAGGTGAGCAGGCTGAGGTGCCAACTGCAGACATGCAGACGCTGCTAGCGTTGCTGGCCGAGGCGACAACTGATCAGGCGCAGTCAGGGGCTGTTGTGGCGCCAGTTGAGCGCGAGCCGCTGGATAGTCATGGGGCTACACAGGGGCTGCACTCGGCGCCGCCGAGTCTGGAGCAGCTCGAAGGTTGGCTACAGCAGCAACAGGAGCTGCAGGGTCTGCAACTGGGCGCGCGTGAATCGCTGCCCGGGGTGCCCGAATCGGACGTTGTCGATCTGCCGCTGGCTGTACAGCTAAGGGCGCGACAGGCTGCTGAACATGAGCCGGCTGGGCGTCAGCCTGATCTGCGGGTGCAGACGCCGCAGCCACAGCCACAGCCACAGCCACAGCTGCAAACGTTGATGCCGCCGGCTCAAGAAACGGGTCTGGATGAGCAGGTGCGTGTGTTTGAGCCAAGGGCCGAAGTCTCAGGCCCGGCGCTGAAAATGCCAATGCTGGCGGAGGCGTTAGGGTTGGCACTGGCACCTGAGAGCAGCTCGCTGCGCAGTGGCGAGCCGGCCCTGCTGAGTCCGGCCATTCAACCTCAGGCGGGCCCCGTGATCAATCCGGGCCTGGCGGTCGAGGTGCGGCCTGTCGCAGCCGAGGCACGCTGGGGTGAGCAGATGTTGGCAGCTCTGCGCGAACAGGTGGAAATGCAGGTGCAGCAGCGTTCGCAGCAGGCAACCATCCGCCTGGACCCGCCAGAGCTGGGCAGTCTGGACATCCAGATTCAGCACGAGCAGGGCAAGCTCAGTGTGCAGATCAATGCCGCCCAGGCGGATGTCGCGCGCCTGCTGAATTTGCTCAGTGAGCGCCTGCGCAACGAACTGATGGGGCTGCACTTCACCCAGGTTGAGGTGCAGGTTGGTGCCGACGCTGAGCAGGGCCGTCAAGGTCGCCAGCAACTGCCAGAGCAAGAGCTGGTGCGCCAAGCCCAAGAGCTGCCAAACGAGACGGCAGGTCGCCATGGCAGTGGCCAGCCGGATGATGTGTTGATCAGTGTCTGAGCCTGCGGGCTCCGACGGTTTCCCAATCGCAAGCGAGTATGAATCATGGCGTTGCCACGCATTATCCTGATTGTTCTGATCATCAATACCCTTGTACTGCTGGGCAGTGTGGGGCTGAACCTGCATCTGCTGAACAACATTTCGGCGGCTGGGCCTGTCGGACTTTTCCAGGCAGCCGAGCCGCCAAAAGAAAGTCTTACCCGGGAGTTCCAGTTCTTTCCGATCGAAAAGGTGATCGTCAATCTGCGTGGGCAGAACCGCGAGCATTATTTCGTGCTTGATCTGGTGTTGCAGGCCGAACTGGAAGTTGATCAGCGGCGCCTGGAGCAGATCGATCCGATTGTGCGCAACTCGGTAGTGGCTCATTTGTCCGGTCTGGATTTTCAGGAGTTGCGCGCCATGTCGATCGGTGAACTGCAAGGGCGTCTGGAGTCGGTGCTGGTCGCCGATCTGGCCGCACGCAATCTAAGCCAGCCGTTCGCCCATGTGCTGGTCAGCAAGATGATCGTCCAGTAACAGGTGCCCAGATGAACGCCAACTGTGCCATCGATCACGATTACGGTTCGCCCCAGGGAGCGTCAGTGCTGCTGTCGGCGGCTGAGGAGCAGCGCTGGGTGCGTCAGTACCTGCCGCTGGTACGGCGTATCGTCAACCAGTTGTCGTTGCAGGCCAATCAGGTGCTTGATCGCGAGGACATGGAGCAGATTGGACTGATGGGACTGCTCGAAGGTCTGCGTCGTTACGGGGCCCCCGACGAGCACTTTGGACGCTTTGCCGCTCTGCGTATTCGCGGTGCCATTCTCGATGAACTGCGGCGCCAGGACTGGCGACCGCGCCAGGTGCGCCAGCAGGTGCATAAAGTTCGTGATGCGATTCGTGCATTGGGGCGGAGCCTGGGGCGTGAGCCCTGCGATGAGGAAATTCTCGCACATACCGGGCTCGACCAGCAGGGCTATCTCGACTTTCTCCAGGCCGATGCCGTCGAGGCGGTGGAAAGCCTCGACGACTTGCTGCAGAAGGGGCTGGAGCCTGGCGCGGAACAGAGTAACGGCTTTGAGGAGCGTTTGCTCCAGCAGCGGCTGCTGACCCAGGCACTGAGCCGGTTGACGGAGCGCGAGCGGCTGATTCTGACCCTTTATTACCAGCAGGAACTGAGTCTCAAGGAAATCGCCCTGGTCCTCGATCTGAGCGATGCCCGGGTCTGTCAACTGAGCAAGCAGGCCCTGAGCAAAGCCTGCGCCTTTCTAACCGCACATGCAGAGTCCTGAACCATCATGCTGAAAGTACTTGGATCCTTCATCATCATTGCCGGTGTTCTGGGTGGCTATGCCATGGCCAACGGTGACATGGCCATGCTCTGGCAGCCGGCGGAAATGGTCATCATCCTCGGCGCCGGGATCGGCAGCCTGATTGTTGGTAATCCCAAGGAAGTGCTGGGTGAAATGCTGACCCAGGCCAAGGGGGTGTTCATCTACCGGCGCCGGGGTGAAGAGTTTCAGCGTCAGTTGCTGATGCTGCTGTATGAATTGCTGGAAACGGTCGAGGTCGGTGGACTCAAGGCGCTGGATCAGCATATCGAAGAGCCGGAGGAAAGCGAGCTGTTCAACAAGTACCCGTTGATCAGTCAGGAGCGCAACCTGATGGCCTTCATCGCCGACAACTTCCGGCTGATGGCCATGGGCAAGATCAGCGCCCATGAGCTTGAAGGCTTCCTGGAGCAGGAGCTGGATGCCATGGAGGCGGCCTTGATGCAGCCCTCACGCTCGCTGCACAAGACCGGCGAGGCCATGCCGGGTTTCGGCATTTTGGCGGCGATCATGGGGATCGTCATTACCATGGGCCATATCGATGGCTCGGTGGCCGAGATCGGTAACCATGTGGCGGCGGCGCTGGTAGGAACCTTCTTCGGGATCTTTCTGTGCTACTGCCTGATGGGACCGCTCAGCAACGCCATGGGCTTGCGGATCAAGACCGAGCTGTCGGCGCTGGAGTGTGTGCGTACCACCCTGGTTGCGCATCTGGCCGGCAAGCCGACGTTGCTGGCGGTGGATGCCGGGCGCAAGTTGATCGAGCAGGACGTCAAGCCGGCGTTCAAGGAGCTGGAGGTCTGGGTCAACGACTTTGAAGAGCAAAGGGACGCGGCATGAAAAAGCGTGGCGCGAACCATGACGAGATAACCATCGTCAAGCGCAAGGCCAAAAAGGATCACGACGACGAACATAGTGGTGCCTGGAAGGTTGCCTTCGCCGACTTCACCATGGCCATGATGGCGCTGTTCATGGTGCTTTGGCTGGTTCAAGCGATGAAGAACGAGGAAGCGGCCAAGCACAGCAGTGAAGCGCTGGCCAGCCCGGTTTGGGAAGGCGGTGCCGGTATTTTTGATGGCACCAGCCCACTGTTGATCGAGAGCCTGGGTGACAGTGCGACGGTCTCCGTCGGTGATGAGCCGCCAGCACCAGCACGCTCACGCCAGCTTGAGTTGGATAGCCGGGAGCATCTGGGGCTGGCCGGGATTGAAGAGCTGCAGAGTCTGGCTGAACTGATGCGCGAGATGGCCGAGGCGGTTAACGCCGAGGCCAATCTGGAGGTGGAGGTGGTGCCCCAGGGCTTGCGGATTCTGGTCAAGGACGATCAGCAGCGGTTCATGTTCCAGCGCGGCAGCGCCGTACTTAATCCACACTTTCATGCCTTGCTCGGGCGTCTGGCTGCCGTGTTGGGGCGGGTCGACAACAAGCTGATCATCAGCGGTCATACCGATGCCACGCCTTATCGTGGTGGTGCTGGCTACAACAACTGGAACCTGTCTGGCGATCGGGCCCTGCGAGCCCGCAATGTGCTGGTCGAGGCCGGTCTGCCGGGGGCGCATATTCTGCAGGTTACCGCCCAGGCCGACGGCATGTTGCTACGCCCGGATGAGCCGGAAAGTGGCGCCAACCGGCGTATTGAGCTATTGCTGCTGACTATCCAGGCTGAAACCCTGTATCAGGAGTTGTTCGGCGAGCGTACTGCGCGGGTCGATTACTCTGAACAGGGTGCCGAGTACCGTGAAGGTACGGAGTCGCTCTAAATAGTACGCAGCCGCTATCAACCTCCACCCGCGTCATGGCGCGTAGCTGCCCACAGGGCCGTATGGATCACCACGGCACTACGTGCCTCGTGATGACGATTTGAGTGGTGTGGTGGCATCGGCACAGCGGGATGGTTGCCACTGTCTCGTCATGGCGAGGAGCGCAGCGACGTGGCCATCCATGAGGGCGTATGGGGTGCTGCGCGAGGGCTTACCTAGCTCAAGGCTGGCACCAGCGTAGCTGGCCGATATCGAGCTGCTCAAATTGCCCGCGGTGAACCATCAGGGCACTGGCGTTTCCCCCATGCTCGCAGAGCACCCGGTAATAACTTCCGTGTAAATCCAGGGTCAGTAGCCTCGGGCTGGTGTGGTCCTGCGGCAGGCGCTGGGCCAGTGTGCTGGCCAAAGGTTCGAGCGCATCCAGACTGGCATGGTCGATGGCAAACAGACGAATCTGTATCGGACCATGTTGCAGTTCGCGAATGCTCAGCTCCTGGGCCTGAATCTGCTGCGCACTATGGGGCCACAAGTTGAATATCAGACCGATAAGCGCCAGGCCGAGCAGGGCGCCGGCAAGCCAGTAACGCTGGGGGCGGCGCGGTGTGATGGCTGAGGACTGCGTTGGTCCTGGTGCCAACTCCGATCCTGGCTTCGGTGGTTGGGGCGGTGCTGGCGCGATAGTTGATTGCTGAATGATGTATTGCGGGTTGAACTGGTACCCTCGGCGCGGCAGGGTCTGGATGATTTCGCGGCCCTTTTCGTCACAAAACAGTTGGCGCAGCGAGTAAATCTGCTGATTCAGACTGCCCTGGCCGACGACCCGATCCGGCCAGGCGTAGGCCATTAACTCCTCACGCGTGACTACCTCTCCCGGTATCTTGAGCAGACGTTCGAGCAGGCGGCTACCGGCGTAACCAAGCTCGATTCGCTCTTCGGGTACTTCTGACTGGCGAATCACTACCTGGAACAGCGATGGGCAGAAGCACACGCAGCGACCTTCGCGCCCGGTACGCAGCAGCAACTGGCCCAGCGGTGTAATCGACTCTTGTGAGGTCGAAGATGTTTGTGGCGCATTCATGGGCAGGATTATCTGGCCCTCAAGATCTTGATTTGGCAGATACTTTGATTATTGGTCGGCATTGTGGCGTCTGCCGGGGGCGGTATGCAAGCCCGGGCACGGGCCTTTGGGCAAGCGGCTCAGCCCTGGGGTAATCCTGCTTGAACGCCAGAGCGGCTGTTTACAGGTATAGCGGAAATTTATGACTAGGGGAATACGACAACGCCCCCGACGAGGCGGGGGCGTTGCTGGCAACGGCTGTCGTGGCTGATTAGCCCAGCAGCGACATGACCATGCCTGGCATCTGGCCGGCCTGGCGCAGCATGGAGATGCCCGACTGCATCAGCATGCTGTTCTTGGTCATGTTGGCGCTTTCGCGAGCGAAGTCGGCATCCATGATCCGGCCCTTGGCCATCTCGGTGTTGTCGCGCATGTTAGCCAGGTTGTTGGCGGTGTGGTTCAGGCGGTTGATGTTGGCGCCGAACTGGGCACGCAGAGCGCCGATGTCGTCAAGGGCATCTTCCAGACTGTCCATGGCGGTGGCTGAGTTGGCGGCGTCGTCCAGCGTTTCGGCAGCCAGGCCAGTGATGGCGGTGGTCAGATCGCCGACTTCGGTGCTGACATCCAGGCTCAGTTGCTCAGTGCTGCTGGCACCGATCTGGAAGGTCATGGGGGCGAGGAACTTGCCGCCAGCGGCAAACAGGTTTTCACCGGCGTATTTGGTGTTGTCGCGGATATTGACCAGCTCGGCTTGCAGTTCATCGAACTCAGCCTGCAGAGCGGTGCGGTCTTCGTCGCTGTTGGTATCGTTGGCCGCCTGGGTGGCCAGATCCTTCATGCGCTGAACAATGTCAGTCATTTCATTGAACGCGCCTTCGGCGGTCTGCAGCAGCGATACGGCATCGCTGGTGTTGCGCATGGCCACGTCCATACCGCGGGACTGGGCGTTCAGACGGGTAGCGATCTGCAGGCCGGCGGCATCGTCAGCGGCGCTGTTGATGCGGAAACCGGTGCTCAGGCGCTGCTGGTTGGTGCCCAGGGCGCTGTTGGTTTTGCTCAGGCTGGACTGAGTGATCAGCGCTGAGTAGTTGGTATGAATGGACAGAGCCATGTTGGTCATCCTTTTCTGCAAAGTGAGAGACGGAAGCTGGCTGAAATATCGCCCGCTATGAAGGGAAGGCGACCGCCGCCGGCAGGCTATTAAATGGTTTTAAGCGGACAAAGCGTTGACTGTGATGCGGCGCTATATGTTTATGCTAGGAGCTGATGAGCGGCACCTGTCAGGGTCTTATGCTCGAGACTTTTCGGGACGCGGAAAGGACAACGCCCCCGGCGAGGCGGGGGCGTTGCTGGCAACTGCTGTCGCGGCTGATTAGCCCAGCAACGACATAACCATGCCCGGCATCTGGCCGGCCTGGCGCAGCATGGAGATGCCCGACTGCATCAGCATGCTGTTCTTGGTCATGTTGGCGCTTTCGCGAGCGAAGTCGGCATCCATGATCCGACCCTTGGCCATCTCGGTGTTGTCACGCATGTTGGCCAGGTTGTTGGCGGTGTGGTTCAGGCGGTTGATGTTGGCGCCGAACTGAGCGCGTACCGCGCCAATGTCGTCCAGGGTAGTTTCCAGGGCATCCATTGCGGCGGCAGCAACCGTGGCGTCGGCGAGGGTTTCGCTGCCATCGTAGGCGGACGGATCGAAGGTGCCGAAGTTGATGGTCAGAGCCAGGGTTTCATCGGAGCTGGCGCCAATCTGGAAATTGACCGCACCATCGAACTTGTTGCCGGTGCCGAACAGGTTTTCACCCGCGTACTTGGTGTTGTCGAAGATGTTGTTCAGCTCATCGGCCAGCTCGTTGTACTCGGCGGCCAGAGCGGTGCGGTCTTCGTCGCTGTTGGTATCGTTGGCTGCCTGGGTGGCCAGATCCTTCATGCGCTGAACAATGTCAGTCATTTCATTGAACGCGCCTTCGGCAGTCTGCAGCAGCGAGATGGCATCGCTGGTGTTGCGCATGGCCACGTCCATGCCGCGCGACTGGGCGTTCAGGCGGGTGGCGATCTGCAGGCCGGCGGCATCGTCAGCGGCGCTGTTGATGCGGAAACCGGTGCTCAGGCGCTGCTGGTTGGTGCCCAGGGCGCTGTTGGTTTTGCTCAGGCTGGACTGAGTGATCAGCGCCGAGTAGTTGGTATGAATGGACAGAGCCATGTTGGTCATCCTTTTCTGCAAAGTGAGAGTTGGAAGCTGGCTGAAGTATCGCCCGCTATGAGGGGAAGACGACCGTGATGGGTGGCTAATTAAATTGTTTTGAAAACTGCCTGGGCTGGCCGGCAACACCGTGGCTGCGGAGGGTTTCAGCATCGCGCGGGCGCGCGACGCTCCCCAGGTCAGCCCCCCATCTCCGTGCAGCCGCCTGGGAGTGTCGCGCGCCCGCGCGACACAGAGCCAACCGGCAACACAGTGCCATCAGATAATTCCAGCATCGCGCAGGCCGGGGGCTACCAGGTACTGGTCACCAGTGCCGGGCCCAGCACCTGGGCCTGAATTACCTTGTCGCTGCTGAGGTTGCGGACCCGGATGATGTCGCCGGGCTGGCCGTCGGCCAGGGCTTCGCCCAGGGTTGAGGCTTCAATGCCGTGCTGGCGGGCTAGGATGCGTACCTGCTGGCCACGACGTACTGCGGCGGCTTCGCTGAGCAAGCTGGGGTTGAGTACCTGATCGGTGCGCAGGCGACGACGGGCGCTCAAACCGATCACTTCATCCTCCCTGACCATGAAACCGCGCTGGGCGCGGGAGATGTTGATGCGCTGCCACTTCAGGTGTCCGGCTTCCAGGGGCTGACCGCGATCCACCGTAGTGGCGGTGACCAGCACCGGCAGGAACAGGTTCTGCTGGGTACTGACCAGCAAGCTCCAGCCGGGGCTGTCCGGGCAGCGGACTTCCAGGCGCAGGCGTTCGAGTGGGCTCGGCTGGCCGCTGGTCTGGGTCACGCGCACGGGCTGGGAGCAGGGGGGGAAGCCGCTGCTGTCGGTCAGCGGCGTAATGTTGAGGTTGTGGTTGAGATCCTGCCAACCCTGGCGCTGGGCTTCCAGTTCGATCAGTGCTTCCAGGTACTGGCTGACCGCCTGCTCGATCTGCTCGCTGGCGCTGTTGGCCAGGGCTGATGTGATCGGCAGCAGGAGGAGCGCCAGGCAGGCGGAAAGGGTTTTTCCCCACCGTTGTCCGCCGGTTTGGCAAAGCGGAAAAAAGGCGGCTTTGTGGGGCTTGCTACTCATTAAAACAACCTTTTATTTCAATTGCTTAACTGTTCATTTTGATGTCGGCATGGTTCCTGCATTGTGCGCATGGAAGTGTGCCGTCACGACTTTTGAACAGGGCCCGACAGTGAGTATACAGATCGACAAGGCATTGGGGGTGCATGTCCAGGCGCTGGAGCTGCGGATGCAGCGCAGCGAGATTCTGGCGGCCAACCTGGCCAACGAAAGCACGCCGGGATTTCAGGCCCGGGATATCGATTTCGCTTCCGCCATGCGTCGCCTTGAGCAGGGTGCGGGCATGTCTCTGAACGCTGGACTGTCAGCCCAGGAGCTGAAGTACCGGGTGCCGCACCAGGCCTCGCAGGATGGCAATACCGTGGAGCTGGGCGTCGAGCAGGCCGAGTTTTCCCGTAACGCCATGGATTTCCAGACCAGCCTGACCTTCCTGACCATGAAATTCAGCGGGCTGAAAAAAGCCATAGAAGGACAGTAAGCATGTCGTTCGATTCGATTTATCGCATTGCCGGCTCGGCCATGAATGCCCAGACCGTGCGACTCAATACCGTGGCCAGCAACCTGGCTAACGCCGAGTCGGCGGCCAGCAGTGAAGATGCCGTCTACAAGGCGCGCAAGCCGGTGTTCGCCGCCGTCTACGAGAACGGCGAACTGACCCGACCGGTCGGCATGGGCGGCGCCCATGTGCAGGTGCTGGATGTGGTGACCACCGGGCGTGATCCGCAGCGCCGCTATGAGCCGGGCAACCCGTTAGCCAATGCCGAGGGTTATGTCTATTACCCCGACGTCAACAGTATCGAGGAAATGACCGACATGATGTCGGCCTCGCGCAGCTTCGAGACCAGTGTCGAGGTGTTGAACCGGATCAAGAGCATGCAGCAGGGCCTGCTGCGACTGGGGGAAGTCTGATGACTACGGTTAATACGCAATATGGCTCGGGCAGCAGTTCGGCAGCCGGCAATGAGTCACCGCGCCAGGCGGTCAATCTCAGTGATGCGGCGCAGATGGAGAACACCTTCATCACCCTGATGACCGCCCAGATCCAGAACCAGGATCCGACCAATCCGCTCGATGGTACCGAGTTCCTTAATCAGTTCTCGGCCATGTCCCAGGTCAAGAGTCTGGAGAACATGGCGGCGCTGAGCCGCAACAACCTGATCCTGATGGACAACCTGCAAACCCTGACTGCAGCCGGTCTGGTCGGGCAGGAGGTCAAGGTGCAGGTCGAGCGGCTGCAACTGAGCGATCAGGTGGTCAGTGGCCGGATCAACCAGCAGCACGCTTCGGGCCAGACCCTGGTGCGCTTGACCGATGGCACTGGCCAGACCCATGAGATCCGCCTGGGCGGGCAGGCTGCCGGCGCGGTCAACTTCGAGATTGATCCGCAGGCCCTGGGGCTCAGCCCCGGCCATTATCTGATCGAGGTCGAGACCGATACCGGCGAGTATCCACAGGTTGAAGTGGCTGGCACGGTGGCTCAGGTACGGGTCAGCGATGAAGGGCCGGTACTGGAAATCGCCGGAGTCGGCAGCGTGCCGTTCTATTTGATCACCGAGTTTGGTCGGCAGCCGCTGACCGGGCTGATGTAATCCTTTGCAAGCACCTTTTTCGGGAGGCAGTACCCCATGAGTTTCAATATCGCCCTGTCTGGCCTGAACGCCGTCTCCGAACAGCTCGGGACCATCAGCCACAACATTGCCAACGCCGGCACCACCGGCTTTAAATCCTCGCGTGCCGACTTCGGCAGCGTCTATGCCGAGTCGCAGGCACTGGGGGTCGAGGTGCTGGGCAAGACCCAGAGCATTTCCCAGAACGGTACGCTGGTGGCTACCGGGCGGACCCTGGATCTGGGGATTTCCGGCGGCGGATTCTTCGTCACTCGCAGCACCAGCGGCGAGCAGATGTTTACCCGTGCCGGGGTATTCAATACCGACAACCAGAATTATGTGGTCAGCGCCACCGGCAGCCGGTTGCAGGGCTATCCGGTCGATGCCGCTGGCAACCTGCAGATGGGCGGGATCGGTGATATCCAGTTGCAGACCACCAACCTGCCGGCGCGGGCCACCGACAGTCTGAACTTCGTCGCCAACCTCAACGCCAACCAGGATGTACCGGCGCTGGCGCCGTTCGACCCGGACAACGCCGACACTTTCAACTCAACCTACACCACCAAGATCTACGACTCGCTGGGCCGTGAGCACACCCTGACCCAGTATTTCGTCAAGACCGCGGACAATACCTGGGAAGCCCATTACTACGCCGATGGCGCCGCTGTTGCTGGCCCGCAGGCGATCACCTTTGGTACCGATGGCGCCCTGACCGGGCCGGTCGGCACCGTCGCGGTCGGTTTCCCGGTGCCGGGTGCCAACCCGATCGCCATTGAGGTCGACTACAGCGGCACCAGTCAGTACGGCTCCGATTTCGTGGTGACCAGCAACCGGGCCACCGGTTACAGCGCCGGTGAGCAGACCGGGCTGGCGGTCGAGAAGGACGGCCGGATCTACGCCACCTATAGCAACGGCCAGCGCATGTTGCAGGGCCAGTTGGTGCTGGCCAACTTCGTCAATCCGCAGGGGCTGAAGAATGAGAGCGGCACCCAGTGGAGCGCCAGCGACGAGTCTGGCGATCCGTTGATCGGTATTCCTGGCGTCGGCCAGAACGGCCAGATCGCCTCCGGCTCGCTGGAAAACTCCAACGTCGATCTGACCCAGCAACTGGTCGGGCTGATGGAAAGTCAGCGCAACTACCAGGCCAACTCCAAGGTGTTGAGTACCGACAAGGAACTCACCCAGGTGCTGTTCAACGCGATCTGAGGCTGAGTCATGGACCGTTTGGGTTATACCGCAATGACCGCCGCCAGCCGCAGCATGCTGTCGCTGCAGGTGCAGGCCAACAACCTGGCCAACGTCAACACCCCGGGTTTTCGGGCTGACCTGGAGGCCGCGCAGGCTGTTGCAGTGCAAGGCTATGGCTATGACAGCCGGCATCTGGCGGTGGTCAGAAACTCCGGTGTCGATCTGCGCCCGGGCACGTTGATGGCGACCGGTCGACCGCTGGACGTGGCGATTCAGGGCCATGGCCTGATCGCCGTGGAAGCCGCCGACGGCAGCGAGGCCTATACCCGCCATGGCAGCTTGCAGGTCGACGCCGAGATGCGCCTGACCGTCAATGGCCGGCCGGTGCTGGGCGAGGACGGGCCGATCGTGCTGCCCGAATACGACAGTATCAACATCGGCAGCGACGGGGTGATTTCGGTCATGCCGCGTGGCGACTTCCTGACCCTGGAAGCGGGGCGGATCAAGCTGGTCGATCTGCCGGCCGAAGCCCTGAGCAAGCGGCTCGATGGGCTGCTCGCCAGCCAGGACGGCCAGCCGGCAGAACTGAATGATGGCGTGGTGCTGGTCTCCGGTCATCTGGAGTCGAGCAACGTGTCGGCGATTGAGCAACTGGTATCGACCATGAGCCTGAACCGGCTGTTCGAGACCCAGGTAAAAATGATGAAAGCCGCCGACGATCTGTCAACGGTCGGCAACCGCATGATGCGCGGCAGCTGAGGGGAGAGATGAAATGAGTTCAGCATTGTGGGTGAGCAAAACCGGTCTGGCCGCGCAGGACAAGGCGCTGTCAGCGGTGGCCAACAACCTGGCCAACGTCAACACCAACGGCTTCAAGAGCGATCGGGTGGTGTTCGAGGATCTGTTCTACACCATCGAAAAGCAGCCTGGGGCCCAGGCTGATCAGGTCAACACCGTGCCCTCGGGAATCCAGCTTGGCAGTGGCGTGCGGGTAGCTGGGACCCAGAAGGTGTTTACCGAAGGCAGCATGCAGACCACCGGTCAGCCGATGGATCTGGCGATTGTCGGTAACGGTTTCTTTCAGGTCGAATCGCCGGCCGGCGAGGTGTTCTACACCGAAAATGGTCAGTTCCAGCTCAATGCCGAGGGCCTGATGGTCAATGCACAGGGCCTGCCGCTGGTGCCGGCGATCGAAGTGCCGGCCGGTAGCAGCCGCTTTACCGTCAGCAGCGATGGCATTGTCACCGCGGTGCTGGCCGGAGAGGCGCTGCCGGTTGAGCTGGGGCAGATTACCCTGGCCAACTTCGCCAATCCGGCGGGTCTTGAGGCGCTGGGCGGCAACCTGTATCGCGAGACTATCGCCAGCGGTGAGCCGGTCGAGGGCGAGCCGGGGGCCGATGGCCTGGGTCAGCTCAAACAGGGCGTGCTGGAAGGCTCGAATGTCCAGGTGGTCGAGGCCATGGTGTCGATGATCGCGATCCAGCGCGCCTACGAAGCCAATGCCAAGGTACTGGATGCGGCCTCGGGCATGCAGCAGTTCCTCAATCAGACGGTATAAGCCGATGAAGCGCGCTCTTTGTCTGCTGGGGTTGCTGCTGCTGGGTGGCTGTCAGAGTTACGGCGGGTTGTATGCCGACGACGCCGAACTCTATGCCCCGGCCGAGCCCGACTACATCCTGCCCGAAGCCCAGGCGGGTGGGCTGTTCCGTAGCGGCTACAGCGGCTCGCTGGTCGGCGATCGGCGTGCCACCCGGGTCGGCGACATCATCACCGTGGTGCTGGAAGAGTCGACCCAGTCGAGCAAGAGCGCCGGCACCAGCTTCGGCAAGTCCACCAGCATGGGGGTCGGGGTGCCGACCCTGTTCGGGCGTGATATCGACCGGCTGGAAAGCTCGGCCTCAGCCGAGCGCGACTTCAGCGGCTCGGCGCGTAGCTCGCAGCAGAACACCCTGCGCGGCTCGATCGCGGTGACTGTGCATCAGGTGCTGCCGGGCGGCACTCTGGTGGTCAAGGGTGAGAAAGCCCTGCGCCTGAACCAGGGTGACGAGGTCATTCGGCTGACCGGGCTGGTGCGCGCCGACGATATCAACCGCTTCAATCAGGTGTCGTCGCAGAATATCGCCAATGCGCGTATTTCCTACGCCGGACGTGGGGTGCTGGCCGACAGCAACAGCCCCGGCTGGTTGACCCGGTTCTTCACCAGTCCTTTGTTCCCTCTTTGATCCGGAGCTGCTGATGCGTGTCGTTATCACCCTGTTGATACTGTTGGCGAGCCTGCTGGCCGCACCGGTCCGGGCTCAGGTCGCGCTGATGGATCTGGTGGATGTCGAGGGTATTCGTGGCAACCAGTTGATCGGCTACGGCCTGGTGGTCGGCCTGGACGGTACCGGTGACCGTAGTCAGGTGCGTTTTACCGGCCAGTCGGTGGCCAACCTGCTGCAGGAATTCGGCGTCAGCCTGCCGCAGAACGTCAACCCGAACCTGAAAAATGCTGCGGCGGTGATGGTGACTGCCGAGGTGCCGCCCTCCTTCAGTCCGGGCCAGAGCATCGATGTCACCGTATCGTCGCTGGGCGATGCCAAGAGTCTGCGCGGCGGCTTGCTGCTGATGACCCCGCTGCGCGGTATCGATGGTGAGGTTTACGCCCTGGCTCAGGGTGATCTGGTTGTGGGCGGACTGAATGCCTCCGGTGCCAGTGGCTCGAGCGTGGCGGTCAATAGCGCCAATACCGGGCTGATTCCCAATGGGGCGACCGTCGAACGCATGATTCCGAGTGATTTCGCCGAACGCCCCGAGGTGATGCTCAATGTCCGTCAGCCCAGTTTCCAGACCGTAACCCGGATTGTTGAGCGTATCGACGACATTTTCGGCCCGGGGACCGCCAAGGCCCTGAACGCCACCAAGGTTTCGGTCCGTGCCCCGGTGTCCAGTACCCAGCGCATGAGTTTCATGGCCATGCTGGAAGGGTTGCAGATCGAGCAGGGCAGGACCCGGCCCAAGGTGGTGTTCAACAGCCGCACCGGTACCGTGGTGGTCGGCGAAGGCGTGCGGGTCCGGGCTGCAGCCGTGGCCCACGGCACCCTGACCGTGACCATCAGCGAGAACCCGGAAGTCAGCCAGCCTGGGCCCTTCTCCGGCGGAGAGACCGCAGTTGTGCCGCGTACCGGCATTGAGGTGGCGCAGCAGGTCAAGCCTATGTTCGAGTGGCCCGAGGGCGCCAGCCTGCAAAGTATCATCAGTACCGTCAACAGCCTGGGCGCGACCCCGGATGATGTGATGAGCATCCTCCAGTCGCTGGAACGGGCCGGGGCCCTGAACGCCGAATTGATCGTAATGTGACCATGAATATTCTATCGCTAACCCATCCGCAGCAACGCCTGAGCGCCCACGGTGGCGCAGTCGACGCCCGTCGCCAGCAACTGGAGGCCGCCGCCGAGCAGTTCGAGGCCATGTTCCTGCAACAGATCCTCAAGCAGATGCGCAAGGCCGGGGACGTGCTCAGTGCCGATAACCCGATGCGTAGCCGCGACCTCGACACGCTGCGCGATTTCTATGATGAAACCCTGGCCGACAGCCTGGCCACCCGGCGCCAGACCGGCATCAGTGATCTGCTGGTGCAGCAACTGGCGGGTGATCAGGACGCCAGTGACCAGGCCCAGCGACTGGCGGCCATGGACCAGCAGCCGCTGCCGCGCAGCACGGCCAGTGCCAGCAGTTTTCAGCCGCTGGCCGATACCTGGCGGCGTGGGGTCGGACAACTGGAGCGGGTCTGGGAGCGGGGCAGTGTAGCGTTCCAGCGCCTGGTCGATAGTGTGGTCAAGCACGAGTCCGGTGGGCGGGTCGATGCGGTGTCGCCGGTCGGCGCGCTGGGATTGATGCAGCTGATGCCTGATACCGCACGGGAAATGGCCGGTGAACTGGGAGTGCCCTACAACGAGGCCCGGTTGCTGCAGGATGGTGATTACAACAAGCGCCTGGGCAGTGCCTACCTGAACAAGATGCTGGATCGCTATAGCGGCAGCGAAGTGCTGGCGCTGGCGGCCTATAACGCCGGGCCTGGTCGGGTCGATCAGTGGCTGCAACGTTTTGGCGACCCGCGTCAGCCCTCTGTCAGTGAGGCTGAGTGGGTGGAGCGGATTCCGTTTGCCGAGACCCGCAATTACACCCGCAACATTTTGCGCGATATCCGCCAGAGCACCGCCCAGGAAAGCTTGCCGCCCAGTCTGCGGCCATCGCTGAGTCGAGTCGGCAGCGAGTCCGCGAGTGAGACATTTAAGCCGCAGTCGGCGACGGTCGCCTTGGATGATCAAGGGCAACGCAGCACTGGCGAGCTGGCGCTGCGCTCGCCCGCCTTTGCCCCGACGATCCGGCCTGCCACCAAGGAGCCTGCCGCATGAGCCTGAGCCAGATTGCCTACACCGGTCTGCACGCGACACAGTTGGCGCTGACCGCGACCGGTCAAAATATTGCCAACGTGCATACTCCGGGTTTCAGCCGGCTGACTTCGGTAATGAGCTCGCTGTCCGGCCAGGCCGGACTGACCGCCGGTGGCGGGGTGCAGGTCACCAGTATCCGGCGTATGACCAGCGAGTTTCAGAATCAGCAGTTGTGGCGGGCCAATACCGAAATGCACGCCCATACCAGTGCCCAGCAGTATCTTGGCGCGCTGGAAAGCCTGATGAGTGGCGATGGCTCCAGTATCAGCATCGGCCTTGACCAGTTCTTCGCCGCGCTCAGCGAGCTGACCGTCAGCCCCGAGTCGCCGGCCCTGCGTCAGCAGGCGATCAGCGAGGCTGGCAACCTGGCTCAGCGCTTCAATGGCCTGAATGGCAATATCGACGCCCAGTTGCGTGCACTGCATGAGCAACGTCAGAGCATGAGCGTGGAGGTCAACGGGCTGCTCGGCAATATCGCCGAACTCAACCGGCAGATCGTCGCTACCGAGTCGGTGGGTGGCGACAGCAAAGCACTGCGCGACCACCGGGAAATTCTGGTCAAGGAGCTCAGCCAGTTCGCCGGTATCCGGGTCAACGAAGTCGATGATGGTTCGCTGACCGTATCGCTGAGCAACGGCCAGCCATTGGTAGCCGGCAGTACCGCCGGCCGGCTTGAGGTCAATCAGTTACCCAGCGGCGAGCAGCAACTGGCTCTGAGCTTTGCCACCTCCAGTTTTCCGCTGACCCAGGACAGCCTGGGTGGTGCGTTGGGTGGCCTGTACAAGGTCGAATACCAATCGCTGCGCCCGACCCAGCAGGCCCTGCATGGCATGGCCAGCGAGTTGAGCCAGGCAGTCAATGCGGTGCTGGCTGGTGGTTATGATCTGCAGGGCAACCCGGGGCAGCCGCTGTTCAGTTACGACCCCACCAGCATCACCGCAATGCTGACCGTCAACCCTCTCAGTGCTTCGGAGCTGGCGCTGTCAGGTGAGCCTGGCGAGGTGGGTAACAACCAGGCGTTGCTGGCCTTGCTGGAGCTGCGTCAGGCACCGATCACGCTCAATGGTAATCAGGTCACCCTCAACGATGCCTATGCCGGGCTGCTCGGCCAGGTGGCCAGCGACAGTCGGCAGAACCAGGCCGACCTGCGTTCGGCGACCGCTGTGCTGGAGCAGGCCCAGGCCCAGCGTGACAGCATCAGCGCGGTCAACCTGGATGAGGAGGCGGTCAACCTGATGAGTTACATGCAGGCCTATCAGGCCAACATGAAGGTGATTACCACGGCCAGCCAACTGTTCGACGACCTGTTGGCCGCGTTCTGACAACAACGATAAATCCGGAGTGACAAGGCCGCATGAGCATGCGCATCACCAACGCCCAGATTACCGCCATGATGCAGGGCTCAATGAATGCCAATTCGGCACAGTTGGGCAAGCTGATGCAGCAGATGGCGACCGGCCAGCGGCTATTGCAGCCTTCCGATGACCCGGTAGCCAGCGTGCGCCTGCTGCGCATCCAGCGCGAGGAGGCCAGTCTGGCCCAGTACCGGAGCAACATCGGCACTTTGTCCGGCAGCCTGGCGACCCAGGAGACCAATCTCACGGCGGCCTCCGATACCATGCTCAGCCTGCGCGACCTGTTGCTGTGGGCGGCCAACGACACCAATGGCGATGACGACCTGCGAGCGATCGCCGGGGAAATGGCCAACATCGAGCAGACGCTCGTGAGCTTTCTGAATGTGCGTGACGAGGAAGGTCGCTTCCTGTTTTCCGGCACTCTCAGCAATAACCCGGCGGTGACCTTCGATCCGCTCACTGGCAGCTATCAGGCCAGCGGCAATGACAAGCATCGCCAGGCCGCGGTGGCCAACGGCGTGCTGATTGACGAAAACGTTACCGTGATGGAAATCTTCGGCACTGACCTGGATTTCCTCAATCGTCTGCATGAACTGGTCGGCATGCTGCAGGACCCGCTGCTGGACGCCTCTGATCCGCTGCTCAAGCAGCAGTTGACCGACACTCTGAACGAGTTGGACCGTACTCATGTCAACCTGCTGGGGCAGGTCTCCGAACTGGGTGGGCGGCAAAATACCCTGACTCTGCTAGATGACAGCAATACTGAGGTGTCGTTGGTCAATCAGAAGATCGAGGGCGAGCTGTCGCAGCTCGATTACGCTGGCGCGAGTATTGATCTGAACCAGTACATGCTGGCCCTGCAGGCAACGCAGCAGACCTATTTGAAGCTGAATCAGCTAACCTTGTTCAGTCTGCTGTAAGAGGCTGGTACGCATGAAGATCGACAAGCAATTACCTGTAGTGACCCCGGTTGACCCGCAGGGGCGGCGTCAGACGGTGGTCAGGGAGCGCCCGCTGGAGCCCAGCCGGCAACCGGCGGTGGTTGCCGAGCAGCCGGCTGCACGGGCGCGCAAGAACAGCCGCAGCTCCGGCTACGGCCTGCAACTGAATCGCCAGCTCAGCGCCATGCAGTCAGCCGACAGCTATCTGGCCGATCTGACTGGCCGGCTCGACCAGTTGAAACTGTCGTTGAGCCGGCAACTGACCAGCAGCAAGGGTGAAGAGCGTCAGGTGCTGCGTCAGACAATCGACAATCTCAACCGTCTGCTTGAGCAGCGCTCCGAGCGCTCGGCCGGTAGTCTGGATGCCAATTTGCGCCTGAGCCTGAACGAGCCGGCCCGCAGTCGCTTCAGCCTGCCCGGGCTGGAGTCGCTTGAGGCACTGCAAGTGGCCGGGCGAGAAACCCTGATCATCAAGGCCGGGCGCCAGCAGTCCGAGCCCCGGGTGGTGGCCCTTGAGGAAGGGCTCAATGCCGAGCAGCTCCTGCGCCGCTTCAATAATGCCCTGATGCCAGTGGGTATCCGCGCCGAATTGAACGCCGAGGGTGACCTGCGCTTCAGTAGCCGTGAAGCGGACTGGAAGCGACTCCAGGGTGGGATCCAGGTACAGGGGGAAGGCCGGCTGTTCGAGGGCGGACAGTTTACCCAGCTGCACCCCCGCGAAGAGCGCTTGCTGAATCTGGATGGCAATAGTCGGCTGGACAACTTTCAGTCCCAGCGGCAGATGCTTGATGAGGTGGTCCAGGCCCTGGATCGGATTGCCCTGCTGCGTGACCAGCTGGCCCAGCGGCAGCAAGAAATTCGCGAGTTTCTGGCTCAGCAGAGCGATCAGGATGAACAGGAGTGGGCTCAGGAGTACGCCCGTTCGGTTTTCGGCCTGATGCACAAGGCCGCCTCCAGCTACGCAGCGGTGACCCAGGCAGTGGTTGCCCAGGCTAACCTGAACCGCTTTGCCGTGGTCAGCCTGCTGTCTTGAGCGCCCGGTGCGGCGCCTTCGGGGGAACCTGACGGTAGCGCCGATGATCCATGGAATCCGGGTCCAATGGCAAACAAAGATGCCCTACGGCGCTGATACTCCTGATAAAAGACGATGGCTGACTCTACAGATAAAAACGAATACCCTGGACACAAGGCGTCTGCCGGTACATCCTTCGAGGCTAAATTGTCGACTCGGCGCAATCAGGTCTGGCCGGAGGTATCCATGGTGTATGTACAGCGCGACGCGGAAGGCCTGCTGTTGCGTGTTGAAAGTGAACCGTTCGAAGGGATGACCGACACCCTGGCGGTCGAAAGCGAGGAGCTGGAAAGCTGGCTCAAGACCCGCGAAGAAGTACATTCCCGGCTGGCCAGCCTGAAGCAGACCGACCTTGACCTGATTCGGGTACTTGAGGATGTGGTCATCGTGCTGGTCGAACGTGGTGTGATCAGTTTTACCGACCTGCCCGAAGCGGCCCGTAACAAGCTGGATGAGCGGGCGCTGGCGCGTGCCGAGCTGGAAGGGCTTAGTAGCGAGATCAACGAGCGGCTCGGTAAACCACAAAAGCACTGAGCGTTGCTGCGCAACAAATACTTATGTCTTAGTGTTTGGAGTAATAAGCAAATCCGTATAACAAGCTTATTGTTCTAAAGGCCGGGCTTAGGTAGTCTGAATCTCCTTTAAGAAACATCCTGAACAAGCTTGTAGGAGTGCCCTGCGGGCGCGAAGCGGACGAGCATCTGCCATCGCACCTGCGGGGCGTTCTTACCTGAACTTTCAGCCGGAGGCTGTCATGTTGAACAAACCCCGTTGGATTACCCGTGTGGCCGGTGCCCTGGCGCTGACGGCCGGCTTGACGGCCGGTCCGGCTCAGGCTGCCGACCAGGAACTGCTGAACTCGTCCTACGACATCGCCCGCGAACTGTTTTCAGCCTATAACGAACTGTTTGCCGAGCACTGGCAGGCCGAAACCGGCAAGTCGGTCGAAATCAAGCAATCGCATGGTGGCTCCTCACGCCAGGCTCAGGCGATCATCCAGGGCCTGCGTGCCGATGTGGTGACCTACAACCAGGTGACCGATGTCGATATGCTGCATGAGCGTGGCAAGCTGATCCCGGCCGACTGGCGTGACCGACTACCCAATGCCAGCTCGCCCTACTATTCGACCATGGCGTTCCTGGTGCGCCAGGGCAACCCGAAGAATATCCATAACTGGGACGATCTGGCCCGGGCTGACGTCAGCTCGGTGCTGCCTAATCCCAAGACCTCGGGCAATGGCCGTTATACCTATCTGGCGGCACTCGGCTATGCGCAAAAAGCTCACGGTGATGATCAACAGGCGATTGATAACTACCTGCGCACCTTTCTCGGCAATGTTGCGGTGTACGACACCGGTGGTCGCGGCGCCACCACCACCTTCGTCGAGCGTGGTATCGGTGACGTCCTGCTGACCTTCGAGTCCGAGGTCAACAACATCATTGCCGAGTACCCGGATGGCGGTTATCAAGTGGTGGTACCCAAGGTCAGCTTCCTGGCTGAGTTTCCGGTCGCCTGGATTGACCGTAATGTCCAGCGCAACGGCACTGAAGAACTGGCCAAGGCTTACCTGGAATACCTCTATAGCGAACCGGCCCAACGCCTGATTGCCGGGTTCAATTACCGGGTGCATGATGAAAAGGTCCAGGCCGAGTTCGCCGAGCGCTTCCCCGAGCTGGAACTGCTGCCGATCGAGGCCATTACCGGTGACTGGGAAACCGCCATGCGTGAGCATTTTGCCAACGGGGCCAAACTTGACCAGTTGCAGCGCCGTTAAGCGGGGTCTTGCATGAGTTCAGCGCCCCGCGGCGTTTCCTCGTTGTTCTCCAGTAATCCCGGCAAGCGCGTCTTGCCGGGATTTGCCTTGAGTATGGGGATCTCGCTGCTGTTTATCAGCCTGGTTCTGCTGCTGCCGGTTACCGGTCTGATCGTCGAAAGTGCCGGCATGAGCTGGGCCGAGTATTGGGCGGTGATCAGTGACGAACGGGTCGTGGCCTCCTACCGGGTGACCCTGTGGGCGGCGCTGATCGCCTCGCTGGTCAATGGTTTGATCGGGCTGTTGCTGGCCTGGGTACTGGTGCGCTACGAGTTCCCCGGCAAGCGCCTGGTTGATGCGATCATGGATCTGCCTTTCGCCCTGCCCACCGCGGTGGCCGGTATCACCCTGGCCGCGCTGTTTGCCGAAAACGGCTGGTACGGCCAGCTGTTTGCGTTGTTCGGCATCAAAGTGGCCTTTACTCCGATCGGTATCATTATCGCCATGTCTTTCACCAGCCTGCCGTTCGTGGTCAGAACTGTGCAGCCGGTGCTGGAGGATCTGCCGACCGAGGACGAAGAAGCGGCGGTGAGCATGGGCGCCTCGGACTGGACGGTGTTTCGGCGCATTCTGTTTCCGGCCCTGTGGCCGGCGCTGATGACCGGTATCGCGTTGTCGTTTACCCGCAGTCTGGGCGAGTTCGGCGCGATCATCTTTATCGCCGGCAACATGCCCTACATCAGTGAAGTCACCAGTCTGATGATCTTCATCCGGTTGCAGGAGTTTGATCATGCCGCCGCCAGCGCGATTGCCTCGGTGGTGCTGCTGGCCTCGCTGCTCCTGCTGCTGGCGATCAACCTGTGGCAGGCGCGTTACCTGCGCCGCCTGCATGGACGCTGAGGGCTGCAGATGAAAAAACTCGGTGGTATGCGGGTTGGTGACCAGCCCTGGGTCAAATGGAGCCTGATCGGCCTGGCCGTCAGCCTGACCGTGTTGTTGCTGGTGATGCCGCTGGTGATCATTTTCGTTCAGGCCTTTTCCGGTGGCGTGCAGACCTACTGGGCCAACCTGACTGACCAGTACACCCTGCGCGCCATCAGTCTGACGCTGTTCGTCGCGGCGCTGACGGTGCCGATCAATCTGGTGTTCGGGGTGTTTCTGGCCTGGCTGGTGACGCGCTTCGAGTTTCCTGGGCGCAAGCTGCTGATTACCCTGATCGACATTCCCTTCGCGGTATCGCCGGTGGTGGCTGGCCTGCTTTATCTGCTGTTGTACGGCAGCAATGGCTGGCTCGGTGGCTGGCTGATGGAGCGCGATGTGCAGTTGATGTTCGCCTGGCCGGGCATTGTCATGGTCACGGTGTTCGTCACTTGTCCGTTCGTGGCCCGCGAGCTGATCCCCCTGATGCAGCAGCAGGGGCGTGAGGAAGAAGAGGCCGGGGTGGTGCTGGGCGCCAGTGGCTGGCAGCTGTTTCGCCGGGTAACGCTGCCGAATATCCAGTGGGCGCTGCTCTACGGGGTGGTATTGACCAATGCCCGGGCGGTCGGCGAGTTCGGTGCGGTGTCGGTGGTGTCCGGCAATATCCGCGGCGAAACCAATACCTTGCCGCTGCATGTCGAGCTGCTGTACCAGGATTACAACGCGGTCGGGGCTTTTACCAGCGCCTCGCTGCTGGCCGGGATCGCGCTGCTGACCCTGCTGGTCAAGAGTTTCGTCGAATGGCGCCAGGCCCGCCAGCGGGTGCCCTAGGGTCTGTTGACGTTTCATCGCAACCGCGCCGGCGCCTGTTTTTGCGCGAGGCAAGGCGCGAGATGCGAGGTTTGGTGGGCCAAATAAGCATTGAGCAACGCAGCATCGCGCAAAAACAGGCCCGGCCCTTCGGGTTGCGCGTAAAATGTCGCCATGCGTTGTTGTGGGACTTGGCAAGGGAGCGACCATTACCTGCGTCCCACGCCTAGCCTGGCGACATTTTTCGCAGCAACGTGGTTTGCGATGAAACGTCAACAGACCCTAGCATGAACAACAGGATCTTCGCTGATGAGTATTTCCCTCGAACGGATCAACAAGTCGTTCGGCAATTTCCAGGCGCTCAACGACATCTCGCTGGAGATCGGTGACGGCCAGCTGGTTGGGCTGCTGGGGCCCTCCGGTTCGGGCAAGACCACTCTGCTGCGGATCATTGCCGGGCTGGAGAGTGCCGACGGTGGCCGCATTCTGTTTCAGGGCGAGGATGTCACCGGCCAGCATGTGCGTGAGCGGCGCGTCGGCTTCGTGTTTCAGCACTATGCGCTGTTCCGCCACATGACGGTGGCCCAGAACATTGCCTTTGGTCTGGATGTGCTGCCGCGCAAGCAGCGCCCGGCGGCGGCCGAGATTCGCCGGCGGGTTGGCGAGCTGCTGGAAATGGTACAACTGGCGCATCTGGCTGAGCGCTATCCGTCGCAACTGTCGGGCGGGCAAAAGCAGCGCATCGCCCTGGCCCGGGCACTGGCCATGCAACCGCGCATTCTGCTGCTGGACGAGCCGTTCGGGGCGCTGGATGCCAAGGTGCGCAAGGATCTGCGGCGCTGGCTACGCAACCTGCACGATGAACTGAATTTCACCAGCGTGTTCGTCACCCACGATCAGGAGGAAGCGCTGGAGCTGTCCGATCAGGTGGTGGTGATGAGTGCCGGGCGTATCGAACAGGTCGATCGGCCGCAGGCACTCTATGCCAAGCCGGACAGTCGCTTCGTGTTCGATTTTCTGGGGCATGTGAATGTGTTCGCCGGGGCGTTGGATGGGCGCGAAGTGCGCCAGGGCGAAGGCTGGGTGCGTCTGCCGGAGCCGGCTGGCGCCGGGGGCGAGGTGCAGTTGTATCTGCGCCCGCATGAGGTGCGCCTGCAGTTGCATGCGGTTGAGCATGCCCACCTGCCGCTACAGGTCGAGGCGATCAATCTGATTGGTGCCGAGGTGCGTCTGGAACTCAGGCCGTGCGGTTGGCAGGCCGATGAGTTGTGGGAGATCGGCATTACCCACGCCGAATACAATGCCTGGCAGCCACAGCGTGGTGACCGCTGCTATGCGGTGCCGGATGTAGGTCATCTGTTTGAGGCCCGGGGCGGCCAGCCGCGCACGCTGTACTGGGGCTGATCAGAGCCGGAAGCCTTCGGCGATATGCTCGGCCAGGCATTCGGTGATGGGTGAACGGGTCTGTGGATTGCGCAGCAGCACGATGCTGGCCGAGGGCATGTCGGGTAATCCTTCCTCTTTGCCAACGATCCGCATATGGGCGGGTATCAGGCTCTGCAACTGCGCGGTCAAGGCCAGACCGGCGCCAACCACGGCCATGATCGCCGAGAGGCTGGGGCTGGTGTAGGCCACCCGGTAGTCACGGCCCATGGTGTCGAGGGCGTTGCAGGCCCATTCGCGGCAAAAGCAGTCGGCGTTGAACATGGCCAGCGGCAAGACGTCGCTGCGGTGCAGGTCAAAGCCGGCGGCCTGGGCCCAGACGATCTGCTCCTGACGCAGCAACTGGCCAATTTCCTGGCCCGGCTGGCGGGTGACGATGGTCAGGTCCAGATCCTTGCGCTGCAGCAACTGGTACGAGGGTTCACAGTGCATTTCCACCTGGACCATGGGGTAGGCCTGGGCGAAGCGCGACAGCACCTCAGGCAGAAAGCGCATGACGTAGTCGTCAGGAGTGCCGACCCGGACGCTGCCGACCATGTGTGGCGCGCGCAGACTGTTGAGCACTTCACCCTGCAATTTGAGAATTCTACGGGCATAGCCGAGTAGCAACTGACCTTCGGCGGTCAGGCTGAGCTGGCGACCATCTTTCTGGAACAACGGGCGTTCCAGCACATCATCTTCCAGGCGCTTCATCTGCATGCTTATCGCCGATTGGGTACGGTTCAGGGCTTCGGCGGCGCGGGTGAAGCCGCCATGGTCGGCAATGGCGACGAAGCTGCGCAGCAGTTCGCTGTCGATAACGGGGTAGTGGGCCATGCATCAAATCCTAAGATGGGTTGCATAAAAAACATTCGTTGGATTGATGTTAAACCCGGCGCGACACTGACGCCATCCTGAATAGGAGGATGGCTGATGAAAGGTGAAAGGTTATTGCCCCGTGCATGGGGAACGCTGATCAAAGAGCGTGCGGTGTTTACGGCATTGACGCTCGACGGTTCTGGACACGCTGTGAAGCCGTCCCTGGCCGCTCGACGATGCCCGTCCAGGGCATCGACGGTCCAAAACCGTCGAGCGCCAATGCCGTCAGTGGACTCCGGTGTGTTGAATCAGCGTTCCCGGCCTGCTGACGTGGGTTGCCAGGTCCAGTTCAAACCGCAGGTCTGGTTCACGCGTCTCTGGCAACGCATTCAACGTTGGCGCCGGGTGGCCTATGAACGGCGTTTGCTTGCGTCGATGGACCACGGTGCGCTCAAGGACATTGGCCTGAGCCGGGCCGACGCCCTGCGTGAAAGTCAGCGACCGTTCTGGGATGAGCGGCCGGGGGAGTAGGGGGCTCAGGCGTTCAGCAGTTCGGCGCAGGCGCGCAATATTTGCCGGGTGTCGGCTGGGTGCCGGCCCGGGGCACCGGCGCAGTGGCCCCAGTCCGAGTGCAGCACTCGTAGTTCGGCATCAGGCATGCGCCGTGCTTCCCAGGCGGCATCCTCGGCGGTGAAGTAGAGGTCGGTGCTGCACGGCATGATCAGGGTTTTGGCCCGGATGGCGCCTAGGGCGGCGGTGAAGTCGGTGTTGAACTGCGGGTTGGCGCTGATATCGCCACGGCGCCAGGTATCCAGCATGCACAGCAGGTCGTTGGCGTCCTGAGCCAGGTGGTCCTGTTCCCAGTAGGCGAGCAGAGCGTCGATGTTGTCGAACCCCAATTGCCGGTACAGCGCATCACGGTAGAAGGCCTGGCTGTAGGCCCAGCCGGCGTAGACCCGGGCGAAGGCCTTGAGGCCGGCGCGGGGCGGGCTCTGGTAGTGACCGTTCTGCCATTGCGGGTCGCAGGTCAGGGCGGCCTCAACGCCATCGAGAAACACCCGGTTGTGCGGCCAGCAGCGGGCAGTGGCGCAGATGCTGAGAATTCGGCTGACCCGCTCGGGATACAGGCAACCCCATTGCAGCGCCTGCATGCCCCCCATCGACCAGCCGAGCACCAGCGCTGGGGCGGCATCGGCAAAGCGTGCTTCAATCAGTTGCTTCTGTGCCCGCACGTTATCGGCCAGGCTGATGGCCGGAAAGTGTGCGGCGTGTTGGGGCGTCGGGCTGTTGCTGGGTGAGCTGGACTGACCGTTGCCGAGCAGGTTGGGAATCAGGATGCAGTAGCGGGCTGGGTCCAGCGGGCTGTGCGCACCAACAAGGGGCAAATTGCCCAAGTGTGTTCCACCATAGTACGTCGGCAGTACGATCAAGTTGTCGCCAGCGGCATTCAGTTCACCCAATTTCAAGTAGCTAAGTTGGCCGTCATACAGAGTCTGGCCATTCTGCAGGGTCAGGTTGCCGAGTCGATATGTCTGCACAAGCGGCTGATTTTCTTTCATTTTCCATTTCTCCCGAAAGCGTAGTGAGAGCGGCGGCGGCTGGTCGCGAAGTGCCTGGTTAATATCTATACATGCATGCTGGCATGTATGTTGAATGAAAGATTCGTACCAGGCGCCACGGGTGCGCCGTTCAACCGTTGGAGTCATGTCATGTCCGCATCCACTGAAGCACTCAAGCAATCGTTGCAGACCAAAGGTGTGAAGTACGCGCTGGCCGGTTATGTTGATCTGCATGGTGTGATCAAGGGCAAGTTCGTGCCGCTGGATCACCTGGGGCGTATGCTCAAGGGCTCTGAGCTGTTCACCGGGGCAGCGCTGGATGGAGTGCCGCAGGACATTAGCGACAACGAGGTGGCAGCGATGCCGGACACCGATACCGTGACTGTCTGTCCGTGGAATCCGGAGCTGGCCTGGTTCGCCAGTGATCTGCACCTGGACGGGGCGCCGTTCGAGGCCTGCTCACGCAATATCCTCAAACGTCAGGTGGCGGCGGCCGCCGACATGGGGCTGACCTTCAATCTGGGGATCGAGACCGAGTTCTTCCTGTTTCGTGATACCGAAGATGGCGGCTTCGAGCCGCTCAGCGCCCGCGATACCCTGGCCAAGCCGTGCTATGACCCGCGCACCCTGATGGACAACCTGCCGATTGTCGGCGAACTGGTGGAAGCCATGAACGCCATGGGCTGGGATGTCTATTCCTTCGATCACGAGGATGCCAACGGTCAGTTCGAGACTGATTTCACCTACACCAATGCCCTGCACATGGCCGACCGGCTGGTGTTCTTCCGCCTGATGGCCAACGAAATTGCGCGCAAGCACGGCGGCTTTGCCAGCTTCATGCCCAAGCCATCGGCCAACCGGACCGGCAGTGGTGCGCACTACAACATGTCGCTGGCCGACCGCGAGAGCGGGCGCAACCTGTTCGATCCGGCCGCCGGCGAGGATCCCTATGGCTGTGGGGTGACGCAGATGGCCTATCACTTTATCGGTGGGGTCATGAAGCATGCCAAGGCCATCAGTGCGGTGATTGCACCGACGGTCAACAGCTACAAGCGCCTGGTGCGCAAGGGGGCGATGTCCGGCTCGACCTGGGCGCCGGTATTTGTCTGTTACGGCAACAACAACCGCACCAATATGTTGCGCATTCCGTCGCAGGGTGCCCGGGTCGAATGCCGCGCCGCCGACATTGCCTGCAACCCTTACCTGGGCGCGGCGCTGATTCTGGCGGCGGGTCTGGAAGGGATCCGCGAGGGCATCGATCCAGGCCAGCCACACCGCGAGAACATGTACAACTACAGCGATGCCGAGGTCCGTGAGCTGGGTATCGAGATGCTGCCGCAGACGCTGGGCGAGGCGATTGAGGCGTTTGCCGCCGACCCCCTGTCAAAAGCCGTATTCGGCCCGGCGATGTTCGACAGCTTCGTTACCTTCAAGCGCCGCGAGTGGAGCGAATACCACACCCATGTCTCGGACTGGGAACTGAACCGCTATCTGAAGTTTTTCTGATCACGGCCGCGCCAGGCAAAGCTGGCGCGGCTTTTGCTGTACCGGAGGCAACACCCAAATCCATTCAGGAGTTGAATCATGAAAAAGCCAACCCCCTTTACTCGCCGTGTGAGCCGTTTGGCCAAGGGCGCGGTGTTAGCGTTGGCCGCCTCGACACTGGCGGCCCCGGTGGTCTCGGCCCAGGAGCGCGACAGCTTCAAGCTGGCCTGGAGCATCTATGCCGGCTGGATTCCGTGGCTGTATATCGACGAGTCGGGGATCATGAAGAAATGGGCCGACAAGTACGACATTGAGGTCGAGATCGTGCAGATCAACGATTACATCGAGTCGATCAACCAGTACACCGCAGGTCAGTTTGACGGGGTGGTGGCGACCAGCATGGATGCGCTGTCGATCCCGGCTGCCGGTGGTGTCGATACCACTGCGCTGATCGTTGGTGACTACTCCAATGGCAACGACGGGCTGGTGATGAAGGACAGCACCAATGTTGCCGACCTCAAGGGCCAGCAGGTCAATCTGGTGGAGCTTTCGGTGTCGCACTATCTGCTGGCGCGGGCACTGGACAGTGTTGGCCTGCGTGAGCGTGATGTGACCGTGGTCAATACCGGTGATGCTGATATCGTGGCCGCGTTCAATACTTCGGGAGTGCGCAACGTGGTGACCTGGAACCCGCTGCTTGATGATGTGGCCAGCGTACCGGGCGCCAACCGGGTGTTTGATTCGAGCATGATTCCCGGGCATATCAAGGACCTGACCATTGTCAACACGGCTACGCTTGCAGCCAATCCGGCGCTGGGCAAGGCACTGACCGGCGCCTGGTTCGAGCTGATGGCGGTGCTCGGCACTGACAGTGAAGAAGGGCAGAAGGCCCGTGCCTTTTTGGGCGAGGCGTCGGGCACTGATCAGGCAGGCTACGAGGCGCAACTGGCGGGGATGCAGATGTTCTGGCAGGCTGCCGATGCGCTGGCCTTCATTGCCAGCCCGGAGGCGGTCGAGGCGATGGACAGCGTGCGTGAGTTCTCCTTCGACAAGGGCTTGCTTGGCGAGGGGGCTCCCAGTGCCGATTTCGTTGGCATCAGCTTCCCCAATGGCGTGACCCTGGGCGATAGCGCTAACATCAGGCTGCGTTTTGACCCCAGCTACATGCAGATGGCGGCCGACGGCGCGCTCTGATACCCATTCACCGTCACCATCACCCGGTGGTGGCGGTTTACCCGGAACACCCATGCGTCGAACCAAGGAAGAAGCGGAAAAAACCCGCCTGAAAGTCATCGAAGCCGCGCTGACGCTGTTCAGCCGCAACGGCTACTCCAACACCACTCTGGCGATGATCGCCAAGGAAGCTGGCTACAGCCGCGGGCCGATCTACTGGCACTTCAAGAACAAGGATGACCTGTACCAGGCGGTATTGGCCTATTCGCAGGAGCCGCTGGAGGCTTTGGTAGCCGAGGCGGCCAGTCATCAGCAGCCGCTGCAGGCTATCGAAAGGTTCGCCAGTCGTTGGCTGGAGCTGCTGGTCGAGGATGCCTGGTTTCGTCAGTCGTTCGAGATTCTGCTGAACAAGACTGAACTGACTGAGGCGCTTGCGCCCACGCTCAAGCGCGAGCGCAAGCTGACCCGGCGCATCATCGATGCGCTCAGCGCGCTGGTGGCCGAGGCCCAGCGTCAGTCATTGCTGCCTGCGGCGCAGAGCCCGGAAAGTCTGGCTTTGCTGATATACACCCAACTGATGGGTGTCACCCAAAGCTGGCTGTTCGCTCCCCGGCTGTTCAGTCTGAAACAGCAGCGGTCGTTCTTCGTTGAGCGTTTGCAAACTCTGCTGTCACTGCCTTGAGGCTGAGGCGCTTTTTTGTTTTGTCAGGCTATGGCGCAATGCCTTTATCTGGTCGTATGATTGCCCCACTCGGGCCGGGAGAGGCCGAGTAACGGAACCACCGCCATGAAGGCGGTTATGACAAGTCAGATGGAGATGTCACAATAATGTTCAAGAAAACCCTGCTTTCTGCCGCCGTAATCAGCCTGGCCAGCCTGACTGGCGTTGCCCAGGCCGAACAGGTCAACGGCTACCTGTTTGCCAGTGTCGGTCAGTCTGATGCGGATATTTCCAAAAGCGCTCTCGACAACTATTGGGGGGTTGTACCGGGCGTCAGCTCCTCCCTCGATACCAAGGACACGGCCTTCAAGATCGGTGCCGGTATTCAGCTAAACCCTTACGTGGGCGTGGAGTTCCAGTACATTGACCTGGGCGAACTCAGCTACAAGGCCACTGATGGGGTCGCGGTTGCCAGAACGACCGCTGAAACCCAGGGTCTGGGTCTTAACGCCGTAGGGACCCTGCCGCTGGATCGCCTGAGCCTGTTCGGCAAGGTTGGCTATCATCAGCTGCGTACCAAGGCCAAGGACAAGTTCACGGTATTTGGCATCACTGATAGCGAAAGCTACTCGGACAAGGAGTGGGTCTGGTCCTGGGGCGTTGGTGCCAGCCTGATGCTGACCCAAAGCTTCAGCCTGGTGGCCGAGTATGAGCGCTACCGCGATGTCGCCGATACCTACGATGTGGATTTTGTCTCCGCGGGTCTGCGTTACAACTTCTGATCGTCTGCGGTGCTCATCACAAAGGCGGTGCCTCGGCATCGCCTTTGTCGTTTCTGGCTTACAGACTTTCCAGGTGAGCAATCATTCGCTGGCGCATGTCGGCATCCGGTAGTGCGCCGAGCGCCGCGCCCATATTGTCGATCATATGATGCGGGCGGCTGGTGGCCGGGGTGGCGCAGGTCACCGCCGGATGGGCGAGCACGAACTTGAGGAAGAACTGGGCCCAGGAGTGGGCGTTGAACTCGCTCGCCCAGTCCGGCACTTCATGGCCGCGGACCCGGTCCCACAGGCGGGTCCGGCCGAACGGTGCATAGACCAGTACGGCAATACCTTTCTCCTGGGCCAGCGGCAAAATCCGTTGCTCCATGGTCAGGTTGTCGATGGCGTAATCGATGCCGATAAAATCCAGCGGCTCACGCTGCATTACCTGCTCGAGATACTCGTACTGCTGGGCGAAGGTGGTGGTGACGCCGATATGCCGTACCCGGCCCTGTTCGCGCAAATCCTTGAGCAGTCCCAGTTGCGTTGGCACATCCCCCAGGTTGTGGACCTGAATCAGGTCGATCACCGGTTTGTTGATCCGGGCGAACGAGGCATCCAGTTGCGCCTGGGCCGCCTGCGGGTCGGCCTGGCCGGCGCCGCGTCCGGCCACATTCAGCTTGGTGGCCCAGAACAGCCGTTCGGCAATGCCCTCCTGGTTGGCGATACGTCCGGCCACCTGCTCGGAGGCGCCATAGCTGGGAGCGGTATCGAACACGCTGCCACCGTGTTCCAGCATGGCCTGCAGTACTGCACGCAGAGCCTCGACATCATCGCTGCCGGCCACCCGGGAGAAGGTTGCCGAACTGCCCAGCCCCACTGCCGGCAGAGTCTGGCCTGAAGACGGTACCTGACGGGTGAGCAGCGGCAGGGCCTGATCACTGGCCCATAGCAGGCTTGGCTTGAGACTCAGGGCGGCGCCGCTGAGCAGCGCCAGTTTCAAATAGTCACGACGGGAGATCATGGCGGGTTCCTCCAGGTTCTGGTGTGAAAGTCGGGGTGTCGGCCTGACGCTGTTGGGCGCGACCGAGCCATAGGCCCAGTGCTGCCCAGACCAGTGCCAACGGCACGGCGACACTGGCGACGGCCGCCAGTCCCATGCCCAGGCGCCCCAGTAAACCTTCGGTCTGGGCGCCGACCACATCGCCGGCACGGTAGATGAAGGTATCGATAAAGGCTTTGGCTTTGTACTTGTCCTCACGGCTGACCACGGTAAACAGGGTTTCCCGGGCCGGACGCATCAGAGCGCGTTGTACCGCGCGGAAACAGGCTTCGAACACGATCAGGGCCGCCAGCGAGCCGGCCAGCGCCAGGCCGATGAAACCCAGTGCGGCGGTCAGCGGTAGCAGAGCCAGAGTGATGTGCACGCCAAGGCGTTTCATCAGATGACCAGCCACCAGGATCTGCAATACCAGCGTGGTCAGTTGGGTGATCAGGTCGATACGGGCGAACAGCGCGGTGCGCAGGTCCAGTTCCTCGCCCTGGGCGGCGACCATCTGCAGCCGGGTGAAATAGATGAAGGTGGCCATGATCGCCAGAATCACCACGTAGCTGGCGATCCCCAGCAGGTAGCGTGAACTCAACAGTGCACGCAGACCTTCCCAGGCGCTGCCACCGATACGCTCGGGTTCGGCTGTCGGTGGCTGGCCGGGTGGGCGCTCTGGTTGCAGGCGGGCGATGCCCCAGGCGGCGGCCAGGGCCAGCAGCAGAAAACCGCAGGACACCAGCAACAGTTGCGCAGTGCCCAGCGGCTCAGCCAGGCGAGTAGCCAGCCAGGGCCCGAAAATCGCCCCGCAGGTGCCGCCAACCGCGATCAGACCGAAGAACCGTTTGCTCTGTTCGAGACTGAAACGGTCGGCCATTAAGGCCCAGAACACCATGGTGGTGAACAGGTTGAAGACACTGAACCAGACATAGAACACCTGGCCGGTAGTGATGCCGATCACCTGCGGCGAGAGCCGTAATATGGCATGGAACAACAGCAGGCTGACGATGAAGAACAGGTAGGTCAGGGTGATGAACGTCAGTCGGCGCAGGCGGCTGACCAGCAGACCGAACAGTGGATTGACCAGCAGGGTGATCAGCGCGGTACCGATGAACAGCCAGCGCACCGCATCGATCCCGCCCTGCATGCCCAAAGCCTCACGCGCCGGGCGCAGGACCATCAGTGCGGTCAACACGCAGAAGAAGAAAGCCATCGCCAGACTAACCGGCAGCAGCTCTTCACGGCGCAGATTGAACAGGCGTTGCAATGCCTCGCTCATTGGGCCTCCCAGACGGCAATCCTTTTCAGGGTAGCCCTGGTCGGGTGCCATTGCTTTTAGAGGTATGTGGAAATGTGTCGCCGCTTTGGGTCACCACAGCGTTCCCCTTGGTGTCATGGCGAGTCGCGTAGCGACGCGGCCATCCAGAGGGCGTGTGGATCACCACGGCGCTTTGCGCCTCGTGATGACGGGAGGGAGAGTGAAGGGGTGGTGAGGGGGAGTCGAGGGCGGGGGTGTTCCCCTTGGTGTCATGGCGAGTCGCGTAGCGACGCGGCCATCCAGAGGGCGTATGGATCACCACGGCGCTTTGCGCCTGGTGATGACGGCGGTGAGGGTGATGGGGTAGTGAGAGCGGGTAGTCGAGGGCGGTGGTGCCACCCTCGGGGTCATGGCGAGGAGCGTAGCGACGTGGCCATCCAGAAGTATTGCTGGATCACCACGAAGCCAGGCTCCTGCGCCGGTGGTTTAGCGTACCGGTTCGACAATCGGGAAGTTGCCGGATGGCTCGTCGAGCATTTGCAGCAGGGCGAAGAACGCCTTGGGCTCGCCTTCAACCTTGATCTGGCCACCTTGCACCGCCTCGGGGAAGGTGGTGCGGCGCAGCAGGATCTGGTCCAACGTCTCGCGGGTCATGCTGACACTGGCATGGGCCTGCTCAGCCAGCGCACCTGAACGGTAGGTGAGGGTGGCGTTCTGTAGGTTGAGCCGGTAGTGCTCGTCCAGGTCGGTCAGTGACCAGTTGATCACCAGATGCTTGCCGTCGGCTTTCTCCGGGTTCAGGCGCACCGCCAGCAAATCGAAGAACATGCCAGCCTCCAGCGCCTGCAACAGATCAGGATCGAGTCCGCTTCCGCGTCGCGCCTCACCGACACCGTTGCGCAGCTCCTGTGCGCCCATCAGATAGGCACCGCGCCAGGTACCGGCCTCAGCCTGATAACCCAGTTGTTCCAGCGCATCTGCCCCCAGTTCGCGAGCGGCGCGGTTGTCCGGGTCGGCAAATACGGCCTGGCTCATAACCCAGGCGACCCAGCGGTACTCGCCGTTGGCAAAGTCCTGGCGAGCCTGCTCGAGCACCTTGTCAGCACCGCCCATGTACTCGATGGTCTTGGCGGCGTTCTGGCGTGGCGGCAGCGGGTCGAGGTTGGCCGGGTTAGCGTCATACCAGCCCATGTAGCGTTGGTAAACGCCCCGGGCGTTGTGCTTGAGGGTGCCGTAGTAACCGCGGGCGTACCACTCCTGATCGAGGCTGGCCGGCAGCTTGATATTTTCGGCGATGTCACCGGGCAACTGGCCTTTGTTCATCATCCGCACGGTCTGGTCATGGATGAACTTGTACAGGTCGCGCTGCACGGCGAGGAAGTGCTGAGCCCGCTCGCGCTCCCAGATCGGCCAGTGGTGCTGGGCAATCAAGATGTCGGCACGGTCACCAAAACGCTCCAGAGCTCTGTCGATATAGTGCGACCAGGCGCTGGCATCGCGGATCGCGGCGCCGCGGATGGTGTAGATATTGTGCAGGTGCTGGCTGGTGATTTCAGCGGTGTTGAGCACCTTGAACTGCGGGAAGTACATCATCATTTCCGCTTCGGCTTCAGTGCCGTGGGCCATCTGGAATTCGATCTCGATGCCGTCGATGGTCAGGGTCGCATCATCCGGCACGGTATTGGTCGGAGCGATCAGCGACAGCGGGCCGCTGGCCAGCGCCTTGCCCAGGCCGGTATCGACGTGCCCACGCTCGCCAGCCGGCAGCCCGGCGCCGAACTGGTAAGTGGCGCGCCGGGCCATGGCATTGCCGGCAATTACGTTTTCCGAAACGGCATGCTCCATAAAGCCATAGGGGGCGTAGACCTTGACCTTGCCGGCGCGAACGTCAGCCTCGTCGATCACACCCTTGACCCCGCCAAAGTGGTCGGCGTGGTTGTGAGTGTAGAGTACGGCTACAACCGGCTTCTGCGGCCGGTGCTGGTAGTACAGCTCAAGACCGGCCTTGGCGGTGGCTGGGGTCAGCAGCGGATCGATGATGATCAGCCCTGTCTCGCCCTCGATGATGGTCATGTTGGCCAGATCCATGCCGCGAATCTGGTACATGCCTTCAACCACTTCGAACAGACCGTGAATGGCATTCAACCGGGCCTGGCGCCAGAGGCTGGGGTTGACCGTGGCTGGGGCCTGTTCCTTGTCGAGGAAGGCATAGGCGGCCATGTTCCAGGCGGTACGGCCACTGCCATCGACCACCAGACCATCCGGTAGCGCGGCAATGAAGCCCCGTCGGGCGTCGTCAAAGGCCCGGGTGTCGGCAAACGGCAGTTGCTCAAGCACGGCGCTGTTGGCAGTGGCGGTGGTTGGTTCGGCTGGTTTCGGCGCGGCCAGGCTGGCACCGCTCAGGGCCAGCCCGAGCAGGCCCAGGCCCAGTTGGCGGGGCAGGGAGTTGGACATTGTTGTTCTCCGTTGAGGGGGTGTCAGATCTACTATAGGTGTATAACTGAATAGGTCTAATGCATTCATGTTGCTGATTTAATGCGTTTTTGGTATTTCGCAAGGGTGTCTGTCTTTAAACTGACTTGAATGCGCGTTAGGCTGACGGATCTTGAGAGATGACGGGGTATTTTTACTCGAAGCGTGGCGACCTTTACTCTATAATCGCGCGCTTTCTCGAAAAACCGGGGGTACCCGGAGCCTGGAACCGCAGGAGGTAACACCGAATTGATCCAGACGCCCTACTACCTGATCGACAAGAGCAAGCTCAAGCGCAACATGGACATCATCCAGTACGTGCGCGAGCAGTCCGGAGCCAAGGCCCTGCTGGCCCTAAAGTGCTTCGCCACCTGGTCGGTATTCGACCTGATGAGCCAGTACATGGACGGCACCACCTCTTCCTCGCTCAACGAGGTCAAGCTGGGCAAGCTCAAATTCGGTGGTGAAACCCACGCCTACAGCGTCGCCTATGCCGATCATGAGATCGAAGAGGTGCTGGCGCATTCGGACAAGATCATCTTCAACTCGATCGGTCAGCTCGAACGCTTCGAGCAGGCTTCGGCCAGCCATGTGCGCGGCCTGCGCCTGAACCCCGGGGTTTCCAGTTCCGAATTCATCATCGCCGACCCGTCGCGGCCGTTCAGCCGCCTGGGCGAGTGGGATGCTGACAAGGTGCTGAAGGTGATCGACAAGATCTCCGGCTTCATGATCCACAACAACTGCGAGAACAGTGACTTTGCCCTGTTCGACCAGATGCTCAATCAGATCGAAGAGCGTTTCGGCGCGCTGCTGGAGCAAGTCGAGTGGGTTAGTCTGGGGGGCGGCATCCACTTTACCGGTGAGGGTTACCCGGTCGATGCCTTCTGTGCCCGACTCAAGGCGTTTTCCCAGCGTTACGGCGTGCAGGTCTATCTGGAGCCCGGCGAGGCTGCTATCACCCAGAGCACCTCACTGGAAGTCACGGTGCTCGATACCCTGTTCAATGGCAAGCAGCTGGCGATCGTCGACAGCTCGATCGAAGCGCACATGCTTGACCTGCTGATCTATCGTCAACCGGCGAAGATGGAGCCCTGCGATGGCCCGTACCCGTACATGGTGTGCGGCAAGTCGTGCCTGGCCGGAGACATCTTCGGTGAGTTCAATTTTGATCGTGAACTGAAGGTCGGCGACCGCTTGTCGTTTATCGACGCTGCTGGCTACACCATGGTCAAGAAGAACTGGTTCAACGGCGTGCAAATGCCGGCGATTGCGGTGCGCCAACTGGATGGCAGCATCGAACTGGTCAGGGAATTCGGTTTCGAAGACTTTGTCAGCAGCCTCTCCTGAGGCTATCCCACTACTCGCTCCCAGCCCGTCCAAGGAGGCGTTTCGAGGAAGAGAAATGAAGAAAAACGTTCTGATTATTGGTGCCGGTGGTGTGGCCCAGGTGGTCGCACACAAGTGCGCCCAGCACAACGATGTGCTGGGCAATATCCATATCGCTTCGCGCACGCTGGAGAAATGCCAGCAGATCGTCGACAGCGTTAGGGAAAAGGGCAGCCTCAAGGTTGCCGGTGAATTGCAAGCCCATGCTCTGGATGCGCTCGATGTCGAGGCCACCAAGGCGTTGATTGACAAGACACAGTCGCAACTGGTGATCAATGTCGGATCGGCTTTCATCAATATGTCGGTACTTCAGGCCTGCATCGAAACCGGTGCCGCCTACCTCGATACCGCCATTCACGAAGAGCCGGACAAGATCTGTGAAAACCCGCCGTGGTACGCCAACTACGAATGGAAGCGCAAGGCGATCTGCGAAGAGAAGGGCATCACCGCGATTCTCGGCGTCGGCTTCGACCCGGGTGTGGTCAATGCCTATGCGGCGCTGGCGGTCAACGAGTACTTCGACAGTGTCGATGAGATCGATATCATCGATATCAACGCCGGTAGCCACGGCAAGTACTTCGCCACCAACTTCGACCCGGAAATCAACTTCCGCGAGTTTACCGGGCGGGTCTGGTCCTGGCAGAACAGCCAGTGGACTCAGAACAGCATGTTCGAGATCAAGCGTACCGACGACCTGCCGGTGGTTGGCTCGCAGACCAGTTACATGACCGGGCATGACGAACTGCACTCACTGTCGCAGAATCTGAATGTGCCCAACATCCGGTTCTGGATGGGCTTTGGCGAACACTATATCAATGTGTTCACCGTGCTGAAGAACCTCGGACTGTTGTCCGAACAGCCGGTCAAGACCGCCGAAGGGCTGGAAGTGGTGCCGCTTAAGGTGGTCAAGGCCGTATTGCCTGATCCGTCTTCACTGGCACCGAACTACAGCGGCAAGACCTGCATTGGCGACGTGGTCAAGGGCAAGAAGGACGGGGTGGATAAGGAAGTGTTCATCTACAATGTTGCCGATCATGCCGAGGCCTACCAGGAAGTCGGTAGTCAGGGTATCTCCTACACCGCCGGCGTGCCGCCAGTCGCTGCGGCGATCCTGATTGCCAATGGCAGTTGGGATGTGCAGAAGATGGTCAACGTTGAAGAACTCGATCCCAAGCCGTTTATCAACCTGCTCAATGAGATGGGTCTGCCGACCCGGATCAAGGACGAGCAGGGTGACCGGGCTCTGAGTTTCTGAAACGCTACTTCATCAGCCACTCAAGCGCTTTGGCTTGAGTGGCTGATGCACAGCGCTAGCGCCCCCAGGGCGCCGGCAAGATCTCCAGCAAGGTGCCATCGGCATCCTTGGCATAGGCCACCTGCTCATCGTCGCGGGTGTCGTCGGAGTTCGGGGTCTGAACCACCCGCTCTCCCGCCTGTTCGATTCCGCTGATCAGTCCATCCGGCGACATGCTGCGCCATTCCAGCTTAACCGGGTTGTCGGTGTAGTTGCGTGGGACTGCGTTGGTCCAGTGCATCAGTACCAATGCCGAGCCGCCCTGACCTTGCAGAATGTATTCGTCATACTGGCCGGGAATCGGCAGGAACAGCACCTGACGCAGACCCAGGGTGTCGACGTAGAAGTCGCGGGCCGCCTGCAGATCGCTGACCCCGATGCCGAAGGCACCGAAGTAACTCTGTACGGCTGCCGGGCTACCGACGAGCTCGATCAGGTTGTTGTCCGGGTCGCGACCAAAGCCAACCACCACATTCAGGCCGGGCTGGAAGCTTGGCGGCAGCGTCACCAGGCCGCCAGCGGCGATCAGGTCCAGCGCCGTCTGCTCGGGGTCACTGACATAGAACACCAGCTTGCCGGGGTTACGCCGCATGCTGCGCGGCTCGCCATCGGTGAACTGCATCAGTACCAGTTGCGAGCCCCGTGCGTCGGCTGACTCCAGTACTACTTCGTCGCGGTCGGTGCGGCTGCGACGAGTGACTTCATGCATGCCCAGGCCTTCAGTGTAAAAGCGCAGGGCGGCATCAAGGTCGTCGGTGCCGATGCCGGCGCCGCCCAGATAACCACGGATGCCTTGGCGCAGTTCCAGCAAGTTGCCGTCGGCATCGCTGCTGTAGCCCACCAGTTGGTTCTCAAGGCCGGGTTCGGCACTGGGCGCGAGGGGGCGTTCGATGGCCATGCCGCTGCGCTCCAGTGCGCCAGCCAGAGCCTGCGGGTCGGATGAGGCGAATTCCAGCTTGATCGGGTTGTCGCTGTAGTTGCGCACGCTGTCGTTGGTCCAGTGCATCAGCACCAGGGCCGAGCCGCCGGGCACCGGAGACTGAAGGATGTATTCATCGTATTGACCGGGAATTTCCAGAAACAAACTCTGCTCCAGTCCCAGCACCTCGGTGTAGAAATCCCGCGCCGCTTCCAGATCACTGACGCCAAGGCCAAAGGCGCCAAAATAGGAGTGATTGGCGCTGTCGTCACCGACAATTTCGATCAGGTTGTTGTCCTGATCCCGGCCGAAGCCGACCAGCACACCGCCAAAGGCGGCTTGCGGCATCGGCGGCAGGGTAATGCGCCCGCCAGCCGCGTTGAACTGTGCCGCGAAGGTGTTGGGGTCGCGGGCGTAGAACACCAGCTTGCCCGGATTTTGCTGGACGTTACGGCCAATGCCGTCGGTAAAACTCATCAGAGCTACCAGCGAGCCCCGGCCATCGGCCGACTCAAGGATGACCTCGTGGCGGTTGTCGCGTTGCAGGCGCTTGAGTTCGCGCATGCCCAGGCCCTGGGTATAGAGTTTGACTGCGGCGTCCAGATCGCTGACGCCAATGCCGATGGCGCTCAGATAGTTGACCGTAGGTATTGGGTCATTGTTCGGTGGAGGGGTAGGGCTGGGGGCGCGATTGCTGCTGCCACCCCCACTCAGGCAGGCGCTGAGCAGCAGCACTGCGGGCAGCAGGAAGGTCAGGTGTTTGCCGGTATGACGCATGGTGATGTCCTGTTATTTTTATGAATGAACGTTCGTTCATGGTGCTGAGAGTAAGGCAGCTCCTGCGTTTTGTCGAGAATGTTCTGCACAGAGGGGGCAGGCGACGTAGTCGGCGGGCTTGGGGTATCATCGTTTGGTTGCCAACTCGGCATGCAGCATAAGGCAAGCATTGATGAATTCCCCGCAGTTGATTGTCCCTCTGTCCCAGCGCCTGGCTGGGGTAGCCGATATCGAGTGTGTGACCCCCGATCTGAATGGCATCCCGCGGGGCAAGGTAATGACCGTTGAGGGCTTTCTGGCCGGGCGTCGGCTGCAACTGGCCCGGGGCGTGCTGCTGCAAGCGGTGATGGGCGGCTACCCGGAACCGGAGTTCTATGGTCACGACGATGGTGACCTGGTATTGCAGGCCCTGCCCGAGCAGGTGCATGTGCTGCCTTGGGCTGAGGTGCCGCGCGCGCTGGCGGTCTGTGAGGCAGTGGAGCTGGACGGCCGGCCCTCAGGGCTGTCGACCCGGGCGCTGCTGGCACGAGTGCTTAAGCGCTATGCCGAGCGAGGCTGGCAACCGGTGGTAGCCACCGAGCTGGAGTTCTTTCTGTTCGAGCGCCAGGCCGACGAGTACCAGCCATTCCGGGCCCCGGTTGGTCTGGATGGCCGGCGTGAGCCGGGTATTTCGGCCTTCAGCGTCAGCTCGGCCAACGGTCTGCGGCCGTTCTTCGAGGAACTCAAGGCCGGCATGGCCGCGCTCGGCATCCCGCGCGATACCTTCATGAACGAGATGGGTATCAGCCAGTTCGAGATCAATTTCGTGCATGGCGATGCGCTGCTGCTGGCCGACCAGACCTTCCTGTTCAAGCATCTGCTGCATGAGGTAGCGCTCAAGCATGGTCTGATTGCCGTCTGCATGGCCAAGCCGTTGCCGCGTGTGCCGGGCTGTTCGATGCATGTGCATCAGAGTGTGGTGGATCAGACCGGGCGCAATATCTTTACCGATCTTGGCAATGCCGGGCCCACAGCCCAGTTTGAGCATTACCTGGGCGGGTTGCAGACCTGCCTCGGTGAGCTGACTCTGCTGATGGCGCCGCACATCAACTCCTATCAGCGGTTCTGCAACACCTACGCCTCACCCAACAACCTGTGCTGGTCGAGTGACAACCGCATGGCCGGACTGCGGATTCCGGCCAGTGAGCCAGCGGCGCGGCGGGTTGAGAATCGCCTGCCGGGCGGTGACGCCAATCCCTATCTGGCGATTGCCGTGAGCCTGGCCGCTGGCCTGCACGGGATTGACCAGCAGCTTACGCCCAGTGCGGCGGTGCAGGGGGTGTTTCAGGCCCCGGACGCGCTGACCCTGCCCGATACCCTGCCTGAGGCCATGCATCGGCTTGAGCGCAGCCAACTGGCGCGGCAGTTGTTCGGTGACGAGTTCATCGACGGTTACCTGGCCACCAAGCGTCTGGAGCTGGCCAGTTTCATGGACGAAATCACGCCCTGGGAGCGGCGCTATCTGGGCAGTCAGGTATAGCACCACTGTGCTTGGTTGAGCCCAGGGCCAGCGCGCCGCCCCGCTTGTTCAGGGCAGGCGCTGTACCAGTTCGACCCGCCGGTTGCGCTGACGGCCAGCCTCATCCAGATTGCCGGCGGCCGGCGCATAGGGGCCGACGCCCGCGCTCTGCAGCCGGTTGGCGGCCACTGCGTAGTCACTACTCAAAGCCTTGACTACCGCTTCGGCCCGGGCCGAAGACAAGCGCAGGTTGTGCTGTTCGCTACCGGTATCATCGGTATGCCCGACCACATACAGGCGCAGCGCTGGATGCTGGCCCAGCAACTCGGCAATGGCTTGCAGCGTAGGAGCCGATTCGGGCTTGATGGCGGCACTGTCGGTATCGAAGTGGATGCCGTAGATCAACGCCTTGCCGGCTTCCTGCAGGTCTCGGTACAGCCCTTCGGCGTTCACCTGAATCAGGTCATCGGCGCGCCCGCGTCCCTCGATCACTACCTGCTGGATCGCCGCCCGGTCAGCATGCCCGCCAATGTAAAGGGCTACGTGAACCGGGCCCTGGCTGCCGTCGCGCTGATAGACCGCGTAGTAGGGGGCGGAGTGGTAGTTGTAGACATTGCCCTCTAGCGATAGCCGGTCACCCAGCGCTTTGCGCTCGCGCTGATTGCCGCAGGCGTCACGCTGGCATTGCCAGAGCAGCTCGAAGCCGCCGCTCTCCAGTGCGGCCTGATAGTTGTCCCAGAGTTTCAGGGTCGAGACATTGCGCACTTCGTAGAAGTGCCGGGTCAGGTCGCCGACCAGTGGCAGCGGCTCGGCGGCACTGCCGGGCGGGACCGGGAGGATGAACTGCTCATAGTCGCGGCGTTCGCGATTGCGCACGCGGGCTCCGGGGTAGCGTGACAGCAGTGGATGGTCTTCGGCCCGCTGCTCGGCACTGATCTCGGGCAGGGCGCTGTCGTCGGCCTGGTTGAGATAGTCGCTATCCAGGCTGATCAGGTCGGTATCGCGCGCGACGGTTTCGACAATCACCTGTTGCACGCTCACGCGGTCGTTATGGCCGCCGATGAACAGGGCCAGGTGAATATTGTCCTGGCGCGTGAGCAGGTAATAGGGGTTGCGGTAGAAATTGTAAACATTGCCACTGACCGCCAGCGGATCAGCCATGCGTTTGACGTCACGTCCCGGACCACAGGCCTCGCGCTCACACTGGAACAGGATTTCGAAGCCGGCCCGCTGTAGCGCCGCCTGATAGTTTTCCCAGACCTTGAGGGTGGAGACGTTGCCGATTTCGTAGGTATGCCGGCTGAGGTCGCCGACCAGCACCAGTGGTTCGGTGTCGGGTGCATCGGCCGCTGCCTGTGGCAGAGCGACGTGTTCATAGGCGATGGACTCGTGCCCCTTGAGCTGCGCGCCCGGGAAGCGGCTGAGTAGTGGATGGTCATCGGCGCTGGCACCGGTGGCGGCCAGGCTGGCGATCAGGGCGAGTGTCAGGTAACGGGGCAACATGCGATATCCTTGCGTAACAGTGAATTCCCTTGCAGGCTCCAAGGATAAACCGAATCGGCGCAGATTGCGCAGCAGCGGACGGGGCACTGCGACCTGACCTGTCGCAGGCAGCCTGATACTATCGCCGACAACAACCGCATTCGACCAGGATCCGCCATGCAGGACGCCGACCGCCTTTCACCCGGCCTGATGATCATCCACGGCAACCGCCTGGAAAGCCTGCGCCAGTTGATGGTCGACTGGCTGCGTGCGCACCCGCTGGCACCGCTGGAAAATGAAGTAGTGCTGGTGCAGAGCAATGGCATTGCCCAGTGGCTGCAGATGGCGCTGGCGGCCGATCCTGAGCAGGGCGGCTGTGGTATTGCCGCGGCGCTGGAGGTGCAGTTGCCGGCGCAGTTTCTGTGGCAGGCCTATCGCGGGGTGCTTGGCCGTGAAGCGGTGCCAGAAAGCTCGCCGTTGGACAAACAGCCACTGACCTGGCGGCTGATGCGCCTGCTCCCGGCCCTGCTCGAACAGCCGGATTTCGCCCCGCTGCGGCAGTTTCTCGCCGATGACCAGGACTGCCGCAAGTGCTACCAACTGGCGCAGCGCCTGGCTGACCTGTTCGATCAGTATCAGGTGTACCGCGCCGACTGGCTGAATGACTGGGCTGGCGGCCAGGATCGGATAGCGCTGGCGCGCGAGGGCTACCGCCAACTGAGCGCCCAGGAGCGCTGGCAGCCGGCCCTGTGGCGGGCGGTGCTGGCTGACGTCGGGGTCGAGCGGCTGCGCGACAGCCGCGCCGGTATTCATCCGCGTTTCATCGAGCAGTTGCTGGCCGCCGGTGAGCGTCCGAGCGCGCTGCCGCGCCGGGTGATCGTGTTCGGTATTTCCTCGCTGCCGGCCCAGACCCTGGAGGCGCTGGCCGCCATAGGGCGTTTCAGTCAGGTACTGCTGGCGGTACTCAACCCCTGCCAGCATTACTGGGGCGACATCGTTGCCGACCAGGATCTGCTGCGCCATCAGTACCAGCGCCAGCAGCGCCGTCCGGGCACCCCCTTGCAACTGGACGATGCCAGTCTACACCAGCATGCCCACCCGCTGCTGGCGGCCTGGGGCAAACAGGGGCGCGACTACATCAACCTGCTCGATCAGCACGACGAGCGCGGCAGTTACGAGACCCGTTTTGCCGCCATCAACGGCGGGCGGGTCGACCTGTTCGAACCGCCGTCCGGCGAGCGCCTGCTGCAGCAGTTGCAGCTGGATATTCTCGACTTGCGCCCGTTGGCGGAAACCCGCAGCTACTGGCCAGCGGTGGATAGCCAGGCAGACGACTCGATCCGTTTTCATGTCGCCCACAGCGCCCAGCGCGAGGTGGAAATCCTGCATGATCAGTTGCTCGATGCCTTTGGCCGCGATCCGAGCCTGAAGCCGCGCGACGTCATCGTCATGCTGCCGGATGTCGATGCCTATGCGCCGCACATTCAGGCGGTGTTCGGCCAATATGGCGTGGACGATCCCAGACACATTCCCTTCACTCTGGCCGATCAGGGCCAGCGTGGCCGCGAGCCGCTGCTGATCGCCCTGGAGCACCTGCTGGGCCTGCCCGACAGCCGCTTGCCGGTCAGCGAAGTGCTTGACCTGCTGGATGTCGCCGCGCTACGCCAGCGCTTTGCGCTGAGCGAGGCTGACCTGCCGACTTTGCGACGCTGGATCGAGGGCGCTGGAATTCGCTGGGGGCTGGATCGCCAGCGCCGTGAAGCGCTGGGCATGCCGGCCGGGCTGGAAGCCAACAGCTGGCGCTTTGGCCTGCGTCGGATGTTGCTCGGCTATGCCGTGGGCGACAGCCAGGCCTGGGCCGGTATCGAACCCTATGACGAAGTCGCTGGGCTGGATGCCGCCCTGGTTGGCCCGCTCGACCAGTTGTTGCAATGCCTGGACCGGCATGAGCAGGCGCTGCGCACGCCGGCTGCTCCCGCTGTCTGGGGTGAGCGGCTGCGGGCCTTGCTGGAGGACTTCTTCAGTCCGGCCAGCGACCGGGACCAGTTACTGCTGGCGCAGTTGCATGAAGGGCTGGCGCACTGGCTGGAATTGTGTGACGGCGTGGCCCTGGAGCAGCCGTTGCCGCTCAACGTGGTTGCCGAGGCCTGGTTGCAGACGCTCGGCCAGAGCGCACTGGGCCAGCGCTTTCTCGCTGGCGCGGTGAATGTCTGCACCCTGATGCCGATGCGCGCCATCCCGTTTCGCCGGGTCTGCCTGCTGGGCATGAACGATGGCGACTACCCGCGCGCCCAGCCCCCGCTGGACTTTGACCTGATGGGCAACGATTACCGCCCGGGTGATCGTTCGCGCCGTGAGGATGACCGCTATCTGCTGCTCGAGGCGCTGCTCTCGGCACGAGATGCCCTGCACGTCAGTTGGGTCGGGCGTAGTATCCGTGACAACAGCGAGCGACCGCCGTCGGTGCTGATCGGACAGTTGCGTGACCATCTGGCCAGTGGCTGGTCCGCTTGCGACAGCGGCGATCTGCTGGCGCAACTGACCACCGAACACCCATTGCAGCCATTCAGCCGCCGCTATTTCGATGGCAGCGACCCGGCGCTGTTCAGCTATGCGCGTGACTGGTGTCGGCTGCATGACCAGGTTGCGCCGGCAGGCGCCGAAGCGGCGCTGGCGCCGCTGACGCCGCAGGCACCGATCAGCCTGGCCGACCTGCAACGCCTGTTGCGCCAGCCGGTCGAACACTTCTTTGCCGAACGGCTCAAGGTCTGGTTCCGTGATGATGAGCTGGGCAATGCCGATGACGAACCCTTCGGGCTCAATGCGCTGGAACAGCATCAGCTCAGTCAGTGGTTGTTGGAACAGGCCTTGGCCGGTGGCCCGCAAGCCGACTGGCAGGCCCTGCTGCAGCAGGGCTCCGCCCGTCTTGCCGAGCGTGGCCAACTGCCCCTGGCCGGCTTTGGCGAACTGGCCCGGCAGCAACTGGTCGAGCCGTTAGGCGAGCAGTTGCAACGCTATCGCCAGCAGCTGGAACTGTGGGATCAGCTTCAGGAACAGCCGTTGGCGCTGCAGGTCGAGGTGCCGGGCCTGGTACTGCAGGACTGGCTCAGCGGGGTGCGCCGTTCATCCGAACTGGAAGGCCTGCTGGTCCTGCAACTGGAAACCGGGCGGCTGCTCGATGGCAAGGGCAAGCGTCCGAGTCTGCGCTGGCGGCGCTTGCTCAACGCGCTGTGTCTGCATGTGGTGGCCAACGCCAGCGGCCAGCCATTGACCACCTGCCTGATTGGTGTGGATGCCAGCGTGCAGATGCTGGCGCTGGAGCCGCAGCGGGCCCGGGAGATCGTCAGCGACTGGCTCGGGGCCTGGCTTGAGGGCCTGCGTCAGCCGCTGCCGGTGGCGCCGGTCAGCGCGTTTGCCTGGCTGACCGAACGTGACGAGCACAAGGCGCTGGACAAGGCGCGCGAGGCTTACGAGGGCTCGGGGTTCAGCCAGGGCGAGGTGCAGCGCAGCGTGGCGTTGCAACGCAGTTATGCGGATTTTGCCAGCCTGCTGCAGACCGGCGCCTTCGAGCGCTGGGCCCAGGCGCTGTATCAGCCGTTGGCACTGGCGCAGCAGGATGGCTGGCTGGAGTTCAGCAGTACCGGGGAGGCTGATCAATGAGTACTGAACAGTTGCCGCTGGCGCTACGCTGCCCGCTGCGTGGCAGCCGCCTGATCGAGGCCAGTGCCGGCACCGGCAAGACCTTCACCATTTCGGCGCTGTATCTGCGTCTGGTGTTGGGGTTGGGCAATGCGGCTGATTTTCCCCGCGAGCTGTTGCCTTACCAGATACTGGTGGTGACCTTCACCGATGCGGCAACCCAGGAGCTGCGTGACCGCATCCGTGCGCGTCTGGTCGAGGCCGCCCAGGCGTTTCGTGGTGAGTTGCCCGAGCCCGACCCGATCATCACCAGCCTGCGCGCACAGATCCCGGACGCGCAGTGGCCCAGCTGCGCCCGCAAGCTCGAGATCGCGGCCCAGTGGATGGATCAGGCGGCAGTCTCGACCATCCACAGCTGGTGTCAGCGCATGCTGCGTGAGCATGCCTTCGACAGTGGCAGCCTGTTCGAGCAGAGTCTGGAAACCGATCAGCGCGAGCTGCTGGCCGAGGTGGCCCGGGACTACTGGCGGCTGCACTGTTACCCGTTGCAGGCTCAGGCCCTGGCCTGGGTGGCGCAGCACTGGCAGCATCCGGATCAACTGTTGCAGGCGCTGCGGCCGCTGCTCGGCGAGCAGGTCACAGCGGGCGCCGAGCCCGGCTTGCAGGGCCTGATCGATCAGGCCCTGACTGAGCAGGCCCGACAGCTGGCGGAACTCAAGGTGCCCTGGCTGGCCTGGGCTGACGAGCTGGAACAGTTAATCGAGCAGGGTGTGACGCAGAAGCTGGTCGATGGGCGCAAGCTCCAGCGGCGCTACTACGCACCCTGGTTTGAGCTGGTGCGGCAGTGGGCAAGCGATCCGCAGCAGGTCGAACTAGCCTTGCCGGAGGCGGCCTGGAACCGGCTCAGTGAAGAGGGGCTGGACGAGGTCTGGAAACAGGGCGCACCACCGACCCATCCGGCGCTGCGGCAATTGCCGCAGCTGCGTCAGGCGCTGGCACAGCTGCCCGGCCCCCAGCAACCGGCCCTGCGCCATGCCGCGGCCTGGGTCGCCGTACGTTTCGAGGCGGAAAAGCGCCGCCGCGCGCAGATGGGTTTTGACGATATGCTGAGCCGTCTGGACGCTGCCCTGCAAGGCCCTAACGGGGCGCGTCTGGCCGAGGTGATCCGCCAGCAGTTCCCGGTTGCCCTGATCGACGAGTTTCAGGATACCGATCCGTTGCAGTACCGGATCTTCGACGCCATCTACCGGGTTGCCGAGAATGATCAGGACAGTGCCCTGCTGCTGATCGGCGACCCGAAACAGGCGATCTACGCCTTTCGTGGTGCCGACATCTTCACCTACCTGCAGGCCCGTAGCGCCACCGCGGGCCGGCATGAAAACCTCGACACCAACTATCGCTCCAGCCAGAACATGGTGGCGGCGGTCAACCGGGTGTTTAGCCAGGCCGAAGCCAACAACCCGCGCGGGGCTTTCCTGTTCCGTCGGGCGGCTGACAACCCGCTGCCGTTTTTGCCGGTCCAGGCCCAGGGACGGAGCGAGCAATGGACCCTGGAGGGCCACCCGGCAGCGGCTTTGACGGCCTGGTATCTGCCCGGCGAGACGCCGATCAGTGCCGAGAGCTACCGTCAGAGCATGGCCGAACGCTGCGCCAGCGCCATGGTCGAACTGCTGCAGGCCGGCCAGCGCGGCGTTGCTGGCTTCCGGCGTGGCGAGACGCTGGTGCCGGTCAAACCGGCGGATATGGCGGTGCTGGTGCGTACCGGCCGCGAGGCCCAGTACATCCGTCAGGCGCTGGCCGAGCGCGGGGTGCGCAGTGTCTATCTGTCGGACAAGGACTCGGTGCTCGACAGTCTCGAAGCCCGTGACCTGCTGCGCTGGTTACGCGCTTGCAGCGAGCCGGGCAATGATCGCTTGCTGCGCGCCGCGCTGGCCAGCCCGACCCTGAATCTGAGCTGGGCCGAGCTGGAACGGCTGAATCAGGATGAGCGTTACTGGGAGCAGCGTGTCGACCAGTTCCGTGATTACCGTCGGCTGTGGCTGCGCCAGGGTGTGCTGCCGATGTTGCATCGGCTGCTGCACGACTTCGGCTTGCCGGCCCGGCTGCTGCAACTGGGTGATGGCGAGCGCCGGCTGACTAACCTGCTGCACCTGGCCGAACTGCTGCAACGCGCCGCCCGTGAGCTGGACGGTGAACAGGCGCTGATCCGCCATCTGGCCGAGCAGATCCAGCAGCCCGGGGCCAGCGCCGCCGACGAGCAGGTGCTGCGACTGGAAAGCGATGCCGAGCTGGTCAAGGTGGTGACCATCCACAAGTCCAAGGGTCTGGAATATCCGCTGGTGTTCCTGCCGTTCATTGCCGACTGCCGCCCGGTCGATGGCCGTCAGCCGCTGCGGGTGCACGATGGCGTGCGCAGCCAACTGGTGCTCGAGCCGGATGAGGAGACCCTGCGCCGGGCCGACGATGAGCGCCTGGGTGAGGATCTGCGCTTGCTGTATGTGGCCCTGACCCGGGCCCGGCACGCCTGCTGGCTGGGGCTGGCCGACCTGAAAAAGGGTCAGGGCAAGACCTCGACCTTGCACCGTAGTGCGGTTGCCTGGCTGCTCGCCGGTGGTCAGCCATTGCCGGAGTCGGCGGCGCTGCCGCGTTGGCTGGCCGCCTGGGAGCAGCCCGGTGAGATCGAGGTGCTACCGGCGCCTGAGCCGCAAGCCCAGGTGTACCAGCCGCCGCAGCCGGCGCAGACTGAACTACGCGAGCGCCAGCCCCTGCACCGGCGCTTTCAGAACTGGTGGATCGGCTCCTACAGCGCCCTGGTCAGCGGTAGCGAGGCGCCTGATAGTGCGTTGTCCGAGCATCTGGGCGATGACGAGCGCAGCAACCGCTTTGTGCCGCTGCGCCCGGGTGAGACGCCGACCATCCACCGCTTCCCGCGCGGCCCGCAGCCGGGCACTTTTATTCATGGGCTGCTGGAGTTGGCCGGACGTGAGGGTTTTGCCCGTCTGGCCGAGCCCGCGCGTGGCTATGAGCTGTTGGCGGCGCGTTGTCAGCGCCGTGGTTGGGGCGAGTGGAGTGCTTGTCTGAGCGACTGGTTGGGGCAACTGCTGCGCCATCCAGGTCTGCTGCCGGATCAGCCACTGGCGCTGGCCGATCTGTTGCCGGGAACCTACCAGAGCGAGCTGGAGTTCATGTTCAGCGCCGAGCGGGTCGATGCCCGGCAGATCGATGCCCTGGTCTGCGCAGAGACCCTGGATGCCCAGCCCCGTCCGCAACTGGCCGCCGAGCGCCTGAATGGCCTGTTCAAGGGCTTTATCGATCTGGTGTTCGAACATCAGGGCCGCTACTGGGTACTCGACTACAAGTCCAACTGGCTCGGCCAGGGGCCGGCCGACTACACCCCGGCAGCGATGCAGCGCAGCATTCTCGAGCACCGCTACGACCTGCAGTACGTATTCTATCTGCTGGCCTTGCACCGGCAGTTGCGCGCCCGGTTGCCGGATTACGACTATGACCGCCATGTCGGCGGTGCCATTTACTGGTTTGTGCGTGGGGTCGAGGCGGACAGCGGCGGGCTCTGGCAGGCCAAGCCGCCACGTACCCTGATCGAAACCCTGGATCGGCTGTTTGCCGGCCAGACGCTGGAGGCTGTCGATGGTTGAGCGCCAATCCGAACAGGCTGACCTGTTTGCCACCCCGCCAACCCCAGCGCCGCTGCATGACAGCCAGGCCCTGTTGGCGCTGCTTGATCGCTGGCAGAGCAATGGCTGGTTGCGCGCGCTGGACCGGGCGCTGGTCGGGCTGCTGCTGGAACAGCAGCCCGAGGCGGACCCCAGGGTGCTGCTGGCCGCCGCCCTGGTCAGTCACCAACTCGGCCATGGGCATGTCTGCCTGGATCTGACCGCGACCCTGAGCGAGCCGGACTTCGCCCTGTCGTTGCCACCCGATGGTGAGACCGGCAGCGATACTCTGCTGCCCTCGCAAGTACTCGGCGGGCTGAGTGTCGCCGACTGGCGCTCGGCGCTGGCCGCCAGTGCGCTGGTCGACAGCTGGCAGCCGGCCGAGGGCAACCGGCCGCTGGTGCTGGTTGGCGAGCGGTTGTACCTGCGTCGTTACTGGCATTACGAGCGCCAGGTGGTCGACAGTCTGGGCCGGCGCCTGGGCCAGCCGCTGCCCCAGACGGCTGACCTGCCGGCGCGTCTGCAACAGCTGTTTGCCACTAGCCAGCAACGCCCGGACTGGCAATTGCTGGCCTGCGCGCTGGCTGCGCGTGGGCGCTTCAGCATCATCACCGGCGGCCCTGGCACCGGCAAGACCACTACCGTGGTGCGCCTGCTCGGTCTGCTCCAGACCCCGGCGGTGGCGGTCGGCCAGCCGCTGCGCATCCGCCTGGCCGCGCCGACCGGCAAGGCTGCCGCGCGCCTGACCGAATCGATTGGTCAGCAGGTCGGTGCGCTGGCACTGGATGAGGCGGTCAAGGCGGCGATCCCGACCGAGGTCAGCACCCTGCACCGGCTGCTCGGCAGTCTGCCGGACAGCCGTCACTTCCGCCATCATGCCGGCAACCCGCTGGCGCTGGATGTGCTGGTGGTCGATGAGGCGTCGATGATCGATCTGGAAATGATGGCCTGCCTGCTCACCGCCTTGCCCGAGCAGGCACGGCTGATTCTGCTGGGCGACAAGGACCAACTGGCCTCGGTCGAGGCCGGTGCGGTACTGGGCGATCTGTGTCGGCGCGCCGACGGCGGCTGGTACAGCGCTGAGACCCGGGCCTGGCTGGAACAGGTCAGTGGCCAGTCGCTGGCCGAGGCCGGATTGCTCGAAGGGCAGGCCGATACTCATGCACTGGAGCAGCAGACCGCGATGCTGCGTCACTCTCACCGTTTTGGTCGTGACAGCGGGATTGGCGAGCTGGCCCGGGCGGTCAATCACTGTGACGCTGAACAGGCCCGGCAACTGCTGAGCCGCGGCGGCTTCAGTGATATCCGCAGCCGACCGTTGAAAGGCCCGGGTGACCCGGCCTTTGCTGCGTTGGTGCTGGGCGAGGGCGGCCTGCCCGGCTATGCCGGCTACCTTGAGCAACTGCGCCAGGGGCGCCCGGGAGCGCAGGTCGGCGGTGGTGATCCGGCCTGGGAACAGTGGGCCAGATCGGTATTGCAGGCCTTTGATCGGTTCCAGCTGCTGTGCGCGGTGCGCAAGGGCGACTGGGGCGTTGAGGCGGTCAATCAGCGGGTCGCCAGCCTATTGTGCCGGCGCGGCTTGCTGGCCGGCGAGCATGGCTGGTACGAGGGCCGGCCGGTGTTGGTGACCCGCAACGACTACAGCCTGGGGCTGATGAATGGCGATATCGGCATTGCCCTGCGCATCCGCGAGCCGGCGCTCAATCCCGCTGAGCCCGAGCGTGAGGCACTGCGGGTGGCATTCCCGCGCAACGATGGCAGCGGGGGCATTCGCTTTGTCCTGCCCAGCCGTTTGCCCGATGTCGAAAGCGTGTTCGCCATGACCGTCCACAAGTCCCAGGGCTCGGAGTTTGCCCATGCCGCACTGCTGCTGCCGCCGGCGCGTAACCCGGTGCTGACCAAAGAGCTGGTGTATACCGCAATCACCCGCGCCAGTGCCCAGTTCAGCCTGCTGGAAAGCCGCGAGGGCGTGTTCGAGGAGGCGGTGCGCACCCGGGTACGACGGATCAGCGGACTGGCGCTGGAGCCGGCTGGTCAGAGCTGAGCGGCGTAGTAGTAGGCCAGCGCCGCCAGGGTAAAGCCGTCGCTCAGTTCACCGGCGAGCAGGCGTTGGCGTAACGTCTCAAGCGGTAGCAGGATCACACCGGTTACTTCGCTGTCATGCTCACCGACCCGGTCGCTGGCGCTCAGGCGGGCCAGATACAGTTCGACGCTGGAGGCCAGAATAGCGCTGTTGGGCTGGTAGTGGCCAAGTCGGGTCAGTTGCTCGGGGCGGGCCTGGTAGCCGGTTTCTTCGCGCAGCTCGCGGCAGGCGCAGGCCAGGCTGGTTTCGCCCGGCTCGCCATAGCCGCGCGGGATCTCCAGAGCTTCCCGATGTCCCTGGGCCGGGCGCCGGGTTTGCACCAGCGCTACCTCGTGCTCATCGACAATGGCCAGTACGGCGGCACCGTTGCGCGCGCCATCCTCGACTACCCAGTGGAAGCCGTCTTCGCGCACTACCCGGAACCAGGGGTTTTCGTATTGCGTGCTCATTTGATCTCCAGGCCCATAAACTGGCGCAGACGTGGGTACATGCCGAACCAGTTGCGTCGGGTCAGATAACCTTCGCCGACATCGGTCATCTTGTCCTCCAGGTAGTTCAGCGCTTCATCGGTCAGGAACCGGGCGACTTCACCAGCGCCCAGGCTGGAGATGAAGTTGAACACCTTGAGTGGGTATTGAATCAGTTCAATCTCGCGGCGCAACGCCTTGAAGGCGATACCCGAGTCGAGCACGGCTTCCGGCACACCCTGCAGAAAGCGGATGTTGTCCTGCAGAAAGCCCTCGTTGGGGACAGCGAACAGCGCGTTGTAGGCCGGGTCGATGACCTCGGCGCGAAACCGGGCGAAGGCGTCCTGGCCGCGACTATGGAAAAACGCCTGGGCATGGCTGTACCAGTCCGAGCGGGAAATGCATTGCTGGCCGCGCAGCATGAACAGTGTGCGTTCGCCATCGGACTCGAAGACCTGGCCGACCGCGTCGGGGCTGTCGAGCCGGCGAAAAATCTCATCGCGCAGGCTCTCGCGCGCCAGCACTAGAGTTTCCAGTCGGGGTTTTACTTCGCCCAGGGCCTGCTGCAGGCGCTGCAGGCGCTGCAGCAACTCGCGCTGCTGTTGACTGCTGAGCTGGCCCTTGCTCGGTGCGCCGGGCAGGCTGGAAATAATGAAGTTGTCCGGCAGTGCCTGGTAGTAATCGAGCAGGCTGGTGTACTGGCTGAGGTTGAAACCACGGATCACCAGTTTGCCGCTGCCTTCTTCGTTGAGGTACTTGATCACGTTCTGCTGGCTCAGGGCTTGAACCACTTCGGCATTGTCGATCAGCGTGTTGGGTGACAACACCACTCCATCGGCAAAGGCCAGGCCGGTGAGAAAACGCTTGCGCCACTCGGGGCCGGACAGCCCGCGTACCGAGTCGCAGTTGGAAAGCAGCAGCTTTTCCTTGAACAGCATGATTGAGCCCGTGTGCGGAGATTGTTCGCATGGTAGGCGGCGCGGCGTGATTGTGCGAGAGGGGGGCTTGAAAATCATGGCTTTTGCCCTAGATCAATACTGAGTGTCGCGATAATCCCGAGAATGTCATTGCTGTCGTTTTGGTTATCAGCCACAGGAGGAGTCGTCATGAACAAGACACTGTTTCCGCGTGACCTGTTTGCCGAATTCGATCGCCTGCAGCGCAGTATGCAGGAGGCCTTCGAGCGGTCACCGGCCATTCGCGGTGTGGGACGCGGCGGGTTTCCCGCTATCAATACCGGGGTTACCCCGCAGTCTGTAGAAATCTTTGCCTTTGTGCCTGGCCTGGCGCCAGAGACGCTGGAGTTGCACTTGGAAAAGGGAGTTCTGACCCTCTCCGGCGAGCGGCCCAGCGTGCACGATCCAGCCGACACATCACGTAACAGCCATCTTGATGAGCGCTTCAGCGGACGTTTCCGGCGGGTTATCAGCCTGCCTGACGATATCGATCCGGAACGGGTTAGTGCCCGCTGCCGCGATGGTGTGCTGCATGTCAGCATCCAGCGCCGGGTGGAGGTTCAGCCCCGGCGTATCAGTATTCAGTGAGGAGGTGTGTGATGAACTCCGCAAAAGATAAGGCGCTGCAAGGGGTAGAAACTGCGCGCTTGCCGGCTATCAGCCCGGCGGTTGATGTGCTTGAGGACAGTGAGGGCATCACTTTGCTGGCCGATATGCCCGGCGTTAGACGAGAGCAACTGCAAATCGATGTTGAAGGTGACACCCTGACATTGGCTGGCGAAATCAGTCTGCAAACCCCTGAGGCCATGGAAGCCAGCCATGTTGAATGGCAGGTGCCGCGTTACCGGCGGGTTTTCACCCTGTCGCATGAACTTGATCGTGACGCTATCAGTGCCCGGTTGGAACAGGGGGTCTTGCATCTGCGCATTCCCAAGCTGGCCCAGGCCCAGCCACGCCGAATTGTCATCGAACCGGTCTGAGGAGGTGCTCCATGGACATGCGATATATCAAAGACAGCGCTTCGGCACTGTGGGACTCGGTGGCCGAGGGTTGGCGCCATCTGACCCGCTCGGCCGGCAGCGCCCTGACCACGTTTCACCCCGGCGACAAGAGCGATATGCCCAGCGCCGCCTCGGTCGATGATGAACACTACCTGCCAACCCAGAGCTGGTCGATGCTCGGTGGCGATCTGTTCGAGGACGAGAAGCGTTTGGTGGTGCGCCTGGAAGTGCCGGGTATGCACAAGGATGACCTGGTGATCGAGGTGCTGGGTGATAGCCTGGTGGTCAAGGGCGAAAAGCGTTTCGAACAGGAGTCCAGTGAGGGACGTTGGCGGGTCATGCAGTGCGCCTATGGCAGTTTCCGTCGAGTTGTGCCGTTGCCGGCCGAGGTGGAGGCGGATTCCGCCAAGGCCAGCTATCGCGATGGTGTGCTGAGAATAGAGTTGCCTAAACGGCATCCCGGTGCAGCCCAGGGCCGGCACATCAAGGTCGAGTGAACGCCAGGGCGTTCGTGTTCTGAACCAGGTTCTGGAACAGCTGCGAGGGTGACTTGCAAGGAGTGGTCCGGGTCTTCGCGGGCCCGGATCGCTCCAGTCAGGTCTCAGGCTGCCAATTGCTGTCAAGCTGACATTGATAGGCTATACTCTCGCCCCAAGAATGGGCGCCAGGTTTGCGCCGTAATAAGAACAACGATCAGATCCGTCACGTGTGCGGTATTCACGTACAAGGGCTGGCAGGGATGATCCGTGGGTCAGGGAGTGATGAGGTATGGCGGGCAAGGCATTTCACGGCAGTTCCCTCAAGTACTACTGGTTGCTCGGCCTCTGTGGTCCAGCGATGGCTCAGGCCACAGAGATGGCCGATGCCCTGGCCGACATCGAACAGCGCATGGCCTACTGGTCACCGCAGCTGTATCAGGAAATCAAACTCGGTAATCAGCGCAATATCGCCACCCTCGGGCTGATGCTGCCGCTGACTCAAAACCCCGACCATCTTCTGTTTGCCGACTTGCGCGGACGCGCCGATGATCGTTCCTCTCAGGAATATAACCTCGGTTTGGGGTTCCGCTGGGAGGCTGATGATGAGCTGCTGTTCGGCCTGTATGGCTATTACGATCATCTGCACAGCCGTGAGGGCAACCGTTTTCGTCAGGCCACGTTGGGGCTTGAAGTGCAGAGCGCGCTCTACAGCGCTCGCGTCAATCGTTACGTTCCCGTAGGCCGGCGTTCGGCATCTGTTGGTGGCCAGTTCACCGATACCGAGGTGCGTGATGCTGAGTTGCAGGTGATCGACTCGCAACTGACCTTCGTCGCCGATGGCGTGATTCAGAATACCTTTCAGCGCGAAGAGCGCTCGCTCGGTGGTCATGATCTGGAGCTGGGCTTTCACATACCCGGTATTGCCCATGATGTGGCCGTCTATGCCGGCTATTACAAATTTGATGCCAGTGGCGCTCGTGCTGTCGAGGGGCCGCGTCTGCGCGCCCAATGGCAGGCGCCGCTGGATGGCCTGAAGGCCGGCGCCAGCCTCAGCCTGGGTGCTGAGTGGCAGAATGATGGAGTGCGTGGCACCAACAGTTACGTCAGTGTGGGCTTGAACATTCCGCTCGGTGGCGGTAGCCGCAGTGCGCAGCGCAGTGGCAGCGACTGGCAGCGTGATCGCATGCTTGCCCAGCCGGTGCGCGATGTTGACGTGGTGGCGATCGACAGCACGCGCAAAGTGGGCTCGGTAACCTTGCCGGCGGTCAACGAGCTGGCGGTCTACGAAGATGGTCAGGCCATCGGTCGAGTGGTTTATGCCCAGGCCGGTGCCAGCGGTGACGGTACGGCGGCCAATCCGGCTGGATTGACCCAGGCGCTGAATAATCTGGTCGAGGATGACGGGCTGTTGGTGCTGAGTGCCGACGGCGGAGCCTTTGCTGAGGGTGGCAACCTGTCGGCCAACAGCCTGCGGGTCTTGTCCGGCGGAGCGGGTATCACTGTGCGTGGTTCGACCACCTCAGGTCTGACCGGTGTCTTCAGTGCGCCTGAGGGACGTGCCCAGTTGGATACCGGGCTGACGGTCAGCGGTAATGATGCGCGCATTTCCGGAGTAGATCTCAATGGTGGGTTGATCGCCAATGGCGTCAGTGATCTGAGCCTGACGCAGGGGCGCGTAGGTGATCTGCAGCTCAATGCGGTCGGCGGTCGCGTGCAGCTGACACAGATGCAGGTCTCGGGACTGCAAATCGACGGTGGCGATGCCGATGTGCACTTCGCTTCCGGCAGCCTGGAGCGCAGCCAGGCGGGCAACCTGCTGGATGTGCGCAACATGACCGGCGGTTCGTTGCAGGTCGATGCGCCTGTGCGCGCTACTGGCGCGTCTGGTGGTGTTTTTCTGGATGCCAGCCCGAATACTGAAGTGCATCTGGCTGGTGGGGTGGATATCGCCATCGATGCCGGCGATGCCTTCGTGGCGCGTCAGCTCGGCAGCCTGTCGCTGAGCGGCAGCAACAGCCTGGCCAGCGATGGGGGCAGCGCGCTGCGATTGGAATCGCTGAGTGTGGGCAGTGCCGGTTTGGCGCTCGATAGCCTGACCTCGCGCGCTGCCGCCGGATATGGTGTGCAGCTTGAAGACGTTGCCGGTGAGCTGAATCTCGCAGAGGTGCTGATCGAGCAGGCCGGCAGTGACGGGATACGCATCAGCGGCGGCAATGGATCGTTGCAGATGGGCGCGGTGCAGATTCGTGACAGCGCCAATGTCGGCCTGAACCTGGAAGACAGCAGCACCGATATTGTGATTCAGCGTCTGGATATCGACGGGGGCGTGACGGCCATCGATTTGACCGCCGCGACCGGGCAGATCGAGATCGTTGACGGTGGTGATATCACAGGTTTCAGCAGCGTTGGTGTGCAGTTCAGCAATACCGATGATACAGCGCGCAGCGCCAACGCGCAGTTCCGCTTCGGAGGTGGCAGCATCGTCGCCGGTCCGGGTGGTTTCGTGCTCGACGGCATCGGCCTGGACCCGCTCTCGGGCCTTTACGATTTCACCGGTGTTGACCTGCAGGGTGATTTCCGTTTCAGCCCCAACGCTGGCGTGATCGGTGATCTGTACTTCGTGGCTGCCAGCGCCACCGGCAATGGCAGCGGCAGTGATACGGCCAATCTGGCCAGTATTGCCGACGCCCAGACACGCGCCGACAGTGGCCTGGCGACCACCTTCGTATTCGTCAACGACGGCAGCGTTATCGATGTCTCCGGGTTGGCTGGTGGAACCTTCCAATTGTCGGCCGGGCAGGCCATTACCGGTTTCGGCAATGGCAACAGCCTGGGGCTGGATGTGCCGCTGAATATCATTGGCGATATCGCTGGTGCGCAACTGCTCGACCCGACCGGCAACGGCGCGGCCCAATTGACCAGCAACAGCGGCAGCGTGATCAGTACCGCCGGCAACAGTCTGATCAGCCACGTCGAATTGCTCGGCAACGGCAACAGTGCGGTCTACGCCGATGGCCACAGCGGCCTGAGCCTGCTCGGCACGCAGATCAGTGGTGTCTATGATCAGGCGCTGGCGCTGGTCGGCATGAGCGGTAGTGTCAATCTGCTGAACAACCATATCGTCGGCACCGGCCAACTACTGCGCATCGACGGTGGTGACGCCGAGGTAAACATCAGTGTCGGCTCCGGATTGTTGCAGGGCCAGGGACTAAGCATTCGCGATACTCTGGGTGGCAGCATCAGCATCCAAGGGGCGCAGTTGGCGACCCAGGGTGGGGCCGCGGTAACGCTCGACAACAATGCTGCCGACATCAGCCTGAGTCAGTTGCAGGTCAATCGCCAGGCTGGCGATACCGCCTTCTTGATCGATACCTTCAGCGGCGACAGCACGGGCCGTATCAGTCTGTCCGGCAGCCTGGACAGCAACAGCGGCACAGCCTTTGATATCGGTCGTGGCGCGCGCGACATTCTGGCCAGTGGCATTGCCATCAATGCCACTGGTGGAACGGCGCCGTTGGTACGCATCGACCAGCAAAGCGGTGGCAGCATCGCGCTGGGCAATCTGCTCAGCAGTGGCTCCAGCGCGGCCAACGTGATCATCAGCACTAACCAGAGCGGCGGCAGCCTGAGCTTCGCTGATGTACAGATCAGCGGCTACAACAGCCCCGGTGGGCAGGCCATCAGTCTGCAGGGTAGTGGTGCTGGCAGCGTATCCTTTGACAGCCTGTCGCTGACGGTCAGCGCGGGTAACGGTCTGCACGCCGAAGGTGTCAGTCTGAGTACTGGCCAGCCGGTGCACCTCGACCAGCAGCAGGGTGTGGCGCTCAACCTGCAAAACGTCAGCGTCGGTGGCCTGCAGATTCAGCTGGAGGCCGGCAACCTGCTCGGCAACGCGGTACTGGTCAATGGTCTGCAGGGTGATCTGCGTTTTGCCGGTGTGACCAGCATCAGTGGGGCTGGTGGAGATGCCATCGTGCTGGACGGGATCGACGGCACCCTGAGCTTTGACCAATTGGCGCTCAGTGGTATCGCAGGCGCGGGTCTGACGATGGGCTCGCTGGCAGCCAACAATGGGCAGGTGACGATCGAGGACGGTAGCATTGATGATGCCGCCCAGGCGATTGTGGCGATCAATACCGAAATACTGATCAACGCCCTGCGAGTGGGCGGCAATGACCCGATCAATAACGATGCCATCGTGCTGATCAATAACGATGCCATCACGCGTCGCTATCGCCTCAATCAGCTTGAGGTGGATGCCGGCGGTCATGGTTTGAGTGTCGACAACCAGGGTAGTGGCGATCTGTGGCTGGAACTTAATGACAGCCGCATCGGTGCCGATGGCAGCGCTGTGCGGGTAGACGGCAGTGCAGGCAGTGGCGAACTGTTTGTCACCGCCTTGCAGGGCAACCAGATTGTCCGTGCCGGTAGCGGTGCGATGCTGTTTGAGAGCGTGATCTTTGATGCCGACCCGCTGGCTGCCGGCTACCAGTCGGTGGCCGGTGGTGATATCGCAATCGGTAATCCACTTGATCTGGGCGCCATCGAGGGCGATGGCCTGTGGCTGAATAATGTGCTCGGTAATCTTGCGCTGTCGGCGCTGGATATTGCCAACAGCAACGGTACCGGTTTGTACATTCGCGATGCCGAAGGCAAAGGCGGCAGCTTCGCCTTCGCTAACAGCGGCGGTAGTATCGATACTCAGGGCGGCAGCGCCATCGACATCGACCCAGTCACCATGGACTCGCAGTTTGCCAGCGTGCGTTCAACCGATGCGGCTGGCAGCGGCATTCTCATTGATACCATCTCAGGCTCGATAGTCATTGGCGCTACCCAGGTGATCAATGCTGGTGGCGACGGCATTGTGGTGATCAATTCCGACGGCGACTTCAGTTTTGGCCAGACCCTGATCGAGAAGACCGGCCTGGACGGTATTCGCCTGGACGGCGCCAGTGGTGAGCTCAGTTTCGGCGACGTCAGCCTGCTAGATATCGGCGCTACAGGAGTCAATTTCGAAGGATTTTCCGGCAGTTTCAACGCCAGCCGACTGGATGTTGATGGCGCACGTACGGCCATCGACCTGACGCGGGCCGCCGGTATTATCCAGATCGCTCAGGGCGGCGTGCTGGAAAACTTCAGCGAAACTGGTATCCAGTTCAGTCGCAGCGATGATCTGGCTGACAGTGCTGACGCACTGTTCATCTTCGGCGGGGGCAGCATCACCGCCAGCGGTGCTGCCGTGGTACTCGACGGTATTGGACTGGACAGCACACGGGGTACCTACGATCTGACGGGCGTGGCGCTGAACGGTAATTTCCGTTTCAACCCGTCTGCTGGGCAAGTGGGGGATCTGTATTTTGTTGCCGCCAATGCCAGTGGGGCTGGCGATGGCAGTAGTGTCAGCAATCTGGCTTCGGTCAGCGCCGCGCAAGCGCGTGCCGACACCGGGCTGGCTACCACCTTCGTATTCGTTAACGACGGTAATGTGGTCGATTTCAGCGCCTTGGCTGGCGGCAGCTTCACCTTGTCGGACGGTCAGGTGGTCAGCAGCTTCGGTAATGGCAACAGCTTCGGCCTGGAAGTTCCGATCAATATCATCGGCGTGCCAGCCGGGTTGTCGATCTCAGACCCGACCGGCAATGGTGCTGCGGTACTGACCAGTAGCACCGGCCACATCATCAGCGTCGGCAATGGCAACCAGATTCGCCACGTTGCCTTCTCCGGTGGCAGCAGCGCCATCTTTGGCGATGGTTTCAGCGACCTGAGTGTCAGCAACAGCGTGTTTGGCAGCAGCAATGACTTTACCTTCGACCTGCGCAATGCCAGTGGCACGCTGAGCTTCAGTCACAATGATGTAAATACGGGCAGTGGGCTGCTCAACCTTGACGGCGGCAACGCCAATCTGCTGCTCAGTGCCGGCAGCGGGGTGCTGAGCGGCGGCCTCCTGCAGGTGCGCAACACCACTGGCGGCAGTGTGCAGGTCAGTGGCGCCAGCTTGCAGGCCAATGGCGCCTCAGCGGTGTTGCTGAACAATAACGTCGCAACAGTCACGCTCACCGACACCAGCTTGTCTTCCGCCACCAACCACTACCTGTTCAGCATTGATCAGGGCGGCGCCAGCACCGGAGCCATTACCCTGAACAATGTCACCCAGAGCGGTGCGTTGGCCGGTGGGGCCTTTAACATCGGCGCCGGTGCTCGGGATATCAACGCCGGAGGCTTCAACCTCAACGCCGGTAATCTGAGCGCACATCTGATCGACATCAACGGCCAGAGTGGCGGCACCATCAGCCTGGGTAACATCACCAGTGACGGCCATGCCGGTTCAGATCATGTGATCCGCATGGCTGGCCAGAGCGGCGGCACGCTCAACTTTGGCGCGGTGGATATCGATGCTTTCAACCGTGTGGGCAACAACGCCGTGACCCTCGCCGGCAGTGGCGCGGTGCACTTTGGCGGCCTGGACATTCAGGCCAGTGCGGGCATGGGCCTGAGCGCCATCGGCGGCCTGACCCTGGGCATCGACCAGTCCAGCCGCATCCACGCCGACGCCGGCCAGGCGCTGAACCTGAACGATGTGGTCATTCACAGCGACGGCATCACCCTGGGTTCGGTGCACTCCACCAGTGCTGCGGGCGGCAGCAACCTGAACCACGGTATCCACCTGCAAGCCACCAGCGGTGGCACCTTGCAGATTAATGAGGTGCAGATCAGCAACGCCGGCAACTTCGGCATCAACACCCAGAACACCGCCAACGATCTGGTGTTCAACAATCTGGATATCCAGGGCGGCCTGCGGGCGCTGACGCTGGATCAAAACAACGGCACCATCAGCTTCAATAATGGCAACTTTGGCAACACCACCCCCCTTGCCGGTCTCGGCATACGCATGGATAACCAAGCGGCCAGTGGCACGCTCAACCTGAATAACCTCAACGTCATTGCCAACAACGGCACCGCCCTGCATCTGGCCGATAACAGTGGCAGCGTCAATGCCACCGGCGGCACCTGGACCCACACGGGGCCCCAGAGCACTGTCGTGCTCGCCGGCGGCAGCGTCGATATGAACATCGGCGCCAACCTGGTACACACCGGCACGGCGTCACTTCAGGCGGCGCTGATGATCAATGGTACCAGTGGCGAGCTTCTGTTTACTGGCGATATCACCAACAGCGGCGGCAGCCGTTTTCTGAGTATCGGTAACAGCAGTGCCATCACTGGCGGCAGTATTACCCTGACCGGCGCCCTGAGCGACAGCAACAGCGCCGGCAGTCTTATCCAGAACATCAACGCCAGTGCGGCGGTGGACCTGAACGGTCTGACTGTGAACACCACCACGAGCAGCAACAACGCCCTGACACTGAACAACATTGCCGGCACCGTGAACCTCAATGGCACGACCAGTCTGAGCAATGCGGGTGGCTCGGGCGTGTTGGCCAACAACATCAGCGGTGCGGTGACCATCAACGAACTGGTGGTGGACGGTGCCGGTGCCTACGGTCTGCGCCTGGGTAGTGCGACCGCCAGCAGCGGCACCTTCGCTGTCAATGGTGGCAGCATCGACGGCACCAACGATGGCGGTATTCTGGTCAACAACGCCAACCTGTCCCTGAATAACCTGACTCTGGGCGGCAACGGCGCCCTGGCCAATACCGGCATTGAGGTGGTGAACACCGACGCGACCAGCCGCACGGCCAGTCTTAACAACCTCACCGTGAATGCCCTGGGCCGGGGCATCTTCCTGCGCAACACCGGCGCGGGCGATCTGCGTCTGGCGGTGGATGGCAACACAGTCAACGCTGGCTCTGGCGCGGGTATGGAACTCAACGGCACCGCAGGCGCCGGTACGCTGTTCATCACCAGCCTGGACGGCAACGCCATCAATACCGGCACAGGCGGCCTGCTGGTCGACAATGCCATCTTCGACGCCGATCCCGATGCTGCCGGCATCCAGCAGGTGGCCGGTGGCAACACCAGCATTGGAGACCTCATCAACCCCAGCAATATCAGTGGTCACGGTTTGTGGCTCAATGATGTGCTGGGCAGCATCGGCTTCGGCACACTCAATATTGGCAACGATGGTGGTACGGGCCTGTTTATCCGCGATGCGGACAAGGGCGGCAGCGAGGAATTCCTGTTCGGCAACACCGCTGGCAGCATCAACACCACCAATGGCACCGCCCTGGATATCGACCCGGTGACCATGGCTTCTACCTTCGCCAGTATTACCTCCACCGATGCCGCCGGCCACGGTCTGTTGATCGATCAGATCTCGGGTGATATCACGATCGGGGCCACCACTGTGACCAATGCCGGTGGCAGCGGTATTGTGGTTAGCGACTCCGACGGCAACTTCAACTTCGGCACTACCATCATCGACACCACCGGCAACCACGGGGTGACGCTGAACGGCGCCACCGGCGCGATTGGCTTTGGAAGTCTGAATATTGAAGCCATTGCCAGCACCGGGGTGGACTTCGAGGGGTTCAGCGGCACCTTCAGCGCCGACACCCTGAACGTGGGCGGCGGTGTGACCGCGATCGACCTGACCAACGCTGGTGGCACCATAACCGTGACCAATGGTGGCACCCTGGAGAACTTTACCGGTACCGGCGTGCAGTTCAGCCGTACCGATGACACCGATGACAGTGCCAATGCCAGTTTTGTGTTCGGTGGCGGCAGCATCGTTGCCAATCCTGGTGCGGTGGTTATGGATAGTCTGGGGCTGAATGCAACGCTGGGTAGTTACGACTTTACCGGTGTCAGTTTCAGTGGTGACTTCCGTTTCCCCGGCAAGGCAGGGCAGGTCGGCGAGCTGTTCTTTGTCGCTGCCAATGCCACCGGTCTGGGCGATGGCAGCAGCATCAACAATCGCGCCACGGTGGCTGCAGCGCAGGCCCGTGCGGATACCGGCGAGCTGACCACGTTCGTGTTCATCAACGACGGTGGCGTAATCGATTTCTTCGGTCTGGCCGACAACAGTTTCAAGCTTTCCGACGGCCAGGTAGTCAGCGGTTTTGGCAACGGCAACAGTTTTGGCTATGAGGCGCCGGCGAACCTGATTGGCGACTTCGGCGCCATCGATATCCAGGATCCCACCGGCAATGGTGCCGCGCTGCTGTCCACGGCCACAGGTAACGTGATCACCCTGGCAAACGACAACCGCATCAGCCACCTGCGCATCGGTGGCGGTGTGCATGGTCTGCATGGCGACAGCTTCACCAACCTGACCGTAGAGCAGGCCGAGTTCCTGGCTGGTAGCGGCTACCTGTTCAATCTGGTCAATGCCGGTGGCAATGTGGTCATTCGTGACAACAGCATCAATGTCAGTGGCCAGTTGCTCAATCTGGATGGCGGTGACGCCAACCTGCTACTGCAGGCCGGCAGCGGCGTTCTCAGTGGGCATGGGATGCGTCTGCGCAACACCACAGGAGGCCAGTTGCAGATCAGTGGGGCCAGTCTCCTGGCCAACGGGGCAGCGGCGCTGACGCTGGATGGCAATGCCGCCGGCGTGACTTTGAGCGATGTCAGCCTGGCGGCCAGTACCGCCCATTACCTGTTCGACATTGATCGCAACAGCGCCAGTACGGCCAGTATCGACCTAGGCAACAGCACGCTCGGCAGCTTCGCCGGCGGCGCCTTCTATATCGGTGCCGGTGCACGCGATATCGATGCCGATGGCTTCAATATCAATACCGGCAGTCAGAGCAACCGGCTGATCGATATCCAGGGGCAGAGCGGTGGCACCCTGCGCTTTGGCGATCTGGTCAGTAGCGGACAGAGCGGTGCCGGCATGCACGTGATTCGTGCCAGTCAGTCAGGTGGCAGCCTGCTGTTCGGCGATGTCGATATCAGTGCCGTGAACAGTGTTGGTGGGGGTGCGGTCAGCCTGAGTGGGACCGGCGGCAGTAGCAGTTTCACCAGCCTGAGCGCCGCGCTTAATAACGGCGTGGCCCTGGATGCCAGTGGTGTAGGCCTGGCGGTGGCTGGGGGTAGCCTGCAGACCCAGTCGGATCGTGCGCTGGTACTGCAGAACGTCGCCATGGGCGGGGGCGGGGTCAACTTTTCCACCGTCAGTACCCAGAACCCGCTTGGGGGCGCAGGGCTGCTGGTCAGTGGCAGCAGCGGCGCACTGCATGTCGGTGCGCTGACGGTAAATGGCAGCGGCACAGGCGTCAATCTGAATGGCAATACCGGCAGCTACCGTTTTGACGCACTGAATATCGGGGTTAGCGGCAATGGGTTCAGCGCCGAGAATACTGGCAGCCTGATAGTCAACAATGCCGGCAGCGGGGTCAGTGCCAGCGACGGTTTCGGCGTGCGTATTACTGGTACGGCGGTTTCCGGCAGTGGCTTCAGCCAGATCAGCCGCAGCGGTGCGGGAAGCTACGGGGTGTTCCTGCAGAACAATACCGGCACCACCACCTTCAACGGCCTGACCCTGAGCAACAGCGGTCAAACCGGTTTTGTCGCCGATAACGCCGGCACCCTGGCGGTACTGGGTAGCAGTAACACCCTCAGCACCACTGGCGCTGGCGCGCTGGATGTCAGCAACACCAGCATTGCGGCCGCGGGGCTGAACTTCCGCTCGATCAGCGCCAATGGTGGCACTAACGGCATCCGCCTGAACAATACTGGTCTGCTGGGCGGTATCAATGTTACCGGCAACGGCAACAGTGTGGGGGACGGCGGTACCATCAGCAACAGTAGTGGCGCCGGTATCCTGTTGACCAATGGTGTTGATGCACGTTTCAACGGCATGATCATCAATGCCAGCGCCAGCCATGGCCTGGATGGCACCGTGCTGAGCGGGCTGACGCCGACCAGCAATGCGCTGACCTTCAGCAATGGCGAGATTCGTGCCGCCGGCGGTGATGCGATCACTCTGACCCGTACCAGCAACAACCTGGTTGGTGGCCTGACGCTGACCAATGTGTTGTTCGATGGTTATGCGCGAAATGGCCTGTGGCTCAACAATACCAGCGTCAATGCGATCATTGAGCTGACTGGTCTGACCTTCCGCAACGCCAATCAGTTGAGCAACGACCAGGCGGTGCTGTTCAACGCTAATATGGTCGGCAACGCTGGTTTCAATATCACCGTACGCGATTCGGTGTTTGGCTCGGCTTTCGGTTCCGGCATCGACAGCATCTGCTGCAGCGGCATTCGCCTGAATGCCCAGGGTAGTGGCAGCCATCGGCTGGATGTGGCCGGCAGTACCTTCCAGAACATCAGTCGCGCAGGCTCTGGCACCGGTATCGTCGCGACCGCCACGCAGACCGCGCAGATGGAGTTGCTGATTGCCAACAACCAGTTCATTGACCTGGACTCCAGCAGTCTGGCGCTTGGGGCCTATGACAATTCGGTGGTCAATGGCAGTGTCACCAACAACCAGTTCAGCGGCCCTAACCTGGCCGCCAGTGTGGCGGTTCGCCTGGTGGGTGATGGGGGGGGGGGCGGCAACTTCAGCGGGCGCTTTGTCATCAGTGACAACACCATCAATGGCCTTGAACAGGCTGTGGTGGCCCTGTCACGCAATACCAGCAGCGGCCGGCTGGATGTCAGCATCCTCAACAACAACATCACCACCAGCTTCAACAATGAAGAGTCGATCATGCTCAACGGGGTCAATGCTGGAGCAACACTGTGTGGCAACCTGCAGGGCAACAGCATCAACCACACCACGACCTTCTTTGATGATATTGGCATTTTGGCCGAGGGTGGCAGCCAGATTTTGATTGCCCAGGGCAGCGATGCGGCTATCAGCGCGGCTAACCTGGGGGCGACTGTCTATAGCGAGGGCAGCATCACTTACAACAGTGTCTGCCTGACACCATGAGAATAACAATCCACAAGGAGTATGCCGATGAGTGAGCCTTTTCTTGGTGAAGTGAAGCTGGTCAGCTTCAACTTTCCGCCCAAAGGCTGGGCGCTGTGTGACGGGCAGTTGCTGCCGATTAATCAGAACCAAGCGCTATTCGCGCTGCTGGGTACCACCTACGGCGGCAACGGGATGACCACGTTTGCCCTGCCGGATCTGCGTGGCCGGGTGCCGGTGCATAGTGGAAGCGGGATTACCCAGGGTCAGCGGGCCGGCGAAGAGGCTGTGACTCTGAACGTACAGCAGATGCCGCAACATCTACACCTGCCGATGGCTTCAAACCAGCCGGCCAGTCTGTCAGGCATTAACCAGGCCAACAGCGAGTCGCTGGCCATCAGCGGTGCTGCGATTTATGCCCAGCCGGGGCAATCGGTCAGTCTCAGTTCCGATAGCCTGATGACCCAGGGGGGTAGCCAGCCACACAACAACATGCAGCCGTCGCTGGTACTGAACTTCTGCATTGCCCTGCAGGGCATTTTCCCGAGCCAGAATTGAGGAGCAGTCGATGAGCACACCCTATATTGGCGAGATCCGCATGTTTGGCGGCAACTTCGCCCCGGCCGGTTGGCACCTGTGCGATGGCTCGCTATTGCCGATCAGCGAGTATGACGCCCTGTTCACGCTGATTGGCACGACCTATGGCGGTGACAGGCAGAACACCTTTGCCCTGCCGGATTTGCGCGGGCGGATACCCGTGCATATGGGCAATGGCAAGGTTCTTGGCCAGATGCTGGGCAGTGAAACGGTCACCCTGACTGCTGCGCAGATGCCGAGTCACAGCCATAGTCTGCTGGCCTCGGGCAGTCTGGCAACTGGCACCAATCCACAGGGCAACGTTTTGGCGCGTACCGCTGCGGATATAGACATTTATCGATCGTCCGGCCCCTATCAGACGTTGGCGCAGTCAACCGTGAGCAGTGTCGGCGGTAGTCAGCCGCATGAGAACATGATGCCGTTTCTGGCCGTCAACTTCATTATTTCGCTGTTCGGGATTTTCCCGAGCCAGACCTGAGGAGCACCTATGGATCCTTTTGTAGGCGAGATCCGCATTTTCGGTTTTAACTTCGCCCCCAAGGGTTGGGCGCTGTGCAACGGCCAGTTGATGCCGATTTCACAGAATACGGCACTGTTTTCACTGCTGGGTACCATGTACGGTGGTGACGGCAAATCGACCTTTGCCCTGCCGGATCTGCAGGGTTCTGCGCCGCTGCAATGTGGTCAGGGGCCGGGACTTACTCATCGCGACCAAGGTGAGGTGGGCGGGAGCCAGACGGTGACCTTGCTGGAGAGCGAAATACCCAGCCATAGTCATGCCTGGCAGGCTTCGATTCGTCCGGCCAACAACGGCACGCCATCGGGCGACGTGTTTCTGGCCTCGGCATCGCAAAGCCAGTTGATCATGAACGCCAGCGGCGCCAATGTGATGATGGCTCCCGAGGCGATTGGCCCCAGCGGCGGCAGTCTGCCGCACAACAACATGCAGCCATACTTGGGAATGATCTTCTGTATTGCCCTGCAGGGGATTTTCCCGCCACGCTCATGAGCCTGTCCGTGCAACTTCGTCCGGTACAGCCGGACGATGAGGAACAGTTGGCGCAGATCTATGCCAGTACCCGCCAGCAGGAGCTGGCGGTGACTGGCTGGCCGCAGGCGCAGATCGATGTTTTTTTGCGTCAGCAGTTTACCGCCCAGCAACGTCACTATCGCACGTACTATCCCGATGCCCGGCACGATCTGCTTCTGCTCGAGCAAGCGGTGATTGGGCGATTGTATGTCGAGCGCACATCGCAGCGTCTTCATGTCATCGACATCAGTCTGTTGCCGGACTGGCGCGGACGCGGCATCGGTGGGCAGTTGCTGGCTCAGCTACTGGCCGAGGCTGACAGCCGCGCGCAGGTGACAAGTATTCATGTCGAGCGTCATAACCCGGCGCTGCGTCTATATCAGCGCCTGGGGTTTCAACTGTGCGAAGACAAGGGTATCTATCTGATGCTGGAGCGCCAGCCGCGCGGTTGACTCTTACGCCACCCGCTGGCGCACGAACACCGACTCGTACTCGATACGGCCACCGCGCTCGGCTACCGGGGTGATGAAAAGGGCCAGCTCACCCAGTTCGGCATGCTGCAGGACATAGGTGGCCTGCGGCAGGTGTGGCCGTGGTCCGCTGAAATTCAGTGAAAAGGCCTCGAACTCCGGGCTGGGGGGCGTAGAGCTATTCACCGCCTCGAGCTGAAGCGGGTAGTCAGGAGCAGCAAGGACTTCGAACTGGCTGCCCTGATGCTGGGTGAAGCGTTCCTGGCTGATCTGTTGCATAGGATGTCCTTAATCTTGTTGGCAGACTGTTCGGGTGCGTGCGACACGCAATAGCTCGGCAAACAGCCGTCGCTGACGGGTACTGAACAGCAGAAATTCCGGGTGCCATTGTACCCCGATGAGAAAATCCTCGCGCGGGTCCTCGACCGCCTGGACAATACCGTCCAGATCCCGACCTACTACCTGTAGACCCGCCCCAACGCGATCAATGGCCTGATTATGCAGGCTGTTGATCCGGCAGCGCTGGGTGCCCAGGTGTTCGGCCAGCCCCGAGCCTTCCTGAACCTGCAGGGTTTTCAGCGGCAGCACGGTCCAGCGGTTTGAAGTCATCTTGCGATGGGATTTCAGCTCCTGGAACAGGTTGCCGCCCAGCCTGGCATTGAGCAACTGCGCGCCACGACAGATCCCCAGCAGCGGCAAACCGCGATTCAGGGCGTCATCGATCACCGCTGCTTCCAGCGCGTCACGTTCGGGGTCGTACTTGGGGTGGACTTCGGGCTCGGCGGCATACAGTACCGGGTCGATGTCGTGGCCGCCAGTGATCACCACGGCCTGATAGCTGAGTTGTTCCCAGGCATCTCCGGGACGTACTTGTACGGGCTGGCCGCCATATAGGCGGATAGCCGCGGCGACCAATACGCGTGGGCCGAACGCACCGCGCCGTGGGCCGGTAATGACAACTATTGGCCGATTCATTGCGTATCACTCAGCCAGTGGTGGCTGATCTGCTCGGGCCAGTTGTCGAGCAGGCGCGCCAGGCCCTGATCCAGATGGCGGGCATAAGCCCGGCAGCAGGCCTTCAGGCGCGCCGGGTCGCAGGCCAGGCGTTCGACTTCCAGCCAGTCGCCCCAGGCCAGGTGCAGGCCCCAGCCGGGCTGGTCGATAAGGCAGTCGGGCAGGCGGTAATGAAAGGTTGGTCGGGGCTTGATCAGTTCGTCACCCGCACGGGCCAGAACCCGTTGTGGATCCAGATGCTTGAACAGCGGTAACAGGTCCAGGGCGCGGTTACGGGTTGGATTGGCGGTCAGGTAATCGTCGATCAGGCTCGTGAGCCCGGGCTGGTAGTCGGCAGCGATGACCTGGCGCACATAGTCCAGCGGGAACGGGTCGACGTAACTGGTCAGGCGTCGGGTAAAGTTGATGTTGGCCCGCTCACGCAGCCAGTCGTGCAGGCACAGGAAGGCTTGCAGATAGGCGAGCAGGGTGGCGGGTTCAGTGTCCGGCACTTCGGGGTTGAACTGCATGCCAAAGGCGTTGGTCAGGCGATCACCAGTACCCTTGGCGCCAGCTCGGCGCAGGTGCTCGATCAAAGCGTCGACGTTGTGCAGGCGATCCAGCGGCAGCGGAGGGCTGACCAGCTCGAGAGGGACCAGGGCTTCAGAGAGCCATTTGAGGGCTTCTTCGGCTGAGTTCATCAGTTCATCGCCCAGATCATTGGCCCGGCGTTGCTCGCGGCCGAGCTTTTTCAACAGGCTGAAGTCCAGCTCCACCACCCAATCGCCAGCCGGATCACCGTGCAGGATGCGCTCATAGCGGCTGCTGCTCTGTATCTCGCAACCGAGAAATTCGGCGCTCAGATGGGTCAAGTGATCAAGGCTCAGACCGTTCATCTCAAGCTCTACACCGACCCGCCGCAGTGCCCCGTCAAGTCGCTGGCTACGTGGTGGCCAGGGGAATGCTGGTGGTGCTGTGGCCATTGAGGTGTTCCTCCGGGAAATGTTGCTGTTTGTCCTTGAGCATGGCACGTACCTAGTATGTATCAATCGCCGCTGGCCAGACCGTCCAGTCGAGGGTCGGCGCCTCCACGCCAGCGACTGTCCAGCCACTCTATGCCATGCAGGCCACTGGTCATGGTTTCGACCCGCACCCGATGGCCAAGTTCTTCCAGAGGGCGTTGCAGTTGCTCCAGTGCGGTGCCGGCCTCCAACTCGATACCGCGCCCGCGCTCGACCATGGCTGGTAAGGCAATTGCTTGCTGAATATCCATGTCCCAGTCCAGCACGCCGATCAGGGTCTTGAGTACATGGCCAATAATCCGGCTGCCACCGCGTGAGCCGATCACCAGGCGCGGTGCGCCGCTGGCGTCGAAGACAATGAATGGGGCCATGGAGCTGCGGGGGCGCTTGCCGGGGCCGACGGCGTTGGGGTGTGGCTGGCCATCCTGTTCGGGGTTGAAGCTGAAGTCGGTCAACTGGTTGTTGAGGACGAAGCCCTGACTGAGCATGCGTGCGCCGAATGGTGCCTCGATGGAGCTGGTCAGGGCCAGCAAGTTGCCCTCGCCGTCGACAATGCTGATATGCGAGGTGCCGGAACCGCCGGGCTCGGCTCGGGCCTGGGCATGTTCAAGCCAGGGCTGGACGCCGGGGGCTCCTGGTTTGACCTCGGCCAGGGCGCGCTGTGGATCGATCAGGTCGGCGCGCTGGCGCAGGTAGTCGGCATCCAGCAGTGCCTGGACTGGAACGCTGACGAAGGCCGGGTCGCCGACATAGTGGTTGCGGTCGGCGAAGGCCAGGCGGCTGGCTTCGGCGATCAGATGCAGGGTTTCGGCCGTATCCGCAGGCATGTCGGGCAGCGGGAAGTGCTCGAGTATCCCCAGCGCCTGTAGCACGGTCAGGCCGCCGGAGGAGGGTGGTGGTGCACCACACAGGGTCCATTGCCGATAACGACCGCAGAGTGGCGCGCGCTCGACCACCTGGTAGCTGGCCAGATCCTGCAGGGTCAGGTCGGTGCGCCCCCAGGCCCGGTGCTCAAGCCGCTCGACGATCTGCTCGGCGATGGCCCCCTGATAGAAAGCGTGCGGTCCGTGTTTGGCCAACTGGCGCAGTGTGGCCGCCAGTTCCGGGTTGCGCAGATGCGGGGGATCGCTCTGGGCCTGGGCGCGAAAATGGTGGCGGGTATCGGCAAACAGCCGTAATGACCAGTCGTCGTTGATCTGCTGGCGCAGGCGTGGAGGCATCGGCACACCGGTCTCGGCCAGCTCGATAGCCGGCTGCAGCAGTTCAGCCCAGGGTAGCCGGCCATGGCGGGCATGTGCCTCGCCCAGCAGGGCGACTAGTCCGGGTACGCCAACGGCTTCAGGGCTGGGTATCGCAAGAGCCAGTGGCAATGGTATGCCCAGGCGCTGAAAGCGTTCCGGGGTTGCGGTCAGCGGTGCGGTTTCTCGGCCATCATAGAACCGGGTGGTGGCGCTGGCAGGCTCGTGCAGCAGCAGAAAGCCGCCGCCGCCGATGCCGGTTTCTGGAGCTTCGATAAAGCCGAGTACCATGTTGACCGCCACCGCGGCATCGACCGCATGACCGCCGCGGCGCAGAACCTCAAGTCCGGCCTCGACCGCCAACGGGTGGGCGGCTGAGACCATAAAGCGCTTGGCGCTGCGCTCGCTCTCGGTTTGTCTTGATGGCTGAGGACTGACCGGGTCGACGGGGCCGCAGCCGCCCAGGATCAGTAGCAGGGCCAGTCCGGTTAAAAACGCTCGACTCATGGCTGATAGGCTAGCCGTCAATAACGAACAGGTCCAATGCCTGCGAGTTGGTGTAGAATCTTGGGCTTTCTCCCTATTTGATTCTCTTTTCACGTCCATGTCGGGGTGATTTACAACCATGAGCAAGCTCTCGGAATTCCGTGCGGCAGAGCGCAAGCTGGCCCAGCAACTGGCCCAGCTTGAAGCCATGAAGCAGGATGCGGGTTTGAAGCAGGAACTGGCCTTTAATGATGAACTCAAGGCTCTGATGAAAGCCTATGGCATGTCCGCGCGCGACGTGCTGGAGATTCTGCGCACGTCCTGATCTGCGATAGCTTTATCTGTTTTATCGGCAAACCAACCTGTTGTGTTGTTAAGGCAGGACGGCGTAGCTATGTCTTGTGCCAGAGCCGTGAATGAATTTGGCTATACTGGATATCAACAGCGTCGATTGGCTTTGAATTTCGGCGCTCTGCTTGATTATCAACAAGGCCTTGATTTCCCTTGATTACGTTTTTCGGGTTATCATTGCACGTTGATTGAAAAATATTATCAAAATGCGACGCTAGGAAAACACCATGGCTTTGGCCTGGGTATCCCGAAGTCTGCACCTCAATGCCCATATGGGCGCTCAGGGCGCCGCCGTCAGGCGATGCCGCGTTGTTTGTGTGTGCCTGTGTGGCCACGGACCTCAATGGAGTAATTCAGATGGGAAGCCAACCCTTGAATGAAACCGCCGCTGTGAACGAGACGCCCAGTCTCGATGGCATTCCGGCCCCGAGCGGGGATGCCAATCTGATCGACACCGACTATGTGGTGGGTCAGGACAACTTCTCCGGCAAGATCACCATTGCGCTCGATATCCACGGCAAGGTCTTTCTGATCTCGGCCCTGACGGTGCTGCTGTTCGTGGTTTTGACGCTGGCTTTGCAAAGCGAAGCGGCAGAATTGTTTACCAGCCTGCGTGGCTGGCTGACCAGCAAGCTGGCCTGGTTTTTCCTGGGGGCGGCGAACATTTTCGTGATTCTGTGTCTGGCGTTGATTGTTTCACCGCTAGGCAAGGTGCGTCTGGGCGGGCTGGATGCACGGCCGGATTACTCTTATCTGGGCTGGTTCTCGATGCTGTTTGCTGCCGGTATGGGCATTGGCCTGATGTTCTATGGCGTATCCGAGCCGATGTCGCATTACTCCGCTGCCGTCGGTGGAGTGTCGGTTGGCGCTGATGGACTGCGTAGCGACTGGGCACCACTGGCCGCTGCGGCCGGCGATAGTGAAGAGGCCCTAAGGCTTGGTATGGCGGCGACTATCTTCCACTGGGGCCTGCACCCCTGGGCAATTTATGCGGTGGTGGCGCTGGCGCTGGCGTTGTTTTCGTTCAACAAGGGTTTGCCGTTGAGCGTGCGCTCGATCTTTTACCCGGTGCTGGGTGAGCGGGTCTGGGGCTGGCCTGGTCATGTGGTAGATATTCTTGCGGTATTTGCCACTCTGTTTGGCCTGGTCACCTCGCTGGGATTGGGTGCCCAGCAGGCGGCGGCGGGTCTGAGTCATCTGTTCGGTATTCCGAGCGGTGATCTGACCATGGTGTTGCTGATCATCGGCATCACAGCGATAGCATTGCTCTCAGTATTGGCAGGCCTGGAAAAGGGCGTGCAGCGGCTGTCGAAAATCAATATGGGACTGGCGGTGTTGTTGCTGCTGTTCGTGATTGTGGTGGGGCCGACACTGGCGATTTTGAGCGGGTTCTTCAGCAACCTTGGGGCCTATCTGGTCAACCTGCCGGCGCTGTCCAATCCGATTGGACGCGAAGATGCCAACTTCAGTCAGGGCTGGACCGCCTTCTACTGGGCTTGGTGGATCAGTTGGTCACCGTTTGTCGGCATGTTCATCGCGCGGGTCAGCCGTGGCCGGACCGTGCGTGAGTTTCTGATTGCCGTACTGCTTGTGCCGTCGCTGGTGTCGGTACTGTGGATGACCGCCTTTGGCGGCACGGCGATCAGTCAGTTGCTGGGCGATGGCTTCACTGGTGTGCAGGAGGCAGCGCTGGAGTTGCAGTTGTTCGCCATGCTTAGTCAACTGCCGCTGACCGAATTGACCTCGTTTATCGGTATCGTGCTGGTCATCGTATTCTTCATCACTTCGTCTGATTCCGGCTCATTGGTGATCGACACCATCACGGCTGGTGGCAAGGTCAATGCGCCGGTGCCGCAACGGGTATTCTGGGTTGTGATCGAGGGGGTGCTGGCCATTGCCCTGCTGCTGGGCGGCGGCCTGGTGGCATTGCAGGCGATGGCGGTATCTACTGGTTTGCCGTTTACTCTGGTGCTGCTGGTTGGCTGTATTGCCATTATCAAGGGACTATTGAGTGAGCCAAGGCGCTGAAGGATCCCCACGCCCTGCTGGACAGGGCGTGGGTTAGCACCAAAGCCGGCTGACGGGCAGCTGCGGGTCGAAATGGGTGGCTATCTGCGCCTGAAACAGTTCGGCGGTAGCGATAGCGTCGGTCAGGGCATGGTGGGACTGATATAGCGGCAGGGCATAACGGCTGCGGCTGTCTGCCAGGCGGATCGAGATCGGCTGCTTGCCCAGCAGGCGCAGCAGCCAGCCGGGTTGGCGCTGCGGGTGCAGTTCAGCCTCGATAGCCATAGTGTCAATCAGCGGAAACTGCCAGCCTTCGCCCAGTTCGCGGCGCAGGGCTTGATCGAGAAAACCGCGCTCTATAGGGCGGTAGTGCACTACTACCAGCTTGCCAGCCAGGCGTTCCAGTAACTCGCTCAGTACCGCCTTTAGTGGCGGTGCCTGCTCGATTTCCGAGTGGGTGATGCGATGGAAGGCAATCGATTCGGGATGTAGCGAAGTGCTGGGGCGCACCACCTGATACCAGCTCTGACTGCAACGGATGCGCTGCAGGTCGAAGGGCACCAGGCCCAGGCTGACAATGGCGTGGCGCTTGGGGTCCAGGCCAGTGGTTTCGATGTCCAGGGCGACCATCGGTAGCTGCTCCAGTGGGCAGTCGGCGGCCGGGCAGCCGGCTCGATAGAAGGAGGCCAGGCGTGGATCGCGGCTGCTGGCGGCCAGGTTGGCCAGGCGCCTGGGCCAATCGAGCAGTTGCTCTGGCTGGGCGCTCATAACGGTCGGGTCGCCTGCAGAGCCGGGTAGCGGAAGCGAAGGAATTTCTGGGCGTTGCTCAGCACCTGGAAGGCTTCCTTGAGGCTGTGACGTTCGGCGGTGGAGACTTTCTCCGGTTCGATGTTGTTGTCTGGCTCGCGCCCGGCTTCGATATCCATGGCCTGATGGCGGATGCGCACGATCGACAGAAACTCCAGGGCATAGCGCAGTTTATCGAGGGCCTCGGGCGGCATCAGTTTGGTGGCGGCGATGGCGTCTAAACGCTCGAACGAGTTCTGCGCCTTGGAGCCGCAGGCCAGTGCATGGACCCGGATCAGGTCGGTCAAGGGGGCGGTGCCGCGACGCTTGAGGTTGATGATGTTGTTTTGTTCGCCATCCTTTTCCATCACGAAGGTTCGGAACAGACCCAACGGTGGGGTCCGGTTCAGGGCATTGCGTGCCATCAGGGCAATGAACGGTTCGTTGCGACTGGCCTTTTCCGCGATCAGGTCCTTGAGCTGTTCGGCCAGTTCTGCCTCGCCCCAGACGCTGTCCAAGTCAAAGAAGATGTTGCTGTTGAGCAGGGTCTGCGGGTTCGGCCGCTCGATCCAGTCGCTGAAATACTGTTTCCACACTGCCAGCGGTTGGCGCCATTTGGGGTTGGTGGCCATGATGCCGCCCTTGCAGTAGCTGTAACCGCAGGCGGCCAGACCATCGCTGACGAAACTGGCGAGCTTGAAAAAGTAGGCGTCATGTTCGACCGGGTCGAAACTGTCGTCAAGGATCAGGGCGTTGTCCTGGTCGGTGACTATCAGTTGCTCGTCGCGGGCCATCGAGCCGAGAGCGAGGAAGCAGTAAGGCACTGGCGGCGGGCCAAGCTGGTCCTCGGCCAACTCAACCAGGCGCTGAATGAAGCCGCGGCCGATGCTCGACATCGCGCAGCCGATCATGTGGGCGTTGGCCTCGTCACCGACCATTCGCACGAAGGTGGCGCGCACATCCGGCAATAGGTTTTGCAGTTCGTCGACTGATTGCTTGTTGAAGATGTTGCTGACCAGATACAGGCTACTCTGCGATTCGTAGCGGATGATGTCTGATAGATTGATCACTCCGATCGGCCGACGCCGATGCAGGATCGGCAGGTGGTGGATGTTGTTGCGCAGCATGCACAGCATGGCCTCGAACACTGAATCGTCGGCTTGTACGGTGATCGGGTTGGGTGACATGACCGCACTCAGCGGGGTTTCAGGTGGCAGGGCTTGGGCAACTACCCGGGTACGAAAGTCGCGGTCGGTGAGAATGCCGACCATCACCTGATGCTGCTGATCAGCCACTGGCACCCGCTCTGGATCGGGCCAGCCGGCATCCGGGTCGATCACTACCAGTGAAGAAACGGATTGTTCGCTCATAAGTTGCGCGGCCTGGCGGATGCTGGCATTGCGCGACAGGGTAACCGGTAGCCGGTTGATCAGCTTGCGAACCTTGACCTTCATCAGTTCGCTGGCCTTGCCCTGCAGCGCCACCGCCGACTTAAGCCGTGACTCGCCCTCCAGTTCGACAAAGTCGGAGAAATTGTCGAACTGCTCGCACAGTTCACGGAACAGCCGGTCGGGGATGAAATAAATCAGGGTATCCTCGATCGCGCGTACCGGGTAACGGACCCGGTGGCCACGCAGCAGGCCGAAGTGGCCGAAGAAGTCACCCTCACCCAGGCGGTTGTAGAGTTCACCGTTACGTCGGTGCACTTCGACGGCGCCGCTGCGGATGAAGTACAGGTCGTGAATGCTCTGGTCGTAGACCAGAATATCGCTATCAGCCTTGAAGTAGCCGATCTCGACCTGACGCGCGATTTCGTCAAGGGTGTCGGATGGCAGTTCATCGAACGGAGGGAAACGGCTGATGTGGTCGCGGATCTCGATCAGTTCAACCTGCATGGGTTCTCCCGGCGGCTCTGCGGTATGCTCGTACAGTGTAATGGTTATTGGTCGTCGGCTTAAACCGGCCAGCAGCGAGGTGAACGGATGATGGGGCAGGCAATGGACCCGGATTGGCTGGCGGCCATGCGTCGGGTGCGTCGAGCGGTGGTGTTCACTGGAGCAGGGGTTTCGGCTGAAAGTGGGATCGCAACCTTTCGAGATGCGCTGAGCGGACTGTGGGCGCGTTACGATCCAGCCAGCATGGCTACGGCCGAGGCCTTTGCCGCTGAGCCGGATCTGGTCTGGGGCTGGTACCAGTGGCGCCTGCGACAGGTCGCCGAGGCCCAGCCCAACCCGGCCCATCGGGCGATTGCAGCACTGGCGACGCGGGTCGAGCAGTTGACTGTGGTGACCCAGAATGTCGATGATCTGCATGAACGGGCCGGCAGCCGCGATGTTATTCATCTGCATGGCAGCCTCAGTGCTACCCGCTGCTTCGACTGTGCCCGGCCTCATCCGTTGTCGAATGACGTGCTGGCCGAGGTGGTGGAAGGGCAGCGGATCAGTCCGCCACAGTGCGGGTTCTGTGGGGGCTGGATTCGTCCCGGGGTGGTGTGGTTTGGCGAGATGCTGCCGGACGGCGCCTTCGAGCAGGCGCTGGATGCTGCTGGCAAATGCGACCTGCTGCTGGCGGTCGGCACTTCCGGGCAGGTCTATCCGGCAGCTCATATTCCCCAGCACGCCCTGGCCTCCGGTGCCTGGCTGGTGCACGTTAACCCTGACTCAATCGCGCCGCGGGCCGAGCGCGAGCGGTCACTGCAGGGACCGGCGGGGCACTGGCTGCCGCAGTTGCTGGAACTGATTGGGGGTGTCGATGATTGAACTGCACTGGTTGCGCGAGCATATGCAGCACTGCCCGACGCTGGCCGCCTGGCTGCATGCACAGTTTGATTATGAGTTTGCCAGCCAGAGCCTGACGGACTGGCAGCAGGAGTTCGCCGCCGGCCAGCTCAACGGTGACTGGCCAGCACTGGTGGCGCTTGAGGGCGAGCGGTTGCTGGGTGGCGCGGCCTTGGCGCGGGATGATCTGCCCGAGCGGCCAGAGCTGGGGCCCTGGTTGGCATGCGTCTATGTGCAGCCTCAGGTTCGAGGTCAGGGCCTGGCCGAACGGCTGATCGAGGCGATCATGGCCGAGGCACGCCGCCAGGGCTATCAACGGATTTACCTGCACACCCATGACCGGCGCGACTATTACGTCCGGCGCGGCTGGCAGGTTATGGAGCAATTTCAGGCCTGGCGGGGCGATAACTGGTTGATGCAACGTGAATTATTCTGAGCCCAGGTTCCCTCGACCACGGATTCTCGGGGTGCTGAGTACCGATTGGAACCGTAACCCGGATTTTGCCGGGGTGTATTCGTACCTGCGTCCCGGCGGCACGCCGGCTGATCGGGAGCGGCTGGCTGGCGAGATCGCGCCGCGGCTCTGGCTGGCCGGTGAATACACATGGGCGGCCGGGCCGGGCACCTTGCATGGCGCTTTCTTCAGTGGCGAGCGGGCGGCCCGGCAGGTGCTTGCCAGTGGTCTGGCCGGGCCTGCTTCGGTGCTGGTTATCGGTGCCGGTCTGGCTGGGCTGGCGGCGGCGCGCAGCTTGCACCGGGCTGGTGTGGCGGTTCGCCTGCTGGAGGCTGGCCCGCACGCCGGAGGGCGGGCCCGCTGTGATAGCCGTCTGGGCATGCCGCTGCCGTTGGGCGGCGCCTGGTTGCATGGCGAGCAGGGTCACCCCCTGGCAGAGCGGGTGAGCTATATCGCTTCTGGATCCTGGGATTATGCCAATACCTATATCCTGGGCCAGGGCCGGCTGGAGCCTCTCCTGTACGAGCGCTTGCAGGCACGGTTGGCTGGCATTGAGCAGCAACTGGATCAACAGCCGTCAGCGGCTGATACCTGTTTGCGAGACAGTCTGACGGCCATTGATCTGGCCGATTGTGATCGGGTCGAGCGGCTGGTGTTGAACAGTTGGTTGCGTCTGGAATATGCCAGCCTGGTTTCGGCCCCCTTGGCTGATCTGAGTACCCGGCACCGGGCCGAGGATTTCCATTTGGCGGGGAGCAACCAACTGATTACCGGTGGGCTGTCCGAGTTTGTCAGCGAGCTGGCCGCAGGGCTGGATATTCGCTTCGGCCAGCGGGCACTGCAGTTGGAGTCGGCTCAGCGGCAATGGCTGGTCCATTGCGAGCAGGGTGAGGTTTGGTCGGCCGATGCGGTGATTGTCGCCACGGCAGTGGGCCCGGTGCGGGACCAGCGCCTGCGCATTCAGCCGGAGTTGCCGGCCCCGGTACGCCAGGCGCTGAGGCGGATCGGTTCGGGCTGTGTCAGTAAGACCTTCTTTCATTGCGAACGTCAAGCCTGGCCGGCAGGACGGGGGTTCATGCTGGCTGCCGAAGAGCCGCCAGTGTTTGACTCGCTGGTGGATGTCAGTGATGTAGCTGGTGCCCCTATGTTGTGCGGCTTTGCCAGTGGCGAGCAGGCGCTACGGGTGGAAGTTATGTCCGATGCAGAGCGCTGTCAGGCGTTGGAGCAACTCATGACTGAGGCGGGCATCTGGTCTTAGCCTAAAGAGGGATTGAGCGCTGCTGACCGACTGGTTAGGGTCGGGGCTTTGCTGGCCGGAGTAGCCAATGCCTGTCTTGTCCTATCGCACCCTGCTGTTGACCGCCCTGGCCATGCTGGCGTTTGCCGGCAACTCGCTGCTGTGCCGCCTGGCACTACGTGATACGGCCATCGACCCCGCCAGTTTTACCGCCCTGCGACTGGCTTCCGGGGCCGTGATTTTGCTGCTGTTGCTGCGTTTTGGCAGCGGCCGGATGGCGCTCCAGGGCAACTGGTCTGGGGCCTTGGCCTTGTTCGTCTATGCTGGGGCGTTCTCGTTGGCCTATCTGCATCTGGATGCCGGGGTCGGTGCGCTGATTCTGTTCGGTTCGGTACAGCTTGGCATGAGTGGCTGGGGGCTGCTCAAGGGCGAGCGGCTGACCCGATTGCAGGCTGCGGGATTGACGTTGGCGGCGCTGGGACTAGGGCTGTGGCTGTTGCCCGGCAGCAGTGCGCCAGCGTTGTCGGGCACCCTGCTGATGGTACTGGCCGGGCTGGCCTGGGCTTGCTACTCATTGATTGGTCGGCGCGCTGGCGATCCGCTGGCGAGCACCGCCGGTAACTTTCTCCGCGCCACTCCGTTAGGGGTGTTGATGCTGTTGGCCTTTGCCGGGAGTTGGCAGGTCGATGGGCTGGGGCTGTTGTACGCGCTGTTGTCAGGGGCGCTGACCTCGGGGCTGGGTTATGCGCTGTGGTATGCCGCGCTCAAGGGCCTGAGTGCCATCCAGGGTGCCAGTGTGCAGCTCAGCGTACCGGTCATCGCCGCATTGCTTGGCAGTCTGCTGCTGGCGGAAAGCCTCAGCTTGCGTTTGCTGCTGGTATCGGCCATGACTCTGGGCGGGATTGGTTTGGTGTTGTGGGGACAGGCCCGGCGCTATTAGCCGGTAGCTCGGTGCCGGGGAAGACACCGAGCTCTTTGTTGGCTCAGCCTGCTGCAGCGGCCAGAGCCGCGCTGTGGCGCTCCTTGGCACGGGCCAGTGGCACCGAGACAGCCAGCAGAGTAAGGATGACCGTAACAGCAATAGCCCAACCGGTCAGGGTATAGCCTCCAATCGAGATCAGCATGCCGGAGATAGCCGGGCCTACCGCGATACCCAGGGTTAGGAAGCTGCCGCAGGCGGCGACCACCCGGCCTTCTCGATCGAGCGAGGCGGCCAGTGCAGTCAGGTAGGCCAGGGTGTAGAAATAGGTGGCTGCAATCATCATCACCGCGATGGTGTACATGGTTTTCGAGGCTTCACCCAAAACATACCCGAGACTCGATGCGCCACACAGCAGGATACCGATGATCACCGGGGTACTCATGCCGAAGCGCTTGCCGATGATTGCCGCCAGCAGCGGCCCGATCAGGCCGACAAAGGCCTGCAGCGAGAACAGCATGCCTAGGGTTTCACCGTCGTAGCCGACCCGTACACCGACCTGCTCGACGAACGCCCAGCCCATGGTGTCACGGGTTGAGAACAAAAACATGGCGGCCATCATGCAGATTGCTACGGTGGACAGCAGCTTGCTGTTGGGGGCGTGATGGTGATGAGTGTGATGCTCGACACTGGCCCGTTGCGGCATCTTCAGGATCAGCACAGCCATCACTCCCTGGGTTATGGCCATTGCGTAGTACAGTCCAGCCAGACCGCTGCTGGCCATAGCGCTGGCAAAGGCCAGCATTACTACGATCATCAAAGCAACGAACAGAACGTTCATGTAGCCTGCAACGTTGTCCGGGTCGCGGGCGCTGGAGACGCAAGCGTTGCCGCAGGCTAGTGCCAAGCCGGCGCCAATACCGGCAACGCAACGCAAAGCGGTGAGCAGATAGGCATCGGTGATGCTTGCCGAGATCAGATTGGCGGTAATAGCAATGCTGGCGCCAATCAGGGCAATGGTCTTGCGTGGTGCTCGACCCATGATTGGGGCTATGAATAGTGAGGCGAGCATGGTGAAGATGAATTCGGCCGACAATAGAAAGCCTGCCTGGGCTTCATCCAGACCCAGGTCGCTCATCACGGCGCTGATCAGAAACGGCAAGGCTAGCAAGGCCAGCAGGCCGACCCCGTAAGCGGCGGCGAAGGCGGAAAACACCAGGCTCCAGCTTTCTGGCATAAAGTGACGCAGATTTTTCATGGGAAGTCCTCTCAAGCAATGGTCCTGAAGGGCGCTGGGCAGGCATAACCAGTACTCGATCCGAGCGGCGGTACCGGTTTTCCTGCGCCTGTTGGCGCGCTCCATAGGCGGTTTTGTCTTCTGTGGTCTGGCCTATCGGTGGTGTGAACCCGTGCCGGCCTGAGGCGGTCCGCGTGGGTCTGCTTTATTACAAGCACGGCTCGTGCCATATTTCATATGAGTTTAAATGTATTTGTTTTTGTGACTCTAATGCGCTTCTAAGCCCTCTGGCGTGGGGAGATACTGCCCCGGGTTTGTGCGTGATGGTATGGATTTGCCCCACGATGGGGTCAGAGGCGGCAGAAGCGGTTGTTACAGAGTGTAACCTTAATAAGCTGATGTAATACTTTATGGTAACAACGGTAGCACTAAGCTACCGTTGATTGGCCGGTGAGGAACTCAGGCGGCGCCCGCTAACTGACGGATACAGGGACGCTGGACCAGTGCCCAGTGTGAAGCCTGCTCACCCAGGTCAACGACCGTGCAGTGATTTTCGCTACGCGACATGGCATGCCGGGCCAGCTCGCCGGCAGTCCAGTTTGCAGTGTTGGCTGCTACTACCCGGCCTTCATCGGTGACAATGAAGGCTTCATGGCTCATTTTCAGCAGCCCAGAGACCAGAATGCGCTCGAAGCGACCGAGGGCGATATCGGCCCCGGCAATGCCGATGAAGCGCCCGTCGACATTCAGCGGCTGGGCGAAGGTAAGAATATAGGTGTCCTGCCCGTAGAGGTCGATATAGGGGCCGATGACAACCCGCTGGCCAGTACTGCGCGGGCGGGTGAACCAGGGCATGTCGCGGTAATTGTAGTAGCTGTCACTGCTGCGGTTGAAGTTCAGATCCAGTGGGGCGATGCGACCGTTGGTGGTCAGGTGTCGCCACTCGCAGTACATCTCCCGATCCTGTAGCACGTTAGGTTCAAGCACCACTCCTGTACCTTGCAGGCAACTTCTGGGGGCTGCCAGATGGCTATCGATCAGTGGTCGCAGGGACTTCAGGTCGCGTGCTGCAGGTGCCTTGCCGGGTGAGCCTTGCTGCTGCCAGATGGCACAGACTTCTCGGGCCAGGATGTCGATCTGGGCGAAGATGTTACTGATGGAAACGTCGATCCGTGAGATGCAGTCCTGCAGTTCGCGGTTGAGTGCGTCTTCGGCCATGGCCTTAACCCTCGCTGTGCCTGACCTAGTGAGGTTTCCCGAGGAAATAACGGGATCAGGCGGGAGATTTTTGATGTTGGTCAAAAAATAGCAGGCAAGGGTTATGCCAATCATTCAGTCTCAGAGGATAAAAGCTCCAGTTTGAGGCTGATCAGGCGCTTGATGCCCCGGTTGACGTGTGCTTCAGCCAAGGCTCCAGCCAGCGTTGAATCGCCGCTGATGATGGCATCCAGAATGGCCTGATGTTCCTGTTGCACTGTTTCGGGGTTTGGTGTTGAAGCTGATGGCAGCCACAGAAGCTCACCGACTTCCGCCTGTAGGCGAATTTCCGCATGGGTCAGGCGCACCGATTGCGAGGCTGCAGCCACCTCAATATGAAAGCGAGCATCGGCCCGGCGCCGCTCGCGCCGGCTTTGGGCTTCGCCCAAGGCCGCGATGTAGTGAGCCAGGTGTTGGTGGTGCTCTTCGGTGCCGCGTTTGGCTGCCAGGCGTGCGGCGGTACCGGCGATGGCAACGTGTTCATCACCGAGGTCGCGCAGTTCGATGGTGCTGAGTTCGTTGAGTTGGTCGAGCAGTATGTCGGCGGGAATTTCTACCGAATTACAGACGAAGCTGCCGCCGTTGCGGCCGCGTCGGGTTTCTATCACACCGCGTTGCCGCAGATAGGCTAAGGCCTCGCGCAGGGTGACTGTGGCGACGCCGAACTGCATGGCCAGCTCGCTTTCGCTGGGCAGTTGCTGGCCTTCGGAATACAGGCCCAGATCAATGGCTTCCATCAGGCGTCGAACAACCTCTTCAGTTCGACCTTCCTGACGAAGGCGCATGAAGGAACCAGCGTTGGGAGTGGATTTTCCGTTCATGGTGCGTGCAGCCTTGTGTGATCATCCTGCCCGAAGGGCTCAGACAGATCCATCTGTGTCTTCGGATGGAATGCAGTCTATCAGAGTTGCCGCACCAGGGCTGCACGCTTATGGTCCGCCCTGGTGCGGCGGACCACAGGCACTGCTGGTTTAGAGGCCCTTGGATACCGACAAGGTCAGATTGCCGTTGCAATAGCGGCTCTTGCCGTACCAGGCGGCACAGGTCGAACCTTTGAGATTGGTGTCCGAGTACATCAGAGCCCACTCCAGTCCCAGCAGGGTTTTGCCCAGGGTTACGGCCCAGTCACGGTAGGTTTTGCCATTGTCGGCCGGCGGATTGAGCGGATCCTTGGTGTCTGTGTGTCCCATATGCAGCTCAAGGCCTAGATCATAGGGCAGCTCGAAGGCATAGCTGACATAGGTATACAGAGCGCTCTGGGGCTCATAAGCGTACTTGCTGCCGATGGTCAGGCCATGAAAGCTGAAGCTGGCCAGAATCTCATCGACACTGGCGGCACCGCCAGCCTTGGGATAGGTATAGGTCGCCCAGGCCAGGTCATAGCTGAGGTTGTCGCTGAGCTGGCCGGCGAAACCCAGGTAGTAGTCGATCTCGATGCTGGCGCCGAAGGTGTCGGCATCGACATTCGAGGCCCAGGCCCCGATGTAGAGCCCTGACTCATGGGCAAAGTCGAGGCTGCCCTGAATCGCGCCAGCTCCGGCGGTCTGTGACTGGCCGCGCCAGATATAGTCGCTGGCCAGGGTAACACTCATGCTGGCATCAATGCTGCCAAGTGGGGTGTCAAAGGACTCTGCACTAGCCGTGAGAGCGGTGCCGAAGATGAAGGCGGAGCACAGGCAGGTTGTTGTTTTTTTCATGGTCTCTCCTCGCGGGTGGGCGCGCCGGTCAGGCCCGGCGCGTGACAGTAAGGCCTGCCGGGCGGCAGGCCGGAATGAGCATCAGAACGGATAACTCAGGCTGGGCATCCATTTGTGCCAGAGGGCCTGCAGCTCACCGCTGCGCTTGACCTCGGCCAGGGCCTGGTTGACCGCCGTCAAGCGCTCGGGGGCCCCCTTGCGGACCGCAATGCCCCAGGCGTTGTTGCTGGGCACGGTGAATGCAATGGCCAGATCGACCTCTTCGGCCAGTGGCACTAGCGCGACGTCATCATCGACGAAGGCATCGATGCTGCCGGCCCGCAGAGCCTTGACCATATCGCCCAAGACGTCCTCGGAGTCACCGGCGAACGGCACCGTAATGCAGCCGTTGAAGGTTTCTGCCAGCGCCATATTGAGGCTGTTGGCGATGGCTCCGACGCGCTTGCCGATCAGATCCGTGGGACTGCTGATCGGGCTGCCGCGCAGCACCATGACGGCTTCATCAAAAACAGCGTAGGGCTCGCTGAAATCGGCCAGGCTTTTGCGGTACTCGGAGATTCCCTGACCGCAGAGCAGAATGTCGCCGGTCTCGGCTTCCAGGGCCGGATAGAAATCGGCCCAGTTCTGGTAGACAAAGCGGGTTTCCTGGCCGAGCTTGGTGCCCAGCAAGCGGGCGACATCGGACTCGTAGCCATGCCGGTAGCCGTCGGCGTCCTTCCAGAACAGCGGCGGAGCGGGCAGGTCGGCGCAAATCACACGGAAGGGAGGGCTCATGGCAGGTACTCCACATACATCTTGCGTTCCCAGTCGGTGACATAGGAACAGAACCGGGCCCACTCATCAGCCTTGAGGTCACGATAGAGCTGAGCCATATCGGCGGGCAGGGCAGTGCGGATCACTGGGTCCTGGTCGAAGGCCTGAATTGCGTCACCCAGGGTTTTCGGCAGGATCCGTGCAGGGTCAGGGGCGCTGGGGATGCTGTTGCTGTTGTCTGGAGCGCCGGGCTCGATTCGGTTTTCCAGGCCATCGCGCATGGCGGCCAGCAACAGGGCATGCGACAGATAGGGGTTTACACTGGCGTCGGGGATCTTGTATTCCAGTCGGCCGTTGGCCGACAGCCGAACGGTGCAGGTCTTGTTGTCCATACCCCAGTTGACGCAATTGGGGGCGAACAGCCCGGCATCCCAGTAGCGTTTGTAGGAGTTGACCGTCGAGGCCATGATCATCATCGAGCCGGGGGCGTGCTTGAGTACGCCACCGAGTGCATGCAGGCCGGTATCGGTCAGGTGCAGGTCGCGCCGGCCAGACTCAGCCAGCACGTTCTGGTTACCGCGCCAGAGGCTGAAGTTGTGGTGACAGCCGTTACCCATGCTGCCAGTGGTCGGCTTGGGCATGAAGCTGGCCTGAACGCCCATCTCGCGAGCGACCTGACGGCAGATCAGACGATAGGTCATCATTCGGTCGGCGGTCAGTTCGCAGTCATCGAACATCCAGTTCAATTCCAGTTGCCCGGGATCCTCGTAATCACCTTCGATCATGTCCAGCCCCATGGCGCTGGCGTATTCCATGACCTTCTTGAAGATTGGTCGCATCAGTTCCAGGTTGCCCAGATGGTAGGCCGGGCTTGCACCTGGGCGGACGTGTACTTCCAGATCCTTGCCCAGCCAGGACATTTCCGGCTCCAACCCGGTTTTCAGGGTCAGTCCGGTATCCTGGGTAAAGCGCCGATGGCTGTCGATCAGCAGGCTCCGCGGGTCGGTGGCCAGGGTCTGGCCGCCGATCTCCGGGCGGTGCTCCGGTTCGTACAGGCGGCAGAAGAACGCGCCGAGTGAACGATCCCAGGGCAGTACATTGAAGCTGCCTGCGTCGGGCATGGCGGTGAATTCGGCCGCCTGGGCGCCGCCGCCGAGCAGGACCCCTTCACGGGTACTTTGCAGGTCGGAGATCGCGGTGCGGTGGAACTGGACACCTTTGTCCAGATTGCGCAGCAGATGCTTGGCTGGAACTACTTTGGCGATGACCCGGCCGGTCAGTGTGACCACCTGATAGTACAGATACTCGACACCAGCATCACGAATACGCGCGGCCAGGTCTTCGGCAACTCCCGAGCTGGTGTTGTGTTCTCGATGCAGATCTAACGCTGTCATGTGAACTCTCCTTTGACGCCGGCATGGGCAAGGCGAATGCGGCGAATCATGTTGTGGGTCCTGCGCGGCTGTGAGCAGTGATGTGCGGCAGGAACAGTTTAAATTTAAAATATGGTTTTATAGTTTTCAATATAAATTTCGGGTTTTGTCGATTTTCTTCTGGATGTCCGCAGAATGGATTGATTTATATGGGATCTAAAAGAGGTGGGTGCGCAGCAGAGATAAAAAAGCCGGCCCCGATGAAGCGGGAGGCCGGCCAAGGAGAATAATTTGAGCTATTTAAAGATTCTGTCTAATAGGTTTAATCTAGGGTTGAGGTGCATGCTGGCGGAAGAACTGCGCGGCCCAGCGAGCAACGCGCTGGTTGTCGATGCACAGTTGTTGCAAAGACGTCAAAGCATGATCGGCAACCTCGGCACTGATCAGATTGCCGCTATAGCGCTCGGCTAGAGCGCTGACATAGTCCGGGTTGAATTCGGGATGGTATTGCACCGATAACGCTGGAAAACAGTAACCTAATACGCCGTTTGGGCAATGATCTGAGCCGCCCAGCACCTGGGCAGCGGGAGGCAGTTCGACAACCTGGTCCTGATGGAAGATCAGGTTGGCACCAGCTCCTGGCCCGTGCCCATTGTCCCGGTATGCTTGAGCTCCGACCCCCCAGCCCTGTTCGGCCTTGCGGGTGCGACCGCCGAAGGCGTCGGCCATTATCTGGTGACCAAAGCAGATACCGAACACTGGTTTACGTAGGGTTTTCAGCTGTTGCAGGAAGGTGATCAGTCGCTGCATCCAGTTAGCTTGCTCGTAAACACTGTGTTTGGAACCGGTCAGCAGATAGCCATCGAAGGCCTCGGGAGCTGGCAGCGGCTCTCCACGCACTACCGATACCTGGCTGAAACGGGCCTCGGGCAGGGCCGGGGACAACCACTGCTCGATCATGGTTGGGTAGGAAGCAAAGCGGGTTTGCAATTCCTCCGGTACCAAGCCGTTTTCGATAATGCATAGCTGCAAGGGGCGATTTTCGGTGTGACTCATAGTAGCTCAAGCCTCTGGTAGAAAAAGACGGACGCGGCTTTACGTGGTCAGAGTTCCGCCAGCGTCTGCTTGAGCCAGCTCAGGGCTATCTCGCCGGGCAACTCACCGCTGGAGGCATCATGCACACCTCGTTGACCGAATTCGCAGGCACCCAATGTGGCCAGCTTGTCGGCAATGATCTGACTTCCCCGATTGAAGGTTTCATAGAAACTGTCGCCCAGCCCGAACGTAGCAAAACGCACTCCAGTCAAGTCCGGAGCCTGGCTGTCCAGATGCTGGAAAAAGGGTTGGGCAGAATTGGGCAATTCGCCATCGCCGTAGGTTGAGCAGACCACGATTAGCACGTCATCGGTGGCTATTGTAGCCGGATCAAAGTGCGCCATGTCATGGCCGCTGGATTCAAAGTCCTGGCTCAGGGCATCGACCAGATCATCGGCGACCATTTCTGCGTTGCCGGTTTCGGTTCCGTAAATCACCAGTATCTTCATGGCTGCTGTTCTCCAGTCATTGTGGGGCGGGCAATCTCCAGCATGAGTGCCAGGTCGCTGATTTTTTGACGCAGGCGGTTGGCCGGAGCCTGGGAGGTCTCCTCGGCATCCAGGCGTTTCCAACCAGCGTAATCGGTACAGTGCTGCAACAGTCCTCTGGGTAGGGCATCAAGCCCGGGTTTGCCCAGTGGTAGTTGTTCAGCGTCACTGATGATGGTGTCGGCAACTCGCCGGGAGTCGAGCCGATTGTCCGGAATGGTGCCGTGTGGCCCACGCTTGAACCAGCCGGCGCAATACAGTCCAGGTTCAAGCCGGCCGTGAGCTGGATTAGCATGCTGGCCAGCCAGGTGGTGTTGACTCAAGGCTTGACCATCATGTTCGGCAAATCCGATTGCAGTGATGATGCTGTCGGCGGCTAGCTGCAGGGTCTCGTCACGGCTGGCGCTGGCCCGAAAGCGCATACCTTGAACCCGTCGCTCACCGTCGATCTGCTCAGGACTCCAGCCGAAGTGAAAGGCGATTGTGCGGCGCGGTGGCTGGCTGGGGGTGTGCTCAGCCAGCAAACGCAAGGCTTCGATCTTGGCCTGGGCCAGCCTGTCGTCACTGTCGCAGTGCAGATCCTTGGCCTGAATTTCAAAACGTACCTGCTGTAACTGAGCGAGTTCACGCAGCATGACCGGATCGAACTTGGCCTGATCAGGCGCGGAGCGGCCAACGATATCGATCCGCGCCAGCGGTTGGCGCTGAAAGTGGGCCAGCGTGCGGGCAGAAACCTCAGAGCCGCCGAATTCCTCTGCCGTTTTGCTGAGCAGACGCAGGACGTCGATGGCGACATTGCCGTTACCGATGATCAGGCAGCGCTGGCCCAGTTCGGGTTGGAAGCCGACTTCATCCGGGTGGTCGTTGAAGCGTCGGGTCAGGCGTCCGGCACCGTAGACACCGGGCAGTTGCTCACCGGGAATCCCCAACTGGCGGTCGGCATACAGGCCCGTTGCCAAGACTACGATATCGAAGGCGGCGCGCAGTGAGGCGAGCGGCAGATGCTGGCCAACCTCGAGGTTGCCAATAAAGTGAACTCCTTCACGCTCGAACAGCCGGTCGAACTGGCGAGTTACTGCTTTAGTGCCGGGGTGGTCAGGCGCCACCCCATAGCGTACCAGACCGTAGGGGACGGGCAGGCGGTCGAGCAGACATACCTGGCTGGCTGGCCAGTGCTTGCGCAGCGCCTGAGCCAGATAGCAGCCAGAGGGGCCACTGCCCACAATGGCAATGCTGGGCGAGTTCATGGCTGCGATACCGGATCAAACTGAATCGGCAGGCTGATTGGGCCGGTGTTGCCGCTGTCCGGCAACCATTCGGGGGTTCCCTTGTAGCGAGGATTCTTCATCCGTTGCGCCAGCAGCGCCAGGGCCACGGTCATGTCGCCGCGGGCGATGAAGTGGCCGATGCAATGGTGAGCGCCGGCACCAAAACCGAAGTGCGGGCAACGCTTGGCAGTGATGTCGAACTCGGGATTATTGAATGCTCGTGGGTCGGTGCCTGCGGCCTGGCTGAACAGATGCACGGTGGTACCCTGTTTGATTTCCAGGCCCTGATAACTGAAATCCTCCAGAGCCTCTCGGGTTACCCAGGTTACGGTCGGGCGTATCCGCATGACTTCTTCGACCGCCGCCCGGGCCAGTTCGGGATCATCGCCTAGCAAACGCCATTGTTCGGGGTGCTGGATGAAGGTATCCATGGCCAGTGCAATCTGGTTGCGGGTGGTATCGATGCCGCCGAAGATAGCCAACACGATCATGTCGTACAGCTCCTGATCGCTGAGCGCATTTTTGTCTTCCTCATTGGCACGTACCAGGCTGCTGAGAAAGTCCTCGCCCAGGCCTTGGCGCTTGAGGTTGGCTACCGCCTGTTCGGCATAACCAAACAGGCGGTCAGTGGCGGCGTTGATAATGGCTTCGTCACGCTTGAAGGTCACTCCCAGCGCCAGGCCCATATCCGAGGCAAGCTTGGCCAGAGCCTTCCATTCACTACGTGGTAGTCCGAGCAGGGTGCAGATGACCTGGGTGGCGTAGGGCTCTGAGAACTGTGAAACGAACTCACATTGACCGTCGGCTATGAAATCGCCGATCAGCTCGTTGGCGATTTCCTGAAATGCTGGGGTCAGGGCCTTGACCAGTTTTGGAGAAAAGGCCGGGTTGGCCAGACGCCGCAGGCGCGAATGATCGGCACCTTCCTTGCTCAACAGCATGCGCATCCACCAGTCGGAAAAGCTGCCGGTGGCGTTATTGTGAGCAGGCCAAGCATAACTGCCCTGGCGCAGACGTTGGTCGCGTAGCAGCTTGTTAACCTCGTCATAGCGCAGTACTGCAATGCCGTAGGGTGTGCGGGCGTACCAGCTCTTTTCCCGAGCGGCCAGCACCTCAGGCGAACGCATAGAGAATGCCGGGTTGGCCACATCCAGATAGGGTGCATCATCGGTTGACGACGGGATAGCGGTAGACATTCAACACCTCCGTTAACGGGTTCAGCCTGGTTGTTTGGTATGGCTGACCGTAGGTTTAGGGGTGGTGCCGAGGCTGGTTCAGGCACCAGAAAGTGATTTCAATTTAAAATATGGTTTTATATCTTTCAATAGCTGTTTTGCTTTTTACATGGATTTTTGCGGCTTTTTACCAAGATAGAGGCAGCGACCGGCTGGAGTCTGTTAAGAAATGCGCATCGCTATTGGCATGGTTTGAAATATAAGATATGGTTTCATAAGTTTTATTCGATGCCGGAGCCGTTCCATGAAAACTTCTCGTGCTGTAGCCATTCTCCACGCCCCCGGTGACGTTGCCGGGACGCTTCCCGAGCTGTTGGCTGAGCAGGGAATTGATCTGGAACTGCTCCAGGTCACTGATCCATTGCCGGCCCCGGAAACCCTCGATCTGCTGCTGGTGCTGGGCAGTCCTGAGTCGGCTTACGATCAGAGTTTGCCTTGGCTTGCTGCAGAGCTGGCCTGGTTGAAACGGGTCCAGGGATACGGAGTGCCTACCCTAGGGATTTGTTTTGGTAGTCAGATCCTGGCCCGGGCTCTGGGCGGGCAAGCTGTGCGCAATCGCCAAGCTGAGATCGGCTGGACTCCTTTGCAGTGTCTGGTCCGCGACGAGTGGCAACATCCTGGACCATGGCTGAATTTTCACTTCGATACCTTCCGGCTGCCGGCGACCGCCAGCTTGCTGGCTGAAACTGATCTGGCCCCGCAGGCGTTCCGCCAGGGACGGGCGCTGGGTGTGCAGTTCCACCCGGAAATCACTGTGTCGATGTTCGATACCTGGACCAATTACTGGCGAAGTAGTCCGCAAGGCCAGCAGTTTCTCGCCACCGCCGGTGATCTGCCCGAGCGCATGCGGGCCGAAATTGGTCTACGTGCGGCGGACAATAAGGACAACTGCCGGCGCCTGCTGGCGGACTTTCTTGAGCGTTTCTAACGCCTTAACCACTCCTCAGAGGTTAACTGCATGACCGGCATTACTCGTGAAACCTGGGAACAACGGGCCCGTGCCTGGCAGATTCAAGGTCAGGCCTTTATCAATGGTCAGTATCAGAACGCCGTCGGTGGCGAAACCTTCGACTGCCTCAGCCCGATCGACGGCCGGGTGCTGGCGCAGATCGCCAGCTGTGGTCAGAGCGATGCCGATCTGGCGGTGGCCAATGCCCGCGCCACCTTTGATTCCGGGGTCTGGTCACGCCTGGCGCCGACCCAGCGCAAGCAGGTGCTGATCCGCTTTGCCGAGCTGATCGAACAGCATGGTGAAGAGCTGGCCCTGCTGGAAACCCTGGACATGGGCAAGCCGATCAGCGACGCCCTGGCAGTGGACATCCCCGGTGCGGCGCGGGCGATCCGCTGGAGTGGCGAGGCGATCGACAAGATCTACGACGAAGTGGCGGCCACCGCCCACGATGAACTCGGGCTGGTCACCCGCGAGCCGGTCGGCGTGGTCGCCGCCATCGTGCCGTGGAACTTCCCGCTGCTGATGGCCTGCTGGAAACTCGGCCCGGCCCTGGCTACCGGCAACTCGGTGGTGCTCAAACCCTCGGAGAAATCGCCGCTGACTGCCATCCGCCTGGCCCAGATCGCCCTTGAGGCCGGCCTGCCGGCCGGGGTGCTGAATGTGCTGCCGGGTTTCGGTCATACCGTCGGCAAGGCTCTGGCCCTGCATATGGATGTCGATACTCTGGTGTTCACCGGCTCAACCCGGGTGGCCAAGCAACTGATGATCTATGCCGGCGAGTCGAACATGAAGCGGGTCTGGCTGGAAGCGGGTGGCAAGAGCCCGAACATCGTCTTCGCCGATGCCCCGGATCTGGACGCCGCGGCCCAGGCCGCTGCCGGTGCCATCGCCTTCAACCAGGGCGAGGTCTGCACTGCCGGCTCGCGGCTGCTGGTCGAAGCCTCAATCAAGGACGCCTTTGTCGAGAAGGTCGCCGCGGCGCTCAAGGCCCACTGGCAGCCGGGCAACCCGCTGGACCCGAACACCACGGTCGGCGCGCTGGTCGACACCAGCCAGATTGACACCGTGCTGCGTTATATCGAGGCCGGGCATGAGGATGGTGCACGGCTGGTCAGTGGCGGTCAGCGGGTGCTGGAGGAAACCGGCGGATTCTATGTCGAGCCGACCCTGTTCGACGGGGTGCGCAATGACATGCGTATCGCCCGCGAGGAAATCTTTGGCCCGGTGCTGTCGGTGCTCAGCTTCAAGGACTTCGATGAAGCCATTGCGATTGCCAACGACACCATCTACGGGCTGGCGGCGGCGGTCTGGACCCGCGACCTGTCCAAGGCCCACCGGGCAGCCAAGGCGCTGCGGGCCGGCAGTGTCTGGGTCAACCAGTACGACGGTGGTGACATGACCGCGCCGTTCGGCGGCTTCAAGCAGTCGGGCAACGGCCGTGACAAGTCGCTGCATGCGTTCGACAAGTACACCGAACTCAAGGCCACCTGGATCAAGTTGTGAGGTTTGCCATGCAATTGAACAATCCGCGTCTGTTTCGTCAGTTGGCCTACATCGATGGGCAATGGAGTGAGGCCGACAATGGTCAGCTGCTCGCCGTACGTAACCCAGCTAACGCCGAGCTGCTGGGCCAGGTGCCGCGGATGGGTCGCGCGGAGACCCGGCGGGCCATTGCCGCCGCTGAGCGGGCGCTGCCGGGCTGGCGTGCGTTGACGGCCAAGGAGAGGGCCTCCCGGCTGCGGCGCTGGTATGAACTGATGCTGGCCAACCAGGATGACCTGGCCCGGCTGATGACCCTGGAGCAGGGTAAGCCGCTGGCTGAGGCCAGGGGCGAAGTCGGTTATGCGGCCTCCTTCCTCGAATGGTTTGCCGAGGAAGCCAAGCGGGTCTACGGCGATACCATTCCCGGGCACCAGCACGACAAGCGGATTTTAGTGCTCAAGCAACCGATCGGGGTGACGGCGGCGATCACGCCGTGGAACTTCCCCAGTGCCATGATTACCCGCAAGGTCGGGCCAGCGCTGGCGGCCGGTTGCACCATGGTGCTGAAACCGGCGTCGCAAACTCCGTTCTCGGCCCTGGCGCTGGCCGAGCTGGCCGAGCAGGCCGGGATTCCGCCGGGGGTGTTCAGTGTGGTCACCGGCAGTGCCGCAGACGTCGGTGCCGAACTGACCAGTAATCCCAGCGTGCGCAAGCTGAGCTTCACCGGTTCGACCGAAATTGGCCGGCAACTGCTGGCCGAGTGCGCCGCCGATATCAAGAAGGTGTCACTGGAACTGGGTGGCAATGCGCCCTTTATCGTGTTCGAGGATGCCGACCTGGATGCTGCGGTAGAGGGAGCGCTGATCTCCAAGTTCCGCAATAACGGGCAGACCTGTGTCTGTGCCAATCGCCTGTATATCCATGATCAGGTCTATGACGCGTTCGTCGACAAATTGCGGGTCGCGGTGGCCGGCCTGAAGATTGGTAATGGTCTGGAGCCCGGGGTGACCACCGGCCCGTTGATTGATGCCCAGGCGCTGGCCAAGGTTCAGCAGCATATTGATGATGCCCTGACGCGGGGCGCGCAGTTGGTTTGTGGGGGGCAGCCGCATGCCTTGGGGGGCGGGTTCTTCGAGCCGACCATTCTGGTCGATGTGCCGGCTGATGCCCTGGTCGCCCGAGAGGAAACCTTTGGCCCGCTGGCACCGCTGTTCCGGTTTCGGGATGAGGCCGAGGTGATCGCATTGGCCAATGCCACTGAATATGGTCTGGCCTCGTATTTCTATGCCCGGGATCTGGGGCGGGTATTTCGGGTAGCCGAGGCGCTGGAGTACGGCATGGTCGGTATCAATACCGGACTGATCTCCACCGAGCTGGCACCGTTTGGCGGGGTCAAGTCCTCCGGACTGGGCCGTGAAGGCTCGAAGTACGGCATCGACGATTACCTGGAAATCAAATACCTGTGTCTGGGCGGCATCCACTGAGCCCGGTCGACTAGCCTTGAGATATATGCCCACGATTTTGGAGATCAGCTCATGAACCAACTCGCATCGCTGTCGAGCCTGGCGCAAAAAGATATCCGCCACCATCTGCACCCTTATACCGACGCACGCCTGCATGAACAGCAGGGGCCTTTGGTGATCGAGCGGGGTGCAGGAATTTATGTCTACGATGATCAGGGCAACGAGTACATCGAGGCTATGTCCGGGCTCTGGAGTGTGGCGCTGGGGTTCAACAATCAGCGCCTGATCCAGGCCGCCGAGCGTCAGTTGCGCAGCCTGCCGTTCTATCATCTGTTCAGTCACAAGGCCCATGCCCCGAGCATCGAACTGGCGGAAAAACTGATCGAGATGGCGCCAGTACCGATGAGCAAGGTGTTCTTCACCAACTCCGGTTCCGAGGCCAACGACACTGTGATCAAGCTGATCTGGTATCGCAACAATGCCCTGGGGCTTAACCAGAAAAAGAAATTCATCAGTCGTCTCAATGGCTATCACGGCATTACCCTGGCCAGTGCCAGCCTGACCGGACTGCCGGCCAACCAGCGCGGCTTCGATGTGCCATTGCCGGGGTTTGTGCATGTTGGCTGTCCACACCACTATCGCCATGCCCTGCCCGGTGAAACCGAGGAGCAGTTTGCCGGGCGGCTGGCCGATGAGCTGGAACAGACCATCCTGCGTGAGGGCCCGGAGACCGTGGCGGCCTTCTATGCCGAGCCGTTGATGGGCGCCGGCGGGGTGATAGTGCCGCCCAGGGGGTACTGGGAAAGGGTCCAGGCGGTGTGCCGCAAGCATGATGTGCTGGTGGTGGTTGACGAGGTGATCTGCGGCTTTGGCCGCACCGGGCAGATGTTCGGTAGCCAGACCTTTGCCATTGAGCCGGATGTCATGGTGCTGTCCAAGCAACTGTCTTCATCCTACCAGCCGATCGCCGCGCTGCTAATCAACGACAGCATTTACCAGCCGATTGCCGACCAGAGCCACAGCTTCGGGGCGTTGGGCCACGGCTTTACCGGCGGCGGTCACCCGGTCGCCACGGCGGTGGCGCTGGAGAATCTGCGGATCATTGAAGAGCAGCATCTGGTTGAGCAGGCGGCGCTTATGGGCCAGCGCCTGCATGCCGGGCTGGCCGGCTTCAGTGATCATCCGCTGGTCGGGGAGGTGCGTGGGTGCGGGTTGATCGGGGCGGTGGAACTGGTCGCCGACAAGGCCAGCAAGGCCCCGTTTGAGGCGGTGGGGCGTCTGGGACGATACCTGGCCGGACGGACTCAGCAGTACGGCATGATCAACCGCAATATGGGTGATGCCTTGGCCTTCTGCCCGCCACTGATCGTGCAAGCCGCTGAAATCGATATGATCCTCGAGCGTTTTGCCCGGGCGTTGGATGATACCGAACGCTGGTTCCGGGAGCAGCAGTAATGTTCGGTGCCAAACGGCGTGCATTGTCAGAGCGGGCCGCCGCCGCTATCCACCAGGTACTCGATGGCCGAGGGCAGCCAGAGATGGGCGGCTACCCTGAGCTTGAACAGGCACTGGGGCGACTGGCTAGCGACTGGCTGGAGCTGACCCGGCCCAGCCTACAGGATCAGCGTCAACCTCAGCTTGAGCCGTCGTCCGGGTTGCAGCAGCAACTGGCTGCGGCCGAGTCCCAGGCGCAGCTTTATCAACAGCAGTATCAGCAGGCCCAGGCTGAGCTGGGCGAAAGCCTGGCGGCCCTGGAGCGTTATCGAGAAGAACAGGCGGTCTGGGAACTGACCCGCCAGACCCTGACCGAGGGTAGCTGGGATCTGAGAGTGGTCGATGGTGATGTCGATCACCCGGCCAACGTGCTGCGCTGGTCCCCACAGTTCCGCGCACTGATCGGCTACAGCGCCGAGGAGTTTGCCGATGGCTGGGACAGCTATGAACGGATTACTCATCCCGAGGACTTCAAGCGCATGATGGCGGTGTTCGCCGAGTTCGCTCAGTCGAAGGATCCGGAGGCCTGCTACGTGGTCGAGTACCGGATGACCCACAAGACCAGGGGCGAAACCTGGTTCCGCGAGCGTGGGCGCGGGCTGCGCGATGCCCGTGGACGCCTGACCCGAGTGGTTGGCGCGATGCGCGATATTTCCGATGAAAAACATGCCGAAAGCCTGCGTCAGCGTGAGCAGGCTGCGACCGAAGCCACCTATGCCCAGATTGCCCAGGTGGTTGAAGTGATTCGTGGCATCGCTGATCAGACCAACCTGCTGGCACTCAACGCGGCGATTGAAGCGGCGCGGGCCGGCGAGGCTGGGCGGGGTTTCTCGGTGGTCGCCGATGAAGTCAAACAGCTGTCGGGGCGAACCCGTGAGGCGACGTTGAAGATTCAGGAAATGCTGGCGGCTTACAAGCGCGGGCAGGGCGTGGCGGCAATAGAGCAACGCCGCTAGGGCTTCAGGTCTCCCTCGACTGTGCTGGCGCCTGCCACTCCCGGCAGATCAACTGGCTTTGCTCAGATTCTAGCGGCTCACTGGTCAGGCCGCAGTGGTGGCCGTGCGAGTCCGGGCAGAAATGGACACAGTGCTGGCAAATGCCGAACGCCTGCTGGCCGTTGAGTCGTTGCAGAGCGCTCAGCAGTTCACGCAGGCCGGCCTCTGTGTGTTCGGCTGCAGGCAGGCTGTGCAGGGCGCTGTCCAGCCGCTGGACCCAGCTGTGTTCGAGAATCTGCCGGGCATTGTCGGTCAACTGCAGGTGGATGCGTTTGCCGTGCCGGGGATCAGTCTGTTTGACCAGCAGGCCGCGGCGCTCCAGAACTGCCAGGGTCTGGGAGACGGTACCGCGGGTGATGCCGAAATATTCGGCAATCGCAATCGGCAAGTCACTGTAGCGGTTGGCTTGGACCAAATAATGCAGCACCTGTAACTGGATCGGCAGCAGGCCATGGCGGGCAGCGTCGTCGCGCACGGCTTGCTGGATCAGTGCGCTCAGGCGCTCAAGAAGCAGAGATGAGGTGCTCATGGCTGCAATGTATCGCCTCGCTACATAATTTGACAAGCTCGGGTCCGGCTCTAAGCTAAATAGTGATGTATCGAGTCAATACATAACGTCTTGCGAGGAGTTGGTCATGAACCGTTTTGCTCTCGCTTTGGTAGTACTGCCGGCGCTGGGGCTGAGCGCCCAGGCGCAAACCGAGGTGCCTTATCCAACCGAATACCGTCAGTGGCAGCATGTCAAAAGCATGCTGATCGAACAGGGGCATCCGCTCTATGAGGCCTTCGGCGGTATTCATCATATCTACGCCAATCCGCTGGCAATGGAAGGCTATCGTAGCGGGCAGTTCCCTGATGGTGCGGTGATAGCCTTCGATCTGCTGGAAGCCGAGCGCGCCGATCATGCGGTGGTCGAAGGGGTGCGCAAGGTGCTAGGCGTCATGCATAAGGATCAGGCAGCCTATCCGGAAACCGCCGGCTGGGGCTTCGAGGGGTTTGCCGCTGGCGATCCGGCGGCCCGGGTGGTGGGTGCCAATGCCTATGATGCCTGCTTCGCTTGCCATACCTCGGAACGCGAATACGACTATGTGTTCAGCCGTCTGCGTGAGTGAGTCTGACTATGGATACGCAGGTTCGCGCACCTGAATGGCAGGTCTGCCAGTGGTTCAACAGCGCTCCACTGAGCCTGGCCGCCTTGCGCGGCCGGGTGGTGGTGCTGCACGCCTTTCAGATGCTTTGCCCCGGCTGTGTTAGTCATGCCGTGCCGCAAGCCGAACGCCTGCATCGGCGTTTTGCCAGCGCCGAACTGGTGGTGGTGGGCCTGCATACGGTGTTTGAACACCATCTGGCGATGGCGCCGAGTGCACTGGAAGTGTTTCTCAAGGAATACCGGATCACCCACCCGGTCGCTGTTGATCAGCCGCTGGCTGGCACGGCGATTCCCGCGACTATGCGCGCCTATGCCATGGAGGGTACCCCAACTCTGGTACTGATCGACCGAACCGGGCACATTCGCCTGCAGGCCACTGGTGGGGTGGATGACCTGCAGTTGGGAATTCTGGTTGGCGAACTGCTGGCGCTCAAGTAAGCGCACTACTACTGCAACGACTTGCGCAGCCGCGCCAGCGAACCGACGAAGAACAGGCTGCCGATCACTGTCAGGGCCAGCAGTTGGGGCCAGACGATTGCCAGTCCGGCGCCACGCAGCAGAATACCCTGGGCCAGTTCCACGAAGTGGGTAGTCGGCGCGGCCAGCATGATCTGCTGCAGAATCTCGGGCATGCTTTCTCGCGGGGTCAGGGCGCCGGACAGAATCATCAAAGGAATCAGGCTGATGATCACCAGCAGCCCGAGCTGGGGCATGGAGCGGGCCACCGTGCCGAAGAAAATCCCGATCGAGGTGGTGGCGAACAGGTGCAGGGCGGTGCCCAGCATGAACAGCGACACCGAGCCCTGGATCGGTACCCCCAGCGCCTGCTGGACCACTACCCGCAAGGCCAGGCTGGAGGCCAGCAGTACCACCAGACCCATGGCCCAGACCTTGGCCAGCATGATCTCGAACGGGGTGACCGGCATCACCAGCAGGTGCTCAATGGTGCCGTGCTCGCGTTCGCGGATCAGGGCCGCGCCGGTCAGGATGATCGACAGCATGGTGATCTGGTCGATCACCGAGGTGATGGCACCGAACCAGGAGCGTTCAAGGTTGGGGTTGTAGGCGGTGCGTACCACCGCGTCGATCGGCAGCGCGGTTTCGCTGCGATAACGCTGGACGAAGGCGGTGACCTCGGCCTGGATAATCTGCTGGATATGCCCGGCCCCGGTGAAGGCCTGGCTGACCTGAGTGGCATCGACGTTGAGCTGAATGGTCGGGTTGCGCCCGGCCAGCAGGTCACGCTGATAATTCGGCGGAATATTCAGGGTGAAGGTATACAGCCCGCGGTCCATGCCCAGGTCCATGGCGCCGTGATCGATCAGTTGCGGTGGCATGAAGTAGGGCAGTTGAAAGGCGTCGGTGATCCGTTGAGAAACCGGCGACTGGTCTTCATCGACCACGGCGATGGTGGCCCGGTGCGGCGACTCCGGGGTGGCTGTGGCGCTGGTGTAGATGCTCAGGGTGAAGGCGTAGAGAATCAGCAACAGCAGGGCCGGGTCGCGGTACAGGCTGCGCAGTTCCTTGATACCAAGCTGGAGAATGTTGCTCAGGCTGCGCATGTCATTTTTCCTGCTTTTTCAGGCCGGCGACGCTGAAGATCGTCAGCACCGGAATGGCGATCAGCATGGGCACGAAGTAGGGCCACAGTTCGATCAGGGTGAGCGCCTTGGAAAACACCCCGCGGCTGATCACCAGAAAATGGCTGGTCGGGTACAGCTGGCCGATCAGCGCTCCGGCGCCTTCCAGCGCCGACACCGGATGGGTCAGGCCGGAGAACTGTACCGCCGGGATCAGGGTGACGATTGCCGTGGCAAAGATCGCTGCGATCTGGCTGCTGAGGATGGTCGACATCATCAGGCCGATAGCGGTGGCGCAGATCAGATAGACCAGCGCCGCCAGCGTCAGGGTCAGCAGACTGCCGGTAATCGGCACCTTGAACAGCAGCACCGACAGCAGAATCAGAGTGACGAAGTTGACCATGCCCAGCGCGACATAGGGCAACTGCTTGCCAAGCAGAAACTCCAGCCGGGTGACCGGGGTGACATAGAAGTTGGTGATCGAGCCCAGCTCCTTTTCCCGCACCACGCCCAGAGCCGTGAGCATCGCCGGAATCATCAGCAGCAACATCGGGATGACCGCCGGAACCATGGCCGGCAGGCTCTGCACGTCCGGGTTGTAGCGATAACGTACGGCGATATCGACCAGGGTGGCGTTGTAGCTGGCTGGCGCCTGGCGGGCCAGTTGCTGCAGGTAGCTCAGGTGGATGCCCTGCACATAGCCGCGAATGGTGTCGGCGCGCATGGGCATGGCACCATCGATCCAGAACGCCACTTGGGGGTTGGCGCCGCGCAGCAGGTCGCGGCCAAACCCGGGCGGGATTTCCACTGCCAGGCTGATCTTGCCTTCGCGCATGCGCTGGCGCATTTCGTCCTGGCTGCGTAGCGGCGGCTGTTCGATAAAATAGCGCGAACCGGCCAGGTTCAGGGTATAGGCCTGGCTCTGGGTGGTCTGGTCGTTATCCAGCACAGCGAAGTTCAGGTCTTCCACATCCATGGTGATGCCGTAACCCATGATCAGCATCAGAAACACTGTGCCGAACAGCGCCAGCACCAGGCGTACCGGGTCGCGGCGCAGCTCCATGCCTTCGCGTTGGGCATAGCTGAACAGCCGGCGCAGGCTGAAGCGAGGCAGACGGCTGGAAGCTGTATGGGCGGCAGGTTCGGGAGCCGGTTCGGTCGGTTGCTGCTCGGGGCTGCTGTCAGCCGGCTGGTTCTGCTCGCTGGCTTCACGCAGGTAGGCGATAAAGGCCTCTTCGAGGTTGTCCATGCCGCGCTTGTCCATCAGCGCCTGCGGGGTGTCGCTGTCCAGCACCCGGCCGGCATGCATCAGCGACATGCGATCGCAGCGCTCGGCCTCGTTCATGAAGTGGGTAGAAATGAAGATCGTTACCCCTTCCTCACGTGACATCTGCACCAGCAATTCCCAGAACCCGTCACGGGCTACCGGGTCGACCCCGGAGGTGGGCTCGTCGAGGATCAGGATTTCCGGGGCGTGGATTACCGCTACGGCCAGCGACAGGCGCTGACGGATCCCCAATGGCAGGCTCATCGGCAAACTGTCGGCCTGCTCGTGCAGACTGAAACGGGTCAGCATTTCCTCGATCCGGGCGCTGCGGCGTTCGGCCGGGATATGGAACAGCCGGGCGTGCAATTCCAGATTCTGGCGCACCGTCAGCTCGCTGTAGAGCGAGAAGGCCTGGGACATGTAGCCGACCCGCTGGCGGGTTTGCATGTCGTGCGGGTCGACCGGTTTGCCGAACAGCCAGGCCTCGCCTTCGCTGAACGGCAGCAGGCCGGTGAGCATTTTCATGGTGGTCGACTTGCCGCAGCCGTTGGAGCCGAGAAAGCCAAAGATTTCTCCGCGCTCAATCCGGAAGTTGACCTTGTTCACCGCAGTGAAATCGCCGAACCGGCAGGTCAGGTCGTGGGCCTCAATCGCCACCTCATCACTGGGTTGGCGCGGGGGGATCTGCAACTGCCGGTGCTGGCTGCGCTTGGCCTCTGGTAGCAGAGCAACGAAGGCCTGTTCCAGGTTGTGGCTGGCGGTACGTTGTAGCAGCTCGGCGGGGCTGCCGGTATCCAGGACCTGGCCTTCGTCCATCGCCACCAGCCAGTCGAAGCGTTGAGCTTCGTCCATGTAGGCGGTGGCGACCAGCACGCTCATGTTTGGACGTTGCTGACGAATCCGGGCAATCAGCTCCCAGAACTGGTTGCGCGACAGCGGGTCAACGCCGGTGGTTGGCTCATCGAGAATCAGCAGGTCCGGGTCGTGGATCAGTGCGCAGCACAGCCCGAGTTTCTGCTTCATGCCGCCAGACAGCTTGCCGGCCGGCCGGTCGATGAATGGACTCATACCGGTGCTGGCCAGCAGGTCGTGAATGCGTCGTTGGCGCTCGGCTGGTTCCTGATTGAACAACCGGCCAAAGAAGTCGAGGTTTTCGAAGACGCTGAGCGTCGGATAGAGGTTCTTGCCCAGGCCCTGGGGCATGTAGGCGATCCGTGGGCAGACCCGGCGGCGGTGGCGGACATCGCGCATATCGCCACCCAGTACTTGCAAATCGCCGGTTTGCAGCTGGCGCGCGCCGGAGATCAGGGCCAGCAGGCTGGATTTGCCAACCCCGTCAGGGCCGATCAGCCCGACCATGCAGTTGGCCGGCAGCTCCAGCGTCAGGTTGGCTAAAGCCAGGGTCTTGCCATAGCGCAGGCTGACGTCCCGCACCAGGGCGACTGGCGGGCTGGCCGCAGTCATTGGCCAACATTCACACGCAGGGCGTTGGGCCAGTCAGCCTCGCCGTCGAGCTTCAGCCAGGCGACTCCGGGCAGGCCGGTCTTGACCTGCTCCAGATGGCGTTGCAGCAATTCAGGGGCGATCCTGGCCCTGACCCGGAACATCATCTTTTCCCGTTCGCTTTCGGTCTCGACGCTTTTGGGGGTGAACTGGGCCACGCTGGCGACAAAACTGACGTTGGCCGGGATCACGTACTCGGGTGCGGCATCGAGGATGATCCGCACCTCAGAGCCGAGCGGGATGCGGCCGGCCAGACGCTCGGGAACGAAAAAGGTCATATACACATCGGACAGGTCAACCAGATTGAGTACCCGCCCGCCAGCGCCCAGTACTTCGCCGGGCTGGGCGGTGCGAAACTGTACCCGGGCCTGACGATCGGTGCTCAGGCGACTGTCACTGATATCAGCCTTGATTCGCTCCACCGCAGCCTGATTGGCTTCCAGTGCCGATTCGGCGCCGATGACCTGGGAGCGTGCGGCGGCAATGCCGGCCTCGGCGGAATGGACTTGGGCGCGAGCCGCGGCCAGCGCGGCCTGGGCACTCTGCAGCGCAGTCAGGCTATCGTCGGCATCCTGTTGGGACATGGCGTTGCGCTGTACCAGCACCCGGACCCGGTTGTTGCGCTTGTCAGCCGCGGTCACTTCCGCCTGGCGTTGCAGTACCACTGCTTCGGCGGTGGCCTTTTCGCTTTCGCGCTGGGCCACCAGGGTCTGGGCGGTTTCAATCGCGTTGGCGGCCTGGCGGGTCTGGGCTTCGGCCTGGTTAAGCTGAGCCTGCAGCGAGCTGATATCCATTTCCGCCAGCAGTTGGCCGGGCTGAACGAAATCGCCCTCATCGACATGGATGGTCTGAATCCGCCCGGCCAACTTGGTGGCTACGTCGATTTCAGTCGCCTCGATGCGCCCGTTGCCGCTGACGAAGGCCTCGCCATAGCCGCTGGGGCGCATTTCCAGCCAGACCAGCAGGCCAATGACCAGCAACACAGCCAGGGCAATCAGGGCTCGGGAGGCGGTACGGGAGAGTTTCAACGTCATGCCTAATATCCTTTTGATGACAGAGTTGAGTAGTTACCAAACAACAGAGGCTGGTATGACAGGCATGATGACCGATGACACTTCAACCTTGATTGACATCGGTCATGTTCATGTTGGGTAACGTAAAAGAGCCTATACCCGTGCAGCCGGATTGGCCAGCCAGCTGGAGTAATTCGCTTGCGCAGTTATTGCCGTGCCCAGAGTTCAGGTACCACAGAAGGTCTGGAATACCCGCTCGGTCGGCTCCGGCAGCTGGCAATAGTCGGCGCAGCCGGGCTGGACCTGATACGGCGTCTGGAGCAACGCGACCAGGCGCAGCACAGGTTGCAGGTCGCCGGACTCGCTGGCAGCCTGCAGGGCCTTTTCGACCTGATGGTTGCGGGCAATCAGTTGCGGGTTGTGGCGTTGCATCAGGGCCTTGGCCTGTTCGGCGGATTCGCTTTGCTGCGCCAGCCGGGCTTCCCAGCGCTGGCGCCAGGCGGCGAATGCCGGGCTGTCGAACAGTGGCTGGGGGGGCAGTTCGGCCAGTGAGGCCGGATCACCGGCCAGTGCGCGGAAACTGTTGGTGAAGTCGGCCTGCTGCTCATCGAGCAACTGCAGCCAGTCCTCAATCAGTTGCCGGTCGTTGCTGCCGGCCTGGAACAAGCCAAGCTTGGCCCCCATGCCCTGCAGCCAGGCCTGCTGATAGCGCTCGACATAGCGGCCGAGGGTCTGCTGGGCCAGTTCAACGGCCTGTTCCTGCTCGTCGGACAGCAGCGGTAGCAGGGTCTCGGCCAGCCGCGCCAGGTTCCACTGGCCAATCGCCGGCTGGTTGCCGTAGGCATAGCGGCCCTGATGGTCGATCGAGCTGAACACCGTCATTGGTTTGTAGCTGTCCATGAAGGCGCACGGGCCAAAGTCGATACTTTCGCCGCACAGACTCATGTTGTCGGTATTCATCACACCATGGATAAAGCCGACCTGCATCCAACTGGCGATCAGCGTCGCCTGACGTTCCATCACGGCTTCCAGCAAGGCCAGATAGATATTGTCGCTGGTGCGGCAGTGCGGGTAATGACGCTCAATAGTGTAATCGGCCAGTTCCCGGACCAGTTCGACCCCGCCCTTGCGGATCGCATACTCGAAGGTGCCGACCCGCAGGTGACTGCTGGCGATGCGGGTCAGTACCGCTCCGGGTTCGCGCATCTGGCGCATGACCGCTTCGCCGCTGCTCACCACCGCCAGGCTGCGGGTGGTGGGAATACCCAGCCCGTGCAGCGCCTCGCTGATGATGTACTCGCGCAACATCGGCCCCAGCACCGCCCGGCCATCGCCCCGGCGGGAAAACGGGGTTGGTCCCGAGCCCTTGAGCTGGATGTCGACGCGCTGTCCATCCGGGCTGATGTGCTCACCGAGCAGTACCGCACGGCCGTCACCCAGCATGGTGAAGTTGCCGAACTGATGCCCGGCATAGGCCTGGGCCAGCGGCTGCGCGCCTGCCGGTAAGGTATTGCCAGCCAGCACCGCCAGCCCCTCGGCACTTTCCAGCGCGGCTATCGACAAGCCCAGTTCAGTAGCCAGCGCGCGGTTCAGCACCACCCACTGTGGCTGCGCCACGGGCGTGGGGGCCTGGCGGGCATGCAGGCTGTCGGGCAGGCGGGCGTAACTGTTGTCGAAATTCCACATGGGCGGCTCCGGAGCATAAGGCTGTTCGCTCATTGTCGCGCACTGGCGCCGGGATGCAATGCTGCTGGCGCTGTTGTCAGGCGCGTAGTTGTTTGCGCAACTGCTTGGCCTGCTGACGGATGTTCTGCCGGCTGCTGGGATCGAGGCGTTCAAGGTTGCGCAGTTGTGGTGTTATGCGCGGATTGCTGGCCAGCTCAGACTGGTGGCGGTCGAGAAAGTCCCAGTACAGGGTGGTGAAAGGGCAGGCATTGGCGCCGCTGGCCTGGTCGGGGCGAAAGCGGCAGCCACTGCAGTAGTTGCTCATGCGCTGAATGTAGCGACCGCTGGCGATGTAGGGTTTGGAGGCCATGCGCCCACCATCGGCATGCTGGCTCATGCCCAACACATTGGGCAGCTCGACCCACTCAACGGCATCGACATAAACGGCCAGATACCACTCATGGACCTGGCGTGGTTCGACCCCAAGCAGCAGGCAGAACAGGCCGGTCACCATCAGTCGCTGGATATGGTGAGCGTAGCCGGTTTGCAGGGTCTGGTTGATAACCTGGTGCAGACAGGCCATGTCGGTCTCGCTGGTCCAGAACCAGGCTGGCAGCGGCTCATGGGCTGACAAGGCATTCCACTCCAGCCATTGCGGCATCCACAAACGGTACAACCCGTGGACGTATTCGCGCCAGCCGAGGATCTGGCGGATGAAACCTTCCACGGCCTCGATTGGCGCCTGCCTGGCGTGCAGGGCTGCCTCCGCCCGCTGGCAGACCGTCAGTGGGTCGATCAACTTGAGATTCAAGGCCGCGGACAGGCGGCTGTGGTACAGCCAGGGCTCTGAGTGCCACATCGCATCCTGATAGCGACCGAACAGCGGTAGGCGGTGGGTAATGAAATCCTCCAGCGCCTGATGCGCCTGTGTCGGGGTCACTGGCCAGTCGAATGCCGCCAGGCTACCCGGATGATCCGGGAACAGCCGCGCGACCAAGCTCAGTACCTCGCCAGTCAGGGCGTCCGGCGCGAAACGTTGGGGTTGCCACAGCAGGCCTGGGCCACGGGCATCGAAGGCATTGCGGTTGGCGGCATCGAAGTTCCATTGTCCGCCCAGCGGTTGCCGGCCATCCATCAACAGCCCGGTGCGTTGACGCAACCGGCGATACCAGTGCTCCAGACGAAACAGCTGGCGGCCATGGGCCCAGCGGCTGAATTCCTCGGGCTGGGCGATGAAGTGGCGGTCGGGGTGTACTGTCAGCGGGATGGCAGCCTGGGTGCAGACGGCTTCGATTTGCGTTTGTACCCGCCAGTCGCCTGCCGGGACCATGACCAGTTGGCGTGGGCGTCGACGTGCCAGCGTATCGGCCAGGGCACTGGCCAGGTCAGGATGCGGGTGCTGATCCAGATACAGGTATTCGATCGGCCAGGTTCTGGCACGGATGTCTTCGGCGAAATGGCGCATGGCGGCAAGAAACAGGGCAATGCGTGCCTTGTGAGACCAGACGTGACGGCTTTCTGTCTGGACTTCCGCCATCCAGACAAGATCCTGGTCGGGGTCGAAATCATCCAGCGCCGCACTGTGGCGATCCAGTTGATCGCCAAGTACCACAATCAGGTTGCGCATTGGGTTCTTGCCCAGCGGCTGGCAGGCAGCACGCTCAGCGCCGGCCGATCAGTTGGGCGCGGAGCCGGGGTGAGAGCGGCGGCTCGCCCAACCAGATGCCGAAATATACCTCGGCCAATTCCGGGTTCTGGAGACGGATCACCGGTTGTTCGTTGAAGTACAGTTCCAGAGTACCGTCGCCCTGGTATTCCAGCAGGTAGCGGTCGCCGGGCTGGACCGACTGCATGGCGCCATGGAGTTGATCAATGGCGGGGCGCAGTGCGGCCAGCCGGGTACTGTCGTGCTGGCGCTCAAGCGTGCGCCAGGCGGCAGTTTCGATATCCGCGCGGTCGATGGCCACGCGGTATTCCAGGCTCAGCCGGCGTGGCGTGTGTTGATCCAGCAGGCGGTCAACGGGTGTTTGCGCTGGGGCATAAAGTCGAGCGTCGTAGACCCGTACCAGCAGGTAGCTGGCGGTGCCTTCACCGAACAGGGTCAGGCTGGACGGGCTGGCGGTGGCCGGCAGTGCCAGGATCAGTGTCATGAACAGAGCAAGCGGTTTCATTGTGGCGACCTCGCTAAGGGAGTGGCTGGCGTGACTGCGGCAGGGGCTCTGCGGCCGCGCTGGTCAGCGCCGCTGGCCGGTAATGACGCCCAAGCGGCGACCAGATCAGCCAGCCGCCGAGCAGTTTCAGGGCTACCGGCACTCCGCCGTAGAGCAGGGCCAGCATGCCGGTGGAGTCTGTGTCCGCGCCCTGGAAGCCGCTCAACTCCAGCAGGCCGAAGCCCAGGCCAACCGCTATGGCCAGAGCCAGCTTGCCAACCAGCCCCAGCAAGCCAAACAGCAGTCCGGTGTGGCTTTGCTCGTCGGCCAGATCGCCGAGAATGGAGGCTGGCAAGGCCAGGTCGGCGCCCAGCGACAGCCCGGAAATCAGGCACACCAGAGCAAAGGCCAGCAGATCGCCGGGTCCGAGCCATGGCACTACGACGAAGGCGCTGGCCGCCAGCAAAACCGACGCCAGCCAGGCCAGACGCTTGCCCAGATGGCGGGCAAGCAGGCTCCAGCCGGGCAGTGCGATAACTCCGGCGCCGAAGTACAGCAACAGCAGCGGCCCCAAGGCGGACTCAACCTGCAGCCGGTGGCTGACGAACAGGATAAACAGCGCTGCCGGCAGGCCGTTGGCCAGGCTGTTGAGAAAGTGGGCGCCCAGCAAGGTACGCAGTGCCAGCTGGCTACGAATCAGCCGCAGGCCGGTCCGCCAGGACTGGGCTGGTTGGGGCTTGCCGGTTTCCGGCACGCGCCAAAACAGCAGCAGTACCGCTAGCGGGAGCAGCACCAGAACCAGCATGGCGACCGCAGCCAGAACCCGCGCCGGGTCTTCGCTGCCGATCAATAGCGGCAAGGCAGCCGCCAGCACGATACCGACAATGGCGAACCCTTCGCGGCTGGTGGCCAGCCGGGTGCGGCCATGCGAGTTCAAAGTCGCTTCCGCCCCCCAGGCCTGATAGGGCAGGGTAACCATGGTCCAGCCCAGATAGGCCAGTAGCGCCCAGCCATAGAGATAGGCCAGGCCGATGGCGGGTGGTGGCAGTAACAGGCGATGGAGGGCAAACAGCAATAGCGGAGTGCCGATCAGCATCATCAGGCGCCGTCGATAGGCGGCTGGCAGGCGATCGGCCAGGTAACCGATGAGCGGATCGCTCAACACATCGAACAGCCGGGTCAGCATCAACGCGGTACCGACAGCCGCCAGCCCCAGCCCCACCTGGGCTGCATAAAAGGGCGGCAAATAGACGTACAGCGGAACGCCAAGCATGGCCAGGGGTAGCCCCGGCAAGCCATAGGCCAGCCGAGTACCGATCCGGTTGGCCGGGTCGTTCGCAGCAGGTGCGGTGCAGGTCACATTGGTCATGGCTTTGGCTCTATTTTGTATAGGTATATTATTTCTTTTGTATAATATTTGTCTAATGTTGCTGTGTGATGATTTACTGAGTCATTGGTCCTTTGAGCAGGCGGCTCTTGGATATATCGGCATTCACTTGTATAGGTTTTTGTCATGTCACAGGTACAACGTACGCTGTGGGTGGTCGGAGCCAGTACCGGCATTGGCGCCGCGCTGGTTGATGTTTTTCACCGGGCCGGCTGGCGAGTGGCCCTGTCGGCCCGGCGGGCAGAGCTGTTGCATCAGCAGGCAGCGCAGGACCCAGAGCGGCTGTTTGCCGTTCCGGTTGATGTAACCGATCTGGATGCCATGCACCGGGCTGTGGCGGCGATTGAGGCCCGTTGGGGGGAAATCGACACGGCGATTCTCAATGCCGGAGATTATGAGCCGATGGCGCTGGATGACTTTAGTGCGGCGCTCTTTGTCCGTCTGATGCAGGTTAACTACATCGGCGTGGTTCATGGGTTGGATGCGCTGCAGCGGTGCATGCGTGAGCGCAAGCGAGGGCAGATCATGATAACCGCCAGTGTTGCGGGTTATCGCGGGTTACCCTATGCCGCTCCCTATGGGGCGACCAAGGCCGCGCTGATCAGCCTGGCTGAATCCTTGCAGCCCGAATTCGCCCGCGATGGAGTGCGCCTGCGGCTCATCTGCCCGGGCTTTGTGCGCACCCCGCTAACCGACAAGAATGACTTCCCGATGCCTGGGCTGACCGAACCGGCTCAGGTCGCCGCCGCCGTGCTGCGTGAGGTGGATGGGCGGCGCTTTGAGATTCTTGTGCCCAGGGGATTTGGCTGGCTGATGAAGGGGGTGAGGAGTCTGCCCTATTTGTTTTGGCTGCCGTTGGCGCGCAGGATGCTCAGGTGAGATCGGAGCCTGGGGCAGGCTCAGGTTATTGGCGTAATGGATAAGGCCTCTACCTACGAGGTATTTCCCGAAGAGGCAGCTCTTCATGACTGTATCTCTGCCTCCAGGCCTGCGGGTTTGTGCCTATCACGCGGCGGAAGGTGCGACTGAAGTGTGATTGGTCGCAGAAACCATAAGCATGTGCGATATGTGTCAGCGGCTCCTCAGTGTCAAGCATCGTCTTGCACGCAGCCTCTATTCGCATCCGTGTTGCGTAGGCGTGAGGTGTCATACCGAAGGTTTTTCTGAACAGGTGAGAAAAATGGCTGGCACTAAGTCCGATCAGGGCGGCTAGGCTGCTGGTACGGATGGGGGCATCACAATTCTGACTGATGTATTCGCCCACGCGTCGCATCTGCCATAGGCTGAGTTCGCCCGGCTGACTGGGCTTGAAGTGACTGTAAACATCCTGTTGACTTAGTAGTGCCTCGGCCTGATCCAGGTAGCAATATGCGCACTTGGTGTCCTCGTAAAGCACGGTCTTGGCTTCTCTTAACAGGCGGGCGACCTGTGAGAGAGTTTGCATATTGCAACACTCCGAGTGCGAACGGGGTGGCGCAGTACTTTTAATTTCCGCGAATGAACCCATTTGAGTCCCTCCTTATGAGTACAGTCAGAGCATGTGCTGCTTTGACGTCAGTGCACAGCTCACAAGGAAGGGGGCATTATCAACACTAAAGTGTGGGCAAGATGTCGAGAATGCCGCGCTGAACTCCAATGACGACAGCATGGGTGCGGTTTTTGGCGCCTAGCTTGTCCATGATCAGGCGCATGTGGCCCTTGACCGTGTCTTCGCTGATGCATAGCTGTTGTGCAATATCTCTGTTTGAGCGGCCTATGGACGCGGCCTCTAGCACACTGATCTCGCGTGGACTCAAACACTGCTGGCCTAAGTGCTCGGCTAGATCGGTGGCGATCTCTGGGGGAATGTGGCGCTTGCCAGCGGCCAGTGTGCGAATGGTTCCGACCAGTTCCTTGCGCAGGCTGCTCTTGAGCAGATAAGCCTGTGCGCCTGCCTGAATGGCATGCAGGGCTCGCACGTCACCACGGTAGGTGGTGAGGATAGCGATGCGCGCATCTGGGCATTCATCGCGAATCGCCAGAATGCTATCAATGCCGTTCATACATGGCATCTGTAGATCCATCAGGGTGACGTCCGGGCGCAGGCGCCGAAAGCAGTCCAATGCTTCACGACCATCACTGGCTTCACCGACTAGATCAATGTCTAACTGCCCAGCGAGTACCGCAGCGATCCCTTCACGTAGCAGGGGATGATCATCGGCGACCAGGACACGAATAGGGGTGACGGTTGTCATGGGGGCGAGCTCTTGGCGAATCGTTTCCACTGCAGCCAGCGCTTTGCGCGAGGCTGCGGTTGATGGTAGGCCAGTGAACCGGCAAGGGATAACTGCACCTGGCTGCCATGCCCGGGTGTACTCTCAATGTTCAAGATAGCACCAATTTTGGCGGCGCGTTCGTACATTCCCCTCAAGCCCCAATGATCAACGGATTCATCACTCTGCTGGTGCTTGGTCGGTATACCTTGCCCGTCATCGCTGATCCGTAGTGAAAACTGTCTAGGGTTGTAGTCCAGCTGTACGTGCACACTGCTGGCCATAGCATGGCGAAAGGCATTGCTGACGGCTTCACGGGCAAGCTGGCAGAGTTCATCATGTACCACTGGGTGCAATGGGCAGGGTATGCCTTCGATATCGACGTGGTAACCGATGTCGGTGTGTCCGTGCAGGTGTTTGAGCTCGCGCAGGGTCTTTGGCAGATCGGCCGAAGCATCTTGAATGTGACGCAGATTGCGTACCCGGTCGCGCCCTTCGGCGATCACCTGATCGGCGCGATCCAAGGCGTTTTCCAGTTTGCTCCGTGCTGGCTGATCGGCTGGGAGGCTGTCCGCGGCGGCCTGTACATGCAGCATCAGTCCCTGTACTCCCTGCAGCAGCGTGTCGTGCAATTCGCGAGCTATTCGTTCACGCTCGTCGTGGCGCTCTTCCAGGCGAGTACGCAGACGTTCAGAGGCTCGTTGCATATTGCTTCGGTAGAGCAGGTGTAGCATAACCAGCATGACCAGAACTACAGCCAGGATGAACAGAGGATGGCGGTAGAACACTTGGTCGATGCTGAAGCTCAACTCTGCATCCTGCTCACTGGCTATCCCCCTCTGGTTGAGGGCTCGCACGCGAAAGCGGTAGTCGCCGGCGGGCAGGCCAGTATAGGTCGCTTCGCGTTGTCGTCCGGCGGAGTGCCAGTCGTTATCGAAACCATCGAGGCGATAGAGAAAATGCAGGCCTTCGGGGGTGGATAGACTCAAGGCGCCGTAGCCGATAGCCAGGCGTTTACTGCTGGCAGATAACGTTGGCGGTGTTTTTAGTGATATTGCTTCGCCGTCAACGACCATCGACTCGATGCGCACCTTGGGCGGTGTGCTTTTCTGTATTGCACGATCTGGATCCAGCCCGACAACGCCCTGGCGGGTCACGAACCACAACTTTCCTTGGGTGGTAAGTGCGGCTGTGGGCAAGGCGAGCACCTGCTGCGGGTCATTGGCCAGCCCGCCTTGCAGGTCATAGGTACGGTAGATGATATGGTGTTGGGAGGTCTTCAGTGCTTGCTCGATTTCCTCGGCCGGTAACTGGAAAATACCACCTTTGCCTTGCACCCAGAGATCTTCGCCATGTTCGCTGGCGACGGGAATGATGGCGTAAATATTGTCGAACAGGCCGTTATCAGGGAGCGGCAGGGTAGTGAACCGCGTACCGTCGAAACGAGCCAACCCTCGCTGACCACCGAACCAACTGTGACTTGATAGATGGGCCATCGCGGTTACATGGCCGATATCAAGCCCGTCGGTGTCGCTCCAGTGGTGTTCGCCCTGATCATCGTGGCTGACGAGCAGGTTGTCGCGGTAGCCGAACCAGCGTCGGCCGTCAGGTGCAAGACCTGAGCTTACCGGCATCAGTTGTGCCGGATTGTTAGTTGGCGCGGGCAACCTTTGCCACTGCCCCTGACGCAGAACGTAGAGGCCCTGGCGATTCAATGACAGCCAAAGCGTATCTTGGTGATCAATTAATAGAGTACGAACCGACGAGTCCAGTTCGCGCTCGACGGGGAGGGCAGAGATTTTCTGCATCTGATCGTCAATGCTGCGCCAGATGCCTTCGGGGCCGGCCAGCCAGACCGAACCGTTAGGGGCTTTGCTGATCGCGCTGACGGGTGTGCGCAGGGCCAGGTAATGCAGACCATCTTCGTTCAGGCGCATGACGGGTAGGTTGCTGCTACCCGCCCAGAGATTACCTTGGTCATCGGCAGCAAGTGCCAGATTCTGCGCGTTGGCTGGAAAGCCAGCAGGCAGTAAGAAGCGCTCGCGTAGACGGTCCAGACCGTTGTGTGTGCCGATCCAGAGACTGCCTTCGCTGTCTTCGAACAACGACCTGGTGAAGTCGGAGCTAAGACCGTCGCGTGAGGAAAACCGCTCGCTGGAGTTGAAACCTTCACTGCCATAGTCGTTGGGGTTGGTCACGCGCAGCAGACCGCCGCCAGCCGTACTCAGCCACAGGTAGCCATATTGGTCGAAGAGCATCGCGTTGACCGGCTCGCCAACAGGGATGCGAGTCGCCTGCTGTTGGGGGTTGTCTGTTTCAATCCGAAGCAAGATTTCGTGATCGCCTTCGATCAGCCACAGCGCCCCGTCAGGCGCCTGTGACATTTGTCGGGTGCGATTGCTTCGAATGCCACTGTCGCGCAGCATCTTTGTGCCGGGCTGCAAGTAATAGAGGCGTTGTTCGTCGGCAACCCAAAGTCTGTCACTGCTATCGACAAAGAGGCTGTAGGCATTACTGCCAAGAAAACCGTCAACACTACCCAGTTGTTCCCAATGCTTACCGTCGAACCGCATCAGGCCGTCGTTGGCGGCCGCCCAAACTCGACCATCCGCTGTTTGCGCCAGGGCGTAGATCACGCCGCGGCCTAGGTCGAAGGTGACCGGCGGTTCTTCCTCTGAAGTGATCAGGCGAATGCGACCATTGCGCTGGCCTACCCATAGCCCGACGTGGCTGGTCAGCAGACTGGAGACGATGCCCAAATCACGACCGTTCGGTGTGTGGTAACCAGTGAATTTGAAGCCGTCGAAGCGGTATAGGGAGTCATGGGTACCCAGCCATAGATAGCCATCGCGGGTTTCGGCCAGAGCCCCGATCTGGCTGGGACTGTCGTCGTTGTGTGCCCAGCGGCGATGCTCCAGCTGCTGTGTCAGTACACTTCTGTCTGCCTGGGCCGCGGGGCTGAAAAGCAACAGGCAAAACAGGCCAAGTACAATGCCGAGGCAGGGTAGTGAGGCCAGCGGTTGTCTAGAAGCGTCCAAGTTGGTTCTGCGCCCATTCAATGCTGTAGTCGGCGATTGTTTCCCATCCGGGCTCGGCGATCAGCCAGTGGCTGTAGCCGGGGAACTGCTTGAAGCTGGTTACGGCTGCCGAGCGTCGATAGCGACGATAAGTGGCGGCAACCATGTTGGCGCGAACGGTCCGGGCCTGGCCTCCTGCGACCAGTAGTAGAGGCGCACGGTCGGCATTGGAGAAATCAAGGCGACTGCCTATCCCAAGCGTGGCCTCGAAGAACACTCTGCCCGGTGCCGGTACGATGTGTCGCGCATAGGCAGCGTATTGCTGCTCCGGTGTCAGGTTTTGCGCCATATTGTGCGCGAAATACTCATGTCTCATGTACAGCATGTTGCGCCAGCCTGCCCACTGTAGCAACCAGTGACGGCTACGGTACAAATCTAGCAGGCTTGCGCGAGGCGGTAGCGGGCTGATTGCTATGCCCGCCTGACCCAGGCCACGGTCGAGTAGTAATTGCACCAGCAGGCCGCCGAGGTCGTGACCGATCAAAACTGGAGGTTGGTCTAAAGTGCGAATGTGTTCTTCGTAGTAAGCGAGGAGTGAGCGGATACTCAATTGCGCCATTTGCTGTTTGGGCTCTCCGGGCTGATCTTTCGGGTCTTGTGGCCAGGACGGTGCGCTGCAGCTATAGCCACATGCTCTGAAGCGCCGCTGGAACGAATCCCAAATTGCAGGAGTGAGCCAGCAGCCATGGATGAACAGAGCGTGCCTATGCATGTCCGATTCAGTATGTCGTGCTCTGCCTGGGGCAGTCACTGTAGCTAGGGTTAGGCATGCGCTGATTCCGCTGGCTGGGGGGTGTCCTTGGCGGGCACCAGGAAGTGCTCGATGAGAATTGGTACTCCAGGGCTCTGGAATCGTCTGGCAGCAGCCTCGATGCGCTGCTCGGCGCGGGTGACCCGGCCGTGATGGCGCAGATGTTCGAGCCAGGACTCGTCGAAGAAGAACTCCTGCCAATGCCGAGGATTCTCGCTGTTCTGCACCAGCCCCCAGGAGAACGCGCCGTTGCGTCTGCGCATTCGTGCCACTTCATTCATCGCCTGGCAGAAGGCCATGGCATGCTCCGGCGCGACGTCATATTGCAGCGTGACCATCACCGGACCGCGTTCGCGGTCGGACTCGTTGGCCAGAATCGGCACTGGCCAGTGCAGCGATGGCGCTAGGTCCTCGGCTTCGGTAACCGGCAACGGGAAACGGGGAGTCAGTAGCACGCCCAGCGCCAGGCATCCGGCTGCGGCGAGCAGGGCGAGCGGGATGGAGGCATGACTGGCGACGAACCCCCAGAGCGCGCCGCCGGCGGCCATGCTGCCGAAGAACACCAGGATATAGACGGAAAGAGCCCGCGCCCTGACCCAGTCCGGCACCGAGGTTTGCGCGGCGACCTGCAGGCTGGACAGTACGGCGATCCACGCCGCACCACTGAGCAGCATCACCGGCAGCAAGGCGGCAAAGTGGCGCAGGCTGGCCAGAGCCACCAGCACCAGGGCGTAGAGCAGGCTGGCCAGCAACACCAGGCGGTCACTGCTGATGCGCTCGCGAACGCGCGGCAGCAAGGTGGCGCCAAGTACTGCACCGACGCCGACACTGCCGAGCATCAGGCCGAAGTCGCTGGCGCTGCCCTGCAACTCGCCGCGCACGATCAAAGGCAGTAGCGACATGCCGGCGCTGGCACCGACGAAGAATACCGCGGCACGCACCAGTACCGCCTGCAGCGGTTTTGAGGCCCGGCTGTAGCGCCAGCCAGCGCGGATGGCGCCAAGCAGGCGTTCGGCCGGGAAGGTGGCGACCTGGCGCTCGCGCTTCCAGGTCAGCAGCACCACCATGACCGCGAAGAACGACAGGGCGTTGAGGGCGAAGGTCGCCCAAGGGCCGCTCAAGCTGACCAGTACCCCGGCGATGGCCGGGCCGAGGGCGCGGGCGACGTTGATGCCGAGGCTGGACAGGGCGATGGCTGAGGGCAGGTCGCGCTTGCTCACCAGCTCCGGCGTCAGCGCCGACCAGGCCGGCATCATCAGCGCGGTGCCGACGCCCATGGCCAGGGTCATGCTCAGCAGCAGCCAGACCGTGGTCAGGCCGAGCAGGGTAAGCACGGCCAGCAGACTGGCTACCGCCGCCATCCACAACTGCACGCCGAGCAGGTAGCGACGCTTGTCGATAATGTCGGCCATGGCCCCGGCCGGCAGCGCCAGGAGGAACATCGGCGCTGAACCGGCGACCTGCACCAGCGCCACGTGCATGGGGTTGGCCGACAGGCTGGTCATCAGCCAGCCGGCACCGACTTCGTGCATCCAGGTGCCGATGTTCGAGGCGATGCTGGCCAGCCACAGCCAGCGGAAGGTGCTGTGCTTGAGTGCACCCCAGGGCGAGGGTTTTTCGCTGGCCATGTCAGAAGGCAAAGCACGAGCAGCCGAAGGCGCCCCAGAAACCCTGGTGATCGCTCACCGGCACATTGCTGCGGCGTGCGCGGTCATGCTGGTGGGCATGCACCGCGCAGGCGCCGATGCACTGGTGGATGCTGGCGGCCATGGGCGCCGCTGCCGGCTTCCAATGCCCGGGCACCATCGCCACCGGCGACCAGTCCGGCAGTACCGGCAGCGTCGGCGGGGCGAGCTTGTCGAACTCGCCGGTGCCATGCACTACCTTGCCGCCGACGATGGTCAGTACCGACTCCAGCCACTTGATCTGTTCTTCCTCGATGCTGAAGAAGTCCGCGCTCAAGGCCACCAGGTCGGCCAGTTGACCGACCTTGATCTGGCCCTTCTTGCCCTGTTCGCTGGAGAACCAGGCGCTGCCGTGGGTGAACAGCTGCAACGCGGTGTCGCGCGAAAGGCCCTGCGGGTTGAGCGTGGTGCCGCCGACCGTCTTGCCGCTGACCAGCCAGTACAGCGCCGTCCAGGGGTTGTAGCTGGCCACGCGGGTGGCGTCGGTACCCGCACCGACCGGCACGCCTTCGGCCAGCATGCGCTGGATCGGCGGGGTGGCTTCGGCGGCCTTGGCGCCGTAACGGTCGATGAAGTACTCGCCCTGAAAGGCCATGCGGTGCTGGATGGCAATGCCGCCGCCAAGCGCCCGTACCCGCTCGATGTTGCGCGGGCTGATGGTCTCGGCGTGGTCGAACAGCCAGGGCAGGCCGTTGAACGGCATGTCGCGGTCGACCTTCTCGAACACGTCGAGCATGCGCGAGATGGATTCGTCGTAGGTGGCGTGCAGGCGGAACGGCCAGCGCTGCTCGACCAGATGACGCACCACCGGCTCCAGATCGGCTTCCATGCTCGGTGCCAGGTCTGGACGCGGCTCGACAAAGTCCTCGAAGTCGGCGGCGGAGAACACCAGCATTTCGCCCGCGCCGTTGTGACGGAGGAAATCATCGCCCTGGTGTAGTTTGACGCTGCCGGTCCAGTTCTTGAAGTCGGTCAGCTCTTCCTTGGGTTTCTGGGTAAACAGGTTATAGGCGATGCGCACGGTGAGCTGATCCTTGTCGGCCAGCTCCTGGATCACCTGGTAGTCGTCGGGGTAGTTCTGGTAACCGCCGCCAGCGTCGATGGCGCTGGTCACGCCCAGGCGGTTGAGCTCGCGCATGAACTGGCGGGTGGAGTTGACCTGATACTCCAGCGGCAGCGTCGGTCCCTTGGCCAGGGTAGCGTAGAGGATCAGCGCATTGGGCCGTGCGATCAGCATGCCGGTGGGCTCGCCGCTGGCATCGCGCTGGATCTCGCCGCCGGGCGGATTCGGCGTGTTCTTGTCGTAGCCCACGGCGCGCAGCGCGGCGCGGTTGAGCAGGGCGCGGTCGTAGAGGTGCAAGACGAACACCGGGGTGTCGGGCGCCGCCTTGTTCAGTTCATCCAGGGTCGGCAGGCGTTTTTCGGCAAACTGGAATTCGGTCCAGCCGCCGACCACGCGCACCCACTGCGGCGTTGGTGTGCGGTCGGCTTGTTCCTTGAGCATGCGCAAGGCGTCGGCCAGCGACGGCACGCCTTCCCAACGCAGCTCCAGATTGTAATTGAGGCCACCGCGGATCAGGTGCAGGTGCGAGTCGTTGAGGCCGGGTATGACGGTGCGTTTCTGCAGGTTGATCACGCGGGTGGCATCGCCGCGCATGGCCATGGCCTCGGCATCGCTGCCGACGGCGACGAAGCGCCCGTCCTTGATGGCCACGGCGCTGGCCTGGGGGTTTTCGCGGTCGACCGTGTGCAGGCGACCGTTGTAGAGAATGAGATCGGCGCTCATGTTGCCTCCTGATGAACTGGCGGATGAGTCGCCGACCATGGCGGCGAAAGGCAGGGTGGACCACAGCGCCCCGGCGGCGCCGAGGATGCTGCTGGTGGCGAGAAAATGGCGGCGTTTCGGGTCGGAGGGATCCTGGCTCATGGTCGATCCTCGTCTGCGGTTGGGCTCAGCCAGGCGGCGAACAGCCGCGTGGCCATGGGCATGAACAGGTACACCACGAACAAAACAATGTTTTCGGCGAACCTGATGGCGCACCACCAGGTGACGGTTTCCTGTTGCGTCTCGCTCATGCTGGAGACTCTGCTCGAGACCGTGGTCTTGTCGATCCAGCGGCGCGCACCGATACGCGCCACTGGTGCGGCTGTCATGGGGTCAGATGGGCGCTGCGACCGGGGCCAGGGTCGGGCCATGCTCCACACGCTCCGGTGCCTTGTGCACCATGGTGTAGGCGTAGTCCACGCCCATGCCATAGGCGCCGGAGTGTTCCTTGACCAGGGCCATGACGGCGTCGTAGGTGTCGCGGTTCTTCCAGTCGCGCTGCCATTCCAGCAGCACTTGCTGCCAGGTCACTGGCACCACGCCGGCCTGAATCATGCGCTGCATGGAGTAATCATGAGCGGCCTGCGAAGTACCGCCAGAAGCGTCGGCGACCATGTAGATCTCGTAGCCGGCATCGTGCATGGCCGACAGGGCGAAGGTGGTGTTGCACACCTCGGTCCACAGACCGGAGACGATGACCTTGTTGCGGCCGTTCTTCTTCAGCGCGTCACGTACCTTCTGGTCGTCCCAGGAATTCATCGAGGTGCGCTCAAGTAGCGGCGCGTCTGGGAATACGGCGAGCAGCTCGGGGTAGGTGTGGCCGGAAAAGCTTTCGGTCTCGACCGTGGTGATGATGGTAGGCACGTTGAAAATTTTGGCCGCCTTGGCCAGACCCACGGTGTTGTTCTTCAGGGTTTGCCGGTCGATGCTCTGCACGCCAAAGGCCATTTGCGGCTGATGGTCGATGAAGATCAGCTGGCTGTTCTGTGGGGTCAGAACTTCGGTTTTTGGATTGCTCATATCGGTTACCTGTCAGCGGTGTCGGGGGGGATATTCTGCCGAAGCGGTATAGGGCTGTAGGGCTGGGCTCGGTCAGGTCCGAAGAAAGTAAAATAGAATCGGTGCTTGTGATTGGATGTTGTTGTGGTTTTGGTACTTTCATGCGCTCGAGATACCTATCCGCGTCCAGGCTGCAGATGCGTGCCTGATGGTGGTTGACGCCGTCGATGCGACATCATTTTGCCAATGCTCAGGCATCACCCGGATCAATCTTTGAGACAGCTCTTGTTTTTGTCTACTCTGTGAAATAGAGTGCTTTGCAATAAGAACAAACATGCGAGTTGCCATGTCGCCCTCCGCTGAAGAAGCAGCCCGAGCGCTGCGTGAAATCGACGCTATCAAGGAACGTGCCGCCGGCTTTCAGGACTATCAGGCCGAGTCGGCGCAGCTCATCCTCTGGGGCGCGGCCAACAGTATTGGTCTGGTTGCCACGGCGCTGTTCGAACAGCATCTGTTGCAGATCTGGGTGCCATTGGTGCTGCTGTGTCTGGTTGCCGGTGCCTTGTTGGCACGTCGCACCAATGCCTTGCTGCCCGGGATTGGCTGGCGTTATCTGCTGATTCTCGGTGCCATCCTGTTTCTCATCGTTGCTTTGCATGCGGTGTTCTGGCCGCTGGCGCCCGAGCAGGGGGCGATGATCGCGCCGCTGTTCGTCGGCGTACTGTATTTTCTCCGTGGGGTGTTGCTGCGTCCGCGCTATCTGGTGATCGGCGGCGCATTGGCCGGTCTGAGTCTGCTCAGCTTCCTGTTTGCTGGCCCCTGGTTCTGGTGGGCCATGGCGATGACCTGGGGCGGCACCCTGATGCTTTCGGGTGTCTGGCTCGGCAGGCTCTGATATGCAAACACCCGATGAGATTATCCATCAGCCGGTGCGCCTGAAAATCATGGCGGCACTGAATACGCTGGGCAGCAGCCAATGGCTGGAATTCGTTGCCCTGCGGCGGATTGTCGATACCACCGACGGCAATCTTGGGGCCCATCTCAATACTCTTGAAAGCGCTCATTACGTGCGCATCAAAAAAGATTTTGCCGGCAAGAAGCCGCGTACCCGGGTATGCCTGAGCGCTCGCGGGCGCGAGGCGTTTGCCAGTTATGTCGCTGCCCTGCACGCCATTCTCGAACTGCAAACACTGGACACCGACAGTGGTGAGACCGGTGATTGACCTGACAACAACAACCAAATCGGGGATTCCATGTTCACCACACTTCTTAGTGAGTCGACTCAACGCTGGCTGAACCGCGCCAGACTGGCGGCCATTGCCGCGCTGCTGTCTGTCGCGGCGCTATCAGCGGGGTACGTGATTGCCGACACGGCGGCGGTGGCGCCCGCTGAATCGGCTCAGATCCAGCCTCTGGACGAGTTGCCGGCGGTGGGCGAGCGTTTCGGCGTGCGCGAGATGTTCGAACAGGCTGACTGGGTGGTGAAGTCGGTGATGATCTTCCTGGTGCTGTGCTCGCTGCTGACCTGGGCCGTGCTGCTGGAAAAGCTGCTGGTGTTTGTCCGCGCCCGACGTGCCAACCAGCGTTTTCTGACGCACTTTCGTGCCGGAACCATTGAAGTGCTGGGTGAGCGTCTGAGCCAAAGCGCCATGGGGCGCATGTGGCAGGCCGGTATGGGTGAGTACCAGCAATTCTGCCGTCAGCCGGGTGCCAGTGCCGATGCCGGTCGGGTCAACCGCATGCTGCAGCGTATGTCGCTGAACGCCAGCATCGTTCAGGAGCGTGATCTGGCGCGGCTGGGCAGCATGATGGGCGTGCTGGCTACCATCGGCGCCACGGCGCCCTTTATTGGACTGTTCGGCACGGTCTGGGGGATTCTCAACAGTTTCGCCAGCATTGCCACCATGCGCTCGGCGAGCCTGGCGATTGTCGCACCGGGGATTGCCGAGGCGCTACTGGCCACTGCGCTGGGGCTGTTTGCGGCGATTCCAGCAGTGATGATCTTCAACAAGTTCGCCCGTGACATCAACGGCTTCGTCGGTGCACTGGACAACTTCTCCGCGGAAATGATTGCCAGCGTGTCGCGCAAGATCGACGAGGGGCACTGAGCATGGGCATCCAGTTTGACTCCGGGCCGGTGGTCAAGCGCCACAACTACCAGCAGAACGCCGAAATGAACATCACGCCCTTTGTCGACGTGATGCTGGTTCTGCTGATCATCTTCATGGTCGCTGCGCCGCTGGCTACGGTGGATGTGCCGGTTGATTTGCCCAGCAATGCCGCGCAGGCCAATCCGCCGCCGCTGGAGCCCATCTACGTCAGCGTGCAGGCCGACGGCACGCTGTTTGTCCAGGAGCAGCCGAGCAGCCTGACCGAGATTGCTGCCCGTGTGGATGTGCAGTCGGGTGGCAACCGCGAGGCGCGGCTGTTTTTGCGGGGTGATCAGGCGGTCGATTACGGCACCCTGATGCGCGTCATGAATACCCTGCAGAAGGCCGGTTACAGCCGTATCAGCCTGGTTGCCACCGAGGAGCTTGCGCTCTGATGTCCGGCCAGCCGACATCAGAGCGCTCGACGATGGCTGACCAGGCAGCGCCGATTGGTTGGCCGCTGCGGATGCTGTTGATCCTGCTTTCGCTGCTGTTGCATGCCGCCTTGCTGGCCTGGTTGCTGAGTGAGCGTTTCAGTCGCCCGGTGGTTGATGCGTCTGCGGTTGTGGCGGTGGAGCTGATCGAGATGCCCGCGCCTGAACCAGAGCCAGAGCCTGAACCGGAGCCTGAACCCGAGCCCGAGCCCGAGCCAGTCAGACCGACGCCGGCGCCCCGCCCGAGTCCGAGTCCGGCAGCGCGGCAACCGGCCGCTGCCGATCCGGCCGCACCACCGAGCTATGCCTTCGGCTCCAACCAGAACTGGGCTGCACCGCCGGCGCCCGGTACCAGCAGTGGTTCGCGCGCGCGGATGGCGCCGTCCGGTTATGCCGATACGGTGAAGAACCGCGTGACTGCCCATTTGCAGCGCCCCGAAGGTTCGGTCTATAAGCCGCCGCCCGGTTATCGGGGTGATCCCAATGATTTCAAGCGCCAGTGTTATATCCCCTATGAAATCGTGGTCGATGCCAATGGGCGGATGCAGTCCTACACGATCGACCGCTGTGGCGACGAGTTGCTCGATGCGGCTGCCGAGCGCGCCATCCTCAATGCCGGCCCATTTCCGCCACCTCCGGGTGGCAGCGGCCAGGTGACCATTTACGGCACGGCCATTTTCATCAAATAACCGGAGAACCCAGCCATGCAGCTTGCCCTGTCCCGTTCATGGTTCTTGCCAGTGTTTGCCGGGCTGCTGCTTGGCGGCTGCGTCAGCGCGCCACCGGCTCCTGTTCAAACCCCTGAGGCGCCGCAGGTGTTGCCGCCGCCAGTCTCCATGCGTGCCAGCTTTGCCTGCAGCGGCGCCTTGCCCGAGGTGCACTGGCAGATCTGTACCAGTGATGCATTGGCCAGCCTTGATCGGCAGTTGGCCGAGCGTGTGCACCAGCGTGTGCAGGAGCTGGATCTGGTCGGTGCGTTGCTGCTCGAGGCCAGTCAGCGCCAGTGGCAGTTGAGCCGGGCGGGCCAGTGCGGCCTGGGCGAGCAGAGCGCCAGTAGCGGGGTTGCCGATCCAGCTGCACAGGCTTGTCTGGGCCGGCTCTATCAGGAGCGGCTGCAGGCACTGGATAGCTGGCCGTCGGTCAGTCCGCGCAGTAATGCCGAGCACCCGTTGGCGGCTTACGCAGAGTTTCGTCTGGTCGAGGGGCATGATGCCTTGTGCCAGCCACTGGCCAACGCCCTGAATGCCGACTTGAGGCGCCATGGTGATCCGGATGTAGCGCGTTTGCCCGGCAATCGTGCGCTGATCAGCAGCGCAGGTGGTGAGCAACAGATCAATCTGGCCGGCGTGCAGTTGGAGGTCGATCGCTATAATGCCGGGCCGTTTGCCGGCTATCAGCAGCGCAGCCGTGGCCTGAGCATCAACGGCGTGCTGCAACTGGATCAGCGCACGTTGCCGCGCTGGGTCGCGGCACAGCCGAACTATGGCGGGCGGGCCAACGTATCCTCGTCACAGACCGGCGACTATGCGCGGATTGACGTTTTTGAGCGCGAGGGCCGCCCCCTGGTGCTGGTCAATGAAACCTGGGGCTTCTACTCGCCAGCTGCGCGAGGCGAGTCGGCGTTTGCCGGACTCTATGCGCTGCAAGGCGGTAGTCTGCAGCCGCTGTGCCTGTACCAAAGCTACCTGACCCCGCCGCGCACGCGCCTGCTTGAAGGCTTACCGATTTACAGCCAGTTGACCGAAGCATTGGATACGCTGGCGGGTGATCCCTTGCCTGGGTATGCCCAGCATGAACGGCGTGACAATTTTCAGCGCTGGAAGGAGCGTCAGTGGACGCTGCTGAACCTGCCGCTGCTGGGTGCTGATGCACTGTCACGGTATGGCCGCGAGGCAGCTCTGCGTCAGCGCCATGACCAGGCGCTGGAGATGCTGTTCCAGTGGTCCGAGCACAACCTGCGCAGCAAGCAGCGCTACCAGCAGTTATTGCCGTTGCTGCGTCCGGCACACGCTGAGCTGCACGCGATGTATCAGCAGCAGGGGCTGGATGCCGCTCAGGCGGGCGCTGCCGCGGACCTGCTGCTGCATGAAACATTTGCCCGGAGTCTGGAGAATCTGCAGGCGCCAGCCGGTGTGCCGGGCTTGCCGCTGGCGGGATTTGCCAGCTATCAGCCGCGTTACGCGATTGCCCCGGCCCCAGGTGAACTGGAACACGGACGCAATTTCCAGCGCCTGCACAGCGTGCTGTTGAATCAGGGGCCATTGCCGGCAGTGCGTGACTTTCTGGCCTGGGAAAGCCGCACCTTCGGCGAGGAGCGCGGGCTCGGTGCCGACGCTGATACGGCCCTCATGGCCGCCGCCAACAACCCGCCAGCGCTGGCTTATCTGCTTGAACAGGGGCTGGACCCAAATCAGGCCAATGCCTGGGGCAAGACCGCACTGATGACCGCCGTGCAACAGGACAACGCCGAAGCGGTAAGCCTGCTGCTGGCAGCCGGTGCCGACGTGCACGCCCAGACCCGTGCCCGCCAGGCTGGTGTCGGTGGGCCGGATCGCCAGGAAGCAGCTCGGGGACGCCAGACCGCACTGCTGATGGCCGCCGAACAGGCCTCGGAAACCGTTATCACGCAACTGTTGGCTGCCGATGCCGCGCGCCAAGCCTGGGGCGGCTACGATATGGCCGTCTGCACGGCGCTGGCTGGCAATGCGCAGCTACTTGCCAGCACGCAGCAGGCGTTGCGGGCCCGCCTGTGCGTGGAGGATGATTATGCGCCGTTGCCGGTCAGCCGACAGGTGGCAGCCAATCTGCGAGAGGGTGATGTGCTGGTGATTCGTGACGAGGGTATCGAGTATCCGGTCAGCCTGCTGCAGCGCGGCGAAACCCAACTGTTTGGGCGGCATTACCAGTTAACGCCCAAACGCTTGCGCAGTGACCTGCGCGGTCTGGCTACCAACGTAGGTATAGCAGCCAACAGGCGTGCCCGTTTGAGCATCAGCGGCCCTTTGACGCTGGTCTTCGATGACCTGGCGGCGGTCAGCCCAGAGAATGTGCCTTTGCAGGTGTCCTTTCCGGTCAGTGGTAGCGGAGCAGCAGTGGCCGGTTATGCCCTGTCGACAAGCCCGGCCATGCAGGTACTGAGCACGCCCTTTGATGCTGAGCGCAATGATGCCGAGTCAACCTGGCGGGCGCTTTACAGCGCCGCCCTGACTCAGGGCTTTCGCCCTACCGGGCAGGGTTATGTGCTTATACACACACGCGGACGGAGCTGGACCGAGTATCAGTTGGTGGTGACCGAGTAGTTGGTTTCGATGCTGGAAAGTAAAAGCCCCTGAACCGGGGTCACTCTGTCGCTGCCCGCAGCCTGAGCCGTGCCGGGGCCAGCTCATCGGCGCAAAAAGCTCAATTGCGTGGATACCAACCTTGGATACCTAGGCGTGGATTCCTCTTCCAGCGGCGTATCCAAGCAACCAATACGCATATCCAGCCAGCATCGATTATTCAAGCGCGCGGGCTGATCTCAGCATGCATAGTGGGTTAAAGTTCAGGTTTTGCCGCCTCACCCTGGAGCTGTTACGTGAACACGGAAAACCATTCCCAGACGGCCGCCTTTCTCTGGTCGATTGCCGACCTGCTGCGCGGTGACTTCAAGCAGTCGCAGTACGGCCGCATCATCCTGCCGTTCACCCTGTTGCGGCGCATGGAATGTGTGCTAGCGCCGACCAAAGACGCGGTGATCCGTGAGGCCCATGCCCAGGAAGGTCGGCCTGATCTGGTGCGCGAGCGGCTGTTGCTGCGTGCCGCCGGGCAGCAGTTCTTCAATGCCTCCAAACTGACCTTGGGCACGCTGTCCGACACCCAGACCGCTGCCGACCTGATGAGCTATGTGCAGTCCTTCAGCAAGGACGCTCGCGAGATCTTCGAGCACTTCCACTTCGAGGACTTCGTGCAGCAGCTCTCGTCGGCCAACCTGCTGTATCAGGTGGTCCAGCGATTTGCCGCCACCGACCTCAGCCCCGAGCGCATCAGCAACTTCGGCATGGGCATCATCTTCGAAGAGCTGATCCGCAAGTTCGCGGAAAGCTCCAACGAAACCGCCGGGGAGCACTTCACCCCGCGCGATATCGTGCACCTGACCACATCCTTGGTGATCACCGGGCAGGACGACAAGCTCAAGCCCAACAGCATCGTCACCATCTACGACCCGACTGCCGGCACCGGCGGCTTCCTCTCCGAGGGCGACGAGTACATCCAGTCCATCAGCCAGCAGGTCACAGTGTCTTTGCACGGCCAGGAGCTCAACCCCGAGTCCTACGCCATCTGCAAGGCGGACATGCTGATCAAGGGCCAGGACGTCACCAGCATCAAGCTGGGCAATACCCTGTCCAACGACCAACTGGCCGGCCCCGAGCACCGCTTCGACTTTATGCTCAGCAACCCGCCGTTTGGTGTGGAGTGGAAGAAGGTACAAAAGCAGATCACCGACGAGCACAGCGAGAAAGGCTTCAACGGACGCTTCGGGCCGGGCCTGCCGCGTGTGTCCGATGGCTCGCTGCTGTTCCTGCTGCACCTGGTCAGCAAAATGCGTGACCCGCGTGAAGGTGGCTCGCGCATCGGCATCATCCTCAACGGCTCGCCGCTGTTTACCGGCGGCGCCGGTTCGGGCGAGTCGGAGATTCGCCGCTACCTTCTGCAGAACGACCTGGTCGAGGCCATCGTCGCCCTGCCTACCGACATGTTCTACAACACCGGCATCGCCACCTATGTGTGGGTGCTGAGCAATCACAAGGCCGCCGAGCGCAAGGGCAAGGTGCAGTTGATCGATGGCAGCCAGCACTTTGCCAAGATGCGCAAGTCGCTGGGCAGCAAGCGCCAGTACATTACCGACGAGCAGATCGAGGATCTGGTGCGTCTGTATGGCCGTTTTGAGCAGACCGCACAGAGCAAAATCTTCCCCGTCGAAGCCTTTGGCTACCGGCGCATCACCGTCGAGCGCCCGCTGCGCCTGAACTTCCAGACCAGCGCCGAGCGCATCGAAAAGGTGCTGGAAGAAAAAGCCATCCAGAGGCTGGAAGCCCCGGCACGCCAGCGCCTGATCAACGCCCTGCAGGCCATGGATGCCAGCGTGCTGCACCGCAACCGCGAGCAGTTCAGCAAACTGCTGAAAAAGACCCTCGGCAACCATGACTTCTTCCCCAGCACGCCGGAGCTGAAGGCCATCCTCAATGCCCTGAGCGAGCGCGACCCCGAGGCGGATATCTGCATGGTCAAAGGCCAGCCGGAAGCCGACGCCGGCCTGCGCGACAACGAGAACGTGCCGCTGGGCGAGTCGGTCTACGACTACTTCGAGCGCGAAGTAAAACCCCATGTGCCGGATGCCTGGATCGACGAGAGCAAGACAGACGCGCAGGACGGCGAAGTCGGCATCGTCGGTTTCGAGATTCCCTTTAACCGCCACTTCTACGTGTTCCAGCCACCGCGCCCGCTGGAAGAGATCGACCGCGACCTGAAAGCCTGCACCGACCGCATCAAGCAGATGATCGAGGGGCTGTCGGCATGACAGATTTGTCGGGAGCAAATTTGAACAACGGCGCAGCCGTTGGCCCGCAGGGCGAGGGCAGGGATAGCCCAAGTACGTTTCTATCGCATCCGAGATGCAATAACTCGTTGATGGAGAAACGGGCGTGAGTGGAAAAGTTAAATGGCCTTGTAAATTTCCGGATCGCTGGACAGTTCTACCTTCAAAACGCCTTTTTCCAGAATCCAAAGAGCGTGCGCCTGAAAGTGACGAGCAGCTATCAGCCACTCAGGAGTATGGCGTGATTTCCCAAGCCGAGTTTATGCGCTTAGCCGGGAGGCGGGTTGTTCAGCTGAATCAAAACTTAGAGTTGAGGAAGCGTGTTGAGATAGGTGACTTCGTAATAAGTATGCGAAGTTTTCAAGGAGGGTTGGAGCGCGCATGGGCTGAGGGAGGAATCCGCTCATCCTACGTGGTGTTGAGGCCAAGGGCAGATCTTGTGCCGGGCTACTATCAGCGCCTTTTCAAGTCGGTAGATTACATTCAGGCATTGCAGTCAACGGCGAACTTTATTCGCGATGGGCAGGATATGAACTATCAGAACTTTGTTCTGATTGATCTACCTTTTCCTCCAGTATCGGAGCAGCTTTGCATTGCCGCTTTCCTCGACCACGAAACCGCCCGCATTGACGCGCTGATCGCAGAGCAGCAGCGCCTGATCGAACTGCTCAAGGAAAAGCGCCAGGCCGTGATCTCCCACGCCGTCACCAAAGGCCTCGACCCTACGGTGCCGATGAAAGACTCCGGCGTGGAGTGGCTGGGCGAGGTGCCGGCACATTGGGTGAAAAAACGGCTAAAAAACATATCGCCATTCATTACAGTGGGAATTGTTGTTAATCCAAGTGATTACGTGGCGGATGAGGGACTCCCATTCTTATATGGCGGAGAGGTGAAAGAAGGTTTTATCGAGGTCGATAAAGCAAGAAAAATTTCGCCAGAGCACAGTAGGAAAAATCGAAAGACGATGTTGGAAGCTGGCGACATCGTCACGATGCGAGTGGGCTACCCCGGATTAACAGCAGTTGTTCCGCCTGAGTGCGCAGGGGGAAATTGCGCTTCGGTCATGCTAGTGAAGCGAGGAAATTATGACTCGCACTGGCTTTGTGCTGTGATGAACAGTCGCCTTGTTAGACAGCAAGTCGAAGTAGTGCAGTATGGTGCAGCTCAGAAGCAGTTCAACATCGCTGATGCTATTGAGTTTTGGATGTTTGAGCCGCCAATAGAAGAGCAAACAATGATCGCCGAGTTCATTGGCGGGCAGTCATCTGTATTCAATGCCCTCATGGAGGAGTCGGAGAGATCGATGTTGCTACTCAAAGAACGCCGCTCCGCCCTTATCTCCGCCGCCGTCACCGGCAAAATCGACGTACGCGGCTGGCAGCCACCGGCCAGCATCCAAGCCCCCGAATTAGCCGTAGCAGAGGCCGTGTAATGGCAGATAGCAAGGAAGCGCAATTCCAGCAGGACATCATCACCGCGATGGTAGCCCAGGGCTGGCTCACCGGCCGGGCCAGCGGCTATGACCGGCGCACGGCGCTGTATACCGAGGACTTTCTCGGTTACTTCAAGGCCGCCTGGCCGGAGCGTTGGGACAAGTTCGCCAAGGCCAACCCGAATAACCCTGAAGCCGTGCTGGTGCAGAAGCTGGTGCGCGAGCTGGAGCAGGACGGCACCTTGGATGTGCTGCGCCATGGTTTCAAGCTGCCGGGGGTAAAGGTCGAGGTGTGCAGCTTCAAGCCCGACCACGGCATGAACCCGGACACCCTCAAGCGTTACCAGTGCAACCGCCTGCGCGTGGTACCGGAGGTGTCGTATTCCCCTCACTACCGCGAGGGCGAGTACAACCCGCGTCTGGATCTGGTGCTGTTCGTCAACGGCATCCCCGTCGCCACGCTGGAGCTGAAAAGCGAGTTCAAGCAAAGCGTGGAAAACGCCAAGCGCCAGTACCGCGTTGATCGCCCGGTAAAAGATCCGCTGACACGCAAACCCGAGCCGTTGCTGACCTTCAAGCGCGGCGCGCTGGTGCACTTTGCCGTGAGCCAGGATGAGGTGGCGATGACCACCAAGTTGGCGGGCAAGGACACCTTCTTTCTGCCGTTCAACCTCGGCAGCCTCGACGGCGGTGCCGGCAACCCGCCTGCGCCGGATGACAGCCAGTACGCCACCGGCTACCTGTGGCAGCGCCTGTTCCAGCCGGATGCCTGGCTCAAGGTGCTGGGCCGCTTTCTGCACCTGCAGAAGAGCGTGAAGGAAGATGCCGACGGCCAGCGCGTCACTAAAGAAACCCTGATCTTCCCGCGCTACCACCAGTGGGAAGTGGTCAACACGCTGATCGAGACCACCCGCAATGAGGGGCCGGGCAAGCGTTACCTGATCCAGCACAGCGCCGGCTCGGGCAAGTCCAACTCGATTGCCTGGACGGCGCATCAACTGGCCTCGCTCTACGATGCCGAGGGCCAGCGGCTGTTCAACTCGGTGATCGTGATTACCGACCGCACCGTGCTGGACAAGCAGCTGCAGGACACCATCTACCAGTTCGAGCACGCCCAGGGCGTGGTCAAGTGCATCACCCGCGATATCGGCAGCCAGAGCAAGTCCGAGCAACTGGCCGAGGCGCTGGCCGAGCAGACGCGCATCATCATCGTTACCATCCAGACCTTCCCGGCGCTGTTCGATGCACTGGATAAATACCCCAAGCTAGCCAGCGGCCGCTATGCGGTGATCGCTGACGAGGCGCATTCCTCGCAGACTGGCTCATCGGCCAGCAAGCTGAAGCAGATCCTTGGTAGCGATGCGCCTGACGCTGAGGAGATCAGCGCCGAAGAGTTGCTGGACGCCGCCGTGGCTGCTCGTGCGCCGAACGAGCGCATCAGCTACTACGCCTTTACTGCCACGCCCAAGGCCAAGACCCTGGAGCTGTTCGGTCGCCCGGCCAACCCGGTGCTGCCGGCGAGCGCCGACAACAAGCCCGAGGCGTTCCACCTGTACTCCATGCGCCAGGCCATCGAGGAGGGTTTCATCCTCGATGTGCTGCAGAACTACACCACCTACAGCACCGCCTGGAAGATCGCCCACCCGGACGGCGACGACGAGGAAGTGGACTCGAAGAAGGCGCGCATGAAGCTGGCGCGCTGGGTGCGCCTGCATCCGTACAACATCAGCCAGAAGGTCGAGGTGATCGTCGAGCACTTCCGCGCCAATATCCGCCACCTGCTGGGTGGCCAGGCCAAGGCGATGGTCGTTACCGGCAGCCGGCAGGAGGCGGTGCGTTACCAGCTGGCGGTGCAGGCCTATGTAAAGCAGATGGGCTACGGCGATGTGCACCCGCTGGTGGCCTTCTCCGGCAGCGTGCTGCCGGACGGGGTGATTCCCGAAGAGGTGACGGAAAGCAGCAGCCTGCTCAACCCCGGCCTGAACGGGCGTGATCTGGCAGAAGCCTTCGATACCCAGGACTTCAATGTTATGATCGCCGCCAACAAGTACCAGACCGGCTTCGATCAGCCCAAGCTGTGCGCCATGTACGTGGACAAGAAGCTGCAGGGCGTGGACTGCGTGCAAACCCTGTCGCGCCTGAACCGCACCTTCGGCGACAGCAAGCCGACCTTCATCCTCGACTTCTTCAACGATCCTCAGGACATTCTCGACGCCTTCCTGCCCTACTACACCAGGGCCGAGCTGACCGACGTGACCGACCCGCAGCTCATCTACGACCTGCAAAAGAAGCTGGATGCCGAGGGCATTTACTACTGGCAGGAGGTCGAGGCGTTCGCCATGGCCTTCTTCGACCCCAAGGCAGCGGCCAGCAAGCTCAGCTACTACTGCGCGCCGGCCAAGGAGCGCTTTGCCAAGCGCTACAGGCTGGCCCATGAATCACGCCAGCACGCGCTGGAGTTCAAGCGTACCGCCGAGCAGAACGGCGACAGCGCTGGTGTGAAGAAGGCCGAAGCAGCCGTGAAGGAAGCCGGCGAGCAGGTGGACCAGCTCGACCTGTTCAAGAAGAACCTGCAGAGCTTCGTGCGCCTGTACGAGTTCCTCTCGCAGATCATTCCCTATGAGGATCGCGAGCTGGAGCAGCTGTGCGTCTACGCCAAGCACCTGCACCCGCTGCTGCGTGTGGATCGCCTCGATCAGGACGACGTGGACGTGGGCGAGCTGCAACTGACCCACTACCGCCTGACCAAGCGCGCCGAGCATCAGCTGAGGTTGAGCGAGGAGGGCGGCGACTACGGCCTCGACCCGGCCACAGGACTGGGCAGCGGCAAACCCCATGACCCGGAGAAGAAGCGGCTATCGGAAATCATCGAGGCGCTGAACGATATTTTCGGTGCCGAGGTGAGTGATGAGGATCAGCTGCAGTTTCTCACCGGCATCGCCAATCGCATCAGTCGTCAGGAGGATGTGATGGCCCAGGTGAGCAACCACTCGGTCGAACAGGTGATGCATGGCCTGTTCCCCAAGCGGGTGCTGGACACAGTGCTGGACGCCATGACCGACCACGAGAAGCTGTCGCTGGAAGTGCTGGATAACGAGACCAAGAGCCGGGCGTTTGCGTTGGTGATTTTGAAGATGCTGACGCAGCAGGCGGGGCTGGATCAGAGCGGCGAGCGCCGCACCTGAACGGTCTAACCAAGTCGGGGAGTAACGATGGCAATTCCGGATTTTCAAACTGTAATGCGCCCGGTGCTGGCGACTGTGCAGGATGGCGTGCCGCTGGCGCTTAATGAGCTGCGCGAGCGAGTTGCCAATCAATTCCAGCTGACGGAGGACGAACGTAAGGAGCGCCTTCCCTCCGGCCATCAGACGGTGATCAATAATCGTATCGGCTGGGCGCGCACCTACCTGAACAAGGCTGGTTTGCTGTGTATACCGGCCAGGGGGATGGTGCAGATTACCGCGCGAGGGAAAGAGGCGCTGACCAGCGGCCCGCAACGCATCACGGTGGGGTGGTTGAAGCAGTTTCCTGAGTTCGCTGACTTTCATACTGCCAAGCCGCAGGGCAGTGATGCGACGGTCGCGAAAGAGCTGGACTTGGCCGAGACGACGCCGGATGAGCAACTGGCAGAGGCGCATCAAACGCTGCAGCAGTCACTCGTTGATGAGCTGTTGGCGCAGGTGCGGGCCGCGACGCCGAGCTTCTTCGAGCAGTTGGTTGTCGATCTGATGCTGGCCATGGGGTACGGCGGGTCGCGCAAGGAAGCAGGCAAGGCGACTCAGGCCACCAATGACGATGGTATCGACGGCATCATCAAGGAAGACAAGCTCGGCCTCGACGTGATCTATCTGCAGGCCAAGCGCTGGTCCAATACGGTACATAGGCCCGAGATAGACAAGTTCATCGGCGCATTGACCCGCCAGCGGGCGCGCAAGGGCGTGTTTATCACCACCTCGGAGTTCTCCTCTGGTGCCCGCGAAGCGGCGCTGGGATTGGATATCAAGGTGGTGCTGATTGACGGTGTGGAGCTTGCGCGGCTGATGGTGGAAAACAACTTGGGCGTGAGCGTTAAGCAGGTGTACGAGGTGAAGCAGCTAGACAGTGACTACTTCAGCGAAGACTGATCTGCAACAACGAAAAGGAATGCCATGAACTACCTCGTCATCCTCCAGCCCCTGCTCGACACCATGAAGTGGCTGATCCCGCTCATGCTGCTGATCGGCCTGCTGAAAACGTCCTGGTTCAAGGGCTGGTTCGGCGAACGACTGGTTCGGGTATTAGCCCGCTATCAGCTGGATCGCCAGGTCTACCGGCGTCTGCATGACGTCACGCTGCCCACGCCGGACGGCACCACGCAGATCGACCATGTGTTTCTTTCGCCCTTCGGCATCTTCGTGCTGGAGACCAAGAACATGAGCGGCTGGATATTCGGCAGCGAGCAGCAGGCGCAGTGGACTCAGCAGATCTACAAGCAGCGCTTCAAATTCCAGAACCCGCTGCGGCAGAACTACAAACACCTAAAGGCGCTGGAAACGGCTCTGGGCGTGGCACCGGAGCAGCTGCACTCGGTAATCGCCTTCGTTGGCGGCGCCACCTTGAAGACGCCGATGCCGGCCAATGTCACCCAGGGCACCGGCTTTATCCGCTACATCAAGTCGTTCGACCAGCCAGTGTTCAGCGAGGTTCAGGTAGAGGACATGCTGGACGCTCTGCAAAGCGGTCGCCTCGCTCCAACATTGGCCACTCAGCGCGAGCATGTGCAGCGCCTCAAGCAGCGCAGCGATCCCTCCGCCGAGCGCCAATGCCCCAAGTGTGGCAGCACCCTGCTGGTGCGCACGATCAAGAGCGGCCCCAAGGCCGGCCAACAGTTCTGGGGCTGCAGCGCCTTCCCCAAATGTCGAACCATGCAGCCCTTGAACTAAACTCCCTTGCGAAACAGCCCGTCGAGGGTATGGGACTGAGCAATCAACATGCTTTTCTATCAGCACAGGCCATCGACATAGAGGCTGCTGATCGCCGCCGAGGCTCGGTAAGCAGTGATCTGTACACCATGCTCTACGCCCATTTAGCACCTGATCATTTGTCTGAAGCTGTCCGCCTGAGCCCCGTTTCAAGTGATCTGTTCCGATAAAGCTAACATGATGCTCTACAGTGTCGTCTCTCACTGTCTGGGACATTGTGGGATATTCTGGGATATCCAGAGATGGTGCGGGATTGTGTTATTCGGTGTGTTTAGGTATTCTAAATTCACGACTCAACCTTTGGCGGGCCGATTAAGTTCAGCCTTAGCCTTGGGTGAAGAAACCGGCGAAAGCCGGTTTTTTCGTTTCAAGGGATGGAAAATTCGTGCGAACAGCTTTCTTTGTTGATGGTTACAACCTCTACTACGGCCTGTTACGCGGGTCTCCTCACAAGTGGCTAGATCTAGGTGCGCTGCTTGACAGTATTTTGCGCGTTCAAGATCCCTCAGCTTTTTTAGATTCAGTTCACTATTTCACCGCCCCCGTCATTGCCAAGCTGGCTACTCGTGGTCAATTATCCAATGATGCCCAGCATCGCTACATTCGGGCCTTGCAGGCCAAAGGTGTGCATGTCACGTTGGGTAATCATCGTTTGGGGCGTGGGTATGCCCCCTTGTATCTGGATGGTAAGAAGTCCTCTCGCCTGGATCAGGTGGCTATCTGGGAGCTGGAAGAAAAAGAAACGGATGTGAATTTGGCTCTAGGCATGTATAGGTCAGCTTGTAAGTCACATCTTACCGGGTTGTCGCAGATTGTTTTGGTCTCCGGCGACACCGACCTTTCACCTGCCTTAAGTGCCATTCGTGAAGACTTCCCTCATATTGCTCTAGGTATCATTCTTCCTCATCGCCAAGAGGCCGGTGGCGTGATGCGTAACCCTCCAGGCTCTTTGAAAAAATGCTCTGACTGGATGCGCACCTATATTTCTGATTCCGAGCTGGAGGCTTGCCAGCTTCCCGCGAAGATCCCGTTGCCTAGAAAGCCAGCGATAGTGAAGCCCGATTATTGGTGATTTTCAGGTGTGACACTGCTTGGACATTCGCATACGCCAGAAACCAAAAAGCCCCGAAAATCACTAGGATAATCAGGGCCTTAGGTCTTTCTAATTTGGTGGAGCCGGGGGGATTTGAACCCCCGTCCGCCAGTCCGCCGCTATCGGTTCTACATGCTTAGCCATCTCTACTTAGTTAACTCCTCACCGCCCGAGTGGCAGGGTGTTTGGAGCGAGCTGTATAAGTTTTAGCCGTTACGTCTACAGCGAACTTGGCGGCGATCCTGTTCTATATGACAGCCAAATCTTCGGGTTTACAGGCATCCCCTAGAGGCTGCTAGCCGGCTTAAGCGGCTAGGGCGTAGTTGTCGTCGTTGGCAACTATAAGTGTGCAACAGTGGATTTACGAGTTCTGTTACCAACTCGGCATGCCCCTCAAGTTTTGTAACCGTCGTCGAATCCAAATCGGCCCCAAATCTTGCTGGTCAGTTCTAAGAGTGCATTGTACGGGAAAGGTTCCCGGGTTGAAAGGCGGCTGTGAGCTGGTTTGAGCAAACGCACGGGCTGTTTTGCGCATAAAAAAATACCCCGCTGAGCGGGGCTAGGCATTGCTTGCTTTGAACCTCTGCTGGTGGAGCAGACCAGCCTGGTTATCAGTTCTGACCGGGGGCTGTCGGCAAAGTTCAGCGCAGGTGCAAAAAAATCAGCGATGGTTCTCGCGAACGATGCGCGCCTTCTCGCGGGCCCAGTCGCGTTCTTTCTCGGTTTCGCGTTTGTCGAAGTCCTTCTTGCCTCTGACCAGGGCTATCTCGCACTTGACCAGATGCTTCTTCCAGTACAGCGCCATCGGGACGCAGCTGTAGCCTTTTTGCTGCACGCCGCTGATCAGCTTCTCCAGCTCGCGGGCATTGAGCAACAGCTTGCGGGTGCGGATCGGGTCGGCGATCACGTGGGTGCTGGCGCTCAGCAGGGGCGTGATATGGGCGCCGAACAGGAAAGCCTCGCCATTCTTGAAGACGACATAGCTGTCGACCAGTTGGGCTTTGCCCGCGCGCAGGCTCTTCACTTCCCAGCCGGTCAGGGCCAGGCCGGCCTCGAAGCGTTCTTCGACGAAGTAGTCGTGTTTGGCCTTTTTGTTCAGCGCAATGGTGCCGCTGTTGGCCTGGGGTTTCTTTTGCTTGCTCATAGGCGGCGCATTATAGGGGGTTGTAGGGATTACCGCTATCGTTGGCCGGTGCTTTGCCCTTGTCCTGGTTGGTCAAAATCTGGACAATGCCTTCCTTTTTTCAAAGGCAGACCGGGTTTTCCCATGGCGAATGAGAATGTGTCGATCCACGGTATCTGGGCCAGTCGCTGGGTATTCATTCTGGCAGCGACCGGATCGGCGGTAGGGCTGGGCAATATCTGGAAGTTCCCCTACATGGCGGGTGTCTACGGTGGCGGTGCTTTCGTACTGGTCTATCTGCTGTGCATTGCCCTGATCGGTTTGCCGATTATGCTGGCCGAGACGGTGCTGGGACGCCGTGGCCGCCAGAGCCCGGTCAATACCTTGCGTAGCCTGGCCGTGCAGTCGGCGGCGTCGCCGCGCTGGTCCTGGGCGGCAATGATGGGCATGATCGCCGCCTTGCTGATTCTGTCGTTCTACAGTGTGGTGGCGGGCTGGTCGCTGGACTACATCATTGGCATGGGCCGTGGCGAGTTTGCCGCCATCGACGGTCCTGGTGCGGGCGAGCGGTTTAACGGGCTGACCGCTGACCCCTGGCGTCTGACACTGTGGCACAGCCTGTTCATGCTGGTGACGGCCTTTATCATTGCTCGGGGCGTAGTGGCCGGCCTTGAGCGCAGCTTGCGGATCATGATGCCGATGCTGTTCGTGCTGCTGGTGATTCTGCTTGGCTATGCGTTGACCACCGGCCACTTCATGGAAGGGGTCGAATTCCTGTTCCATTTCAATTTGAGCGAAGTGCCCGACGGCATTCTGGCAGCGATGGGCCACGCGTTCTTCACCCTGAGTGTGGGGGTGGGATCGATCATGGTGTTCGGTGCCTACATGCCGAAAAAGTCCTCAATCGGTAGCACGGTGATCACGGTGGCGCTGCTGGATACCGTGGTGGCGCTGACTGCGGGCCTGGCGCTGTTCCCGATTGTGTTCGCGGCCGGGCTGGAGCCGGGCGGTGGTCCGGGTCTGATGTTTGTCACCCTGCCGATCGCCTTCGGCAATATTGCCATGGGCCAGGTGTTCGGCTTCATTTTCTTTGTGCTGGTGGCGGTGGCGGCCTGGAGTTCGGCCATTTCCATGCTGGAGCCGGCAGTGGCCTACTGGGTAGAGCGAAGTGGCCGCAGCCGGGCTCAGATTACCGGCTGTATTGCGCTGTTCTGTTGGGTGGTGGGTCTGGGTACGGTGCTGTCATTCAACGTGCTGGCCGATGCCAAGTTCTTTGTCCGTGATGCCTTGGGCTGGCATCTGATCCAGTGGGGGGCGGAGGGTGGCAAGACCTTCTTCGAACTGGTTGATTACCTGACCAGTCGGATCATGCTGCCGCTGGGTGGTTTGCTGTTTGCGTTGTTCGCCGGCTGGGTGCTGGATCGCGAGGTGTTCCGGGCCGAGTTGGGGCTCCGATACCCACGGCTGTTCCCGGTGGTATATTGGCTGCTTCGCTACGTGGCGCCGGTAGGGGTGCTGATCGTGTTTGCCTCTGAACTGTTGAAGTGAAAGCCTTATGACTCATATTCAGCGCTCGGCCTTGCTGCCGTATACGGCCAGACAGATGTTTGATCTGGTCAATCGGGTAGAGCGTTATCCGGAGTTTCTGCCCTGGTGTTCGCTGGCGGAGATTCTGGAAGAGACGGATGTGCAGATGCGAGCCCGGTTGACCGTGGCCAAGGCCGGGATGACGCAGGCGTTCACCACTCGCAATGAGCTGCTGCCGGGCCAGCGCATTGAGATGCGGCTGGAAAATGGTCCGTTCAGTGAGCTGCATGGTGTCTGGGAGTTCAAGGCGCTGGGTGAGGCGGCCTGCAAGATCAGCCTGGATCTGCATTTCAATTATGCCGGCCCGGTGGTCAAGGCGACGCTGGGGCCGTTGTTCAATCAGGCGGCCAACACCATGGTGGATGCTTTCTGCCAGCGGGCCAAGGAGCAATACGGTGGCTGAACGAACTATTGCCGTTGAAGTGGCCTATGCGCTGGCCCATAAGCAGAAAATCATCAGTCTGACAGTGCCCGAGGGTACCAGCATGCTGGAAGCTGCCAAGCTGTCGCGCATTGCCGAGCACTTTCCCGAACTGGATCTGGATGCCAGTGCCATGGGCGTGTTTGGTAAGACGGTACCCAAGCCGGCTGAGCGGATTCTTGCCCAGGGTGAGCGGGTCGAGATCTACCGGCCGCTGATAGCCGATCCCAAGGAAGTGCGCAAGCAGCGCGCGGCAAAAGCCAAGGCGGTTAAGGACGAGCAGGGCGAGCAGGAGTAGTGCAGACGACTCTGGCGCCATGCAGCAGCTTGGCGCCAGGATTGATGAGAGGTTTACTCGCCGGTGCCCAGCGGGGCGCCCAGATCGACCGGGTAGGTTTCGGTGCCGGAGCTGCGCGGGGCCTGGCCACCCATAATGGCTTCGTCGCGGCTGGTGCCGGGGACAAAGTCGCCACTCAGGCCTACCAGGCGATCATTCTCGAAGACCAATGAAATGCGTTCCTGGGTACGCGGGCTGTGCCCGGCCTTCATGCTGTACAGGTAGTCCCAGCGGTTGGGGTGCAGGGTGTCCTGAATCAGCGGGGTGCCCATGATGAAGCGGACTTGACGGGTGGTCATGCCGGGGCGCAATTGGTCGACCATGTCCTGAGTCACAACGTTACCCTGCTGGATGTCAATCTTGTAAACGCCGGGGAAGCCACAGGCGCTCAAACTGATCGCGCAAATGAGAATACACAAGATTTGGTTCAGGGTCTTTGGCATGACGTGGTAACATCCACTATTGTGAAATGGCTCAGTGAGCCATGAATCATACCCGACTGATCCCGCCCTGCGAAGCGCTGAACGAGAAACTGACCATGGTTGAAAATCAAGAACTCCGCAAAGCTGGCCTTAAGGTAACGCTGCCGCGAGTAAAAATCCTGCAGATGCTGGACAATTCCGAAGAGCGTCACATGAGCGCCGAGGATGTATACAAGTCCCTGATGGAGGCCGGAGAAGATGTTGGGTTGGCTACCGTTTACCGGGTTCTGACTCAATTTGAATCGGCCGGTCTGGTGGTGCGCCACAACTTCGACAGCGGTCATGCGGTGTTCGAGTTGGCCGATGGCGAGCATCACGACCATATGGTCTGTGTTGACTCCGGCGAGGTGATCGAGTTTTTCGATCCGGAAATCGAGCGTCGGCAGAAGGAAATCGTCCGTGAACACGGTTTCGAGCTGGTTGACCACAATCTGGTGTTGTACGTGAAGAAAAAAGGCGCCTGAGGCGCCTTTTTCACGTTTATGCTGTAAGCGAGAGCAGTTTGCGGGCGTGGGCCAATGACTCTTCGGTCAAGTCCACGCCGCCGAGCATGCGCGCCACTTCCTGAATGCGGCCGCTCTGGTCGAGTTCGTCAATCCGGGTGCGGGTTGAGTCCTTTTTTTGCTCCTTGCGCACGAACAGATGCTGATGCCCTTGGGCTGCGACCTGGGGCAGGTGGGTGACGGTAAGCACCTGGCCGCGCTCGCCAAGCTGGCGCAGCAGTTGACCGACGATCTCGGCGGTGGGGCCGCCAATGCCAACGTCCACTTCGTCGAATACCAGAGTCGGCACCCGTGACGTTTGTGCGGTGATGACCTGAATCCCCAGGCTGATGCGTGACAGTTCGCCGCCGGAGGCGACCTTGGCCAGTGGCTTGGCGGGCTGCCCGGGGTTGGCGCTGACCAGAAACTCGACGCTTTCCAGTCCATTGGGTGGATAGTGGCCCGGGTTCAGGGGCGCTAGCTGTAGTTCGATCCGCCCGCCCGGCATGCCCAGACGCTGAATTTCACTGGTGACAGCCTTGGCCAGTTTTTGCGCGGCTTTGTGGCGAATGCCGGATAGTTTGTCGGCTAGTTGCTGGTAATGCTCGCGGTAGGCCTTGAGTTCGTCGCCCAGGCGCTCGATGTCGGCATCGCGTTGCTGGAAGCTCTCCAGTTCGTCGATCAGGCGCTGTTGCAGGGCCGGCAGCTCCTCGGGGTTGACCCGGTGCTTGCGGGCCAGTTCGTAGATGCTGCCCAGCCGCTCTTCAACTTCCTGCTGGCGTTGTGGGTCGGCCTCAAAGTGATCCAGGTAGCGGCTCAGCTCACCAACGGCTTCTTCAACCTGGATCTGGGCGCTGGCCAGCAGATTGTGGGCTTCGTTGAGGTGGCGGCTGTGTTCGGTCAGGCCGCCCAGGCGGTTGAGGCTGGAGGTCATGGCCTGCAGCACGCTGCCAGTGTCGTTCTCGCTGCACAGGTTGATCACCTGCTGGCAGGCCATCAGAATCTGTTCGGCATTGGCCAGTTGACGCTGTTCGCCTTCCAGCAACTCCAGTTCGCCATCGAGCAGGCTGAGGTTGTCCAGTTCTTCAAGCTGGTAGCTCAGCAGTTGCAGGCGCGCCTCCTGTTCGTCGTTGTGTTCGCTGGCCTGCTGCAGGGCCTGCTCGGTCTGACGGCAGCGCTGTGCGGCCAGTTGAATCTGGCGGGCCAGGTCGCTGGCGCCGGCGTACTCATCGAGCAGCCGGCGATGGGTCTCGGTCTTGAGCAGTGACTGGTGCTCATGCTGGCTGTGGATGTCGATCAGCATTTCGCCGAGGGTCTTGAGATCTTGCTGGGGGCAGGGACTGCCGTTGATGTAGCCGCGCGATCGGCCTTCGGCGGTGATCACTCGGCGCAGAATCACCTGTTGCTCGGGGCTGTCCAGGTCACGATCGTCCAGCCAGGCCTGGGCTTCGGGAATCTTGCTGATGTCGAAGGTGGCGAGGATGTCGGCCTTGTCGGCGCCAGGGCGCACGGCGCCGCTGTCGGCGCGGTCGCCCAGGGTGAGTGCCAGAGCGTCAAGCATGATCGATTTGCCGGCCCCGGTCTCGCCGGTAATGGCGCTCATGCCGCCTTTGAGCTCAAGTTCGAGATGGTCGACAATGGCGTAATTGTTCACTGCCAGATGTACCAGCATGACCTTGCTCCCCTCCGGTGATTATTTGTTCTGGTTATTTATACAGTACTTATGTTAGCTCCGACAAGAGCTGAGGATTCCTTCGCGCCAGCCCTTGAAGCTGGCGCCAGCGTCCCCATATAGGCTGTCACTATGGGTTGCTTATTTTTCGCTTAATCGGGCTGTATGCCCTTTGCATCACAGGAGATTTCCATGGCGGATGACTATAAACAGGATCTGAACGGCCAGGCGCCTGACGCTGGGGATGTGGTTGAGACCCAGGCCGACGAGGATCTGGCCGCCCGTGTCGCCAGTCTGGAAGAGCAACTGGCGACAGCGCAGGACCAGTTGCTGCGCGCTGCTGCCGATGTGCAGAACGCCCGTCGTCGGGCCGAGCAGGATGTCGAGAAGGCGCACAAGTTCGCGCTGGAGCGCTTCGCCGGTGATCTGTTGCCGATTCTCGACAGTCTGGAGCGTGGCATGGAGCTGTCCGATCCCAATGATCCGGCGATCAAGCCGATGCGCGAAGGCATTGAGCTGACCCTGAAAATGTTTACCGATACTCTGGGTCGCTTCCAGGTCCAGGCAGTGGAGCCGCATGGCGAGCCCTTCAACCCTGAGCTGCATCAGGCCATGGCTATGGAGGAGAGCGCCGCTGTTGAGCCCAATACCGTGCTCAAGGTCTTCCAGAAAGGCTACACCCTGAGTGGTCGTTTGCTGCGTCCGGCGATGGTGGTGGTGAGCAAGACCCCGAGTGATAAACCGGCCGCGCCGCAAATTGACGAGCAGGCTTGAAATTGCTGTGAGCGCCCCCATTTAGTGGGCATGACAGATTGAACCGGCCGCGGGTAAAGCGGCGAGCAGATTCGGAGAACGAGTAATTATGGGCAAAATTATCGGTATCGACCTGGGGACTACCAACTCCTGCGTCGCCATCATGGAAAACGGTGCCACCAAGGTGATCGAGAACGCCGAGGGTGCGCGCACTACCCCGTCCATCGTCGCCTACACCAACGATGGCGAGACCTTGGTTGGTCAGTCGGCCAAGCGTCAGTCGGTAACCAACCCGCAGAACACCCTGTATGCGGTCAAGCGCCTGATCGGTCGTCGGTTTGACGAGGACGTGGTGCAGAAGGACATCAAGCTGGTGCCCTACAAGATCGTCAAGGCTGACAACGGTGACGCCTGGGTTGAAGCCAAGGGCGAGAAAATGGCACCGCCGCAGGTGTCGGCAGAAGTGTTGAAAAAGATGAAGAAAACCGCCGAGGACTACCTGGGCGAGCCGGTTACCGAAGCGGTGATCACCGTGCCGGCCTACTTCAACGACAGTCAGCGTCAGGCCACCAAAGATGCCGGCCGGATTGCGGGCCTGGAAGTCAAGCGGATCATCAACGAGCCGACTGCCGCAGCGCTGGCCTACGGCATGGACAAGGCCCGCGGTGACTCCACTATCGTGGTTTACGACCTTGGTGGCGGCACCTTCGACGTGTCGGTGATCGAGATCGCCGAGGTTGATGGCGAGCATCAGTTCGAGGTGTTGGCCACCAATGGCGATACCTTCCTCGGTGGTGAGGACTTTGACCTGCGCCTGATCGACTACCTGGCCGACGAGTTCAAGAAAGAGAATGGCGTTGATCTGCACAACGATCCGCTGGCTCTGCAGCGCCTGAAAGAGGCTGCCGAGAAGGCCAAGATCGAGCTGTCCTCCAGCCAGCAGACCGACGTCAATCTGCCGTACATCACTGCCGACGCCTCCGGTCCCAAGCACCTGAATGTCAAGGTGACCCGGGCCAAACTGGAGTCGCTGGTCGAGGATCTGGTCAAGCGCAGCCTTGAGCCGTGTCGTGTGGCGATGAAGGATGCTGGTCTGGATGTGTCCGACATCAATGAGGTGATCCTGGTCGGTGGTCAGACCCGGATGCCGATGGTGCAGAAGGCGGTTACCGAGTTCTTCGGCAAGGAACCGCGCAAGGACGTCAACCCTGACGAGGCTGTGGCCATCGGTGCGGCGATTCAGGGTGCGGTACTGGCCGGTGACGTCAAGGATGTGCTGTTGCTCGATGTGACCCCGCTGTCACTGGGGATCGAGACCATGGGTGGGGTGATGACCGCGCTGATCGAGAAGAACACCACTATCCCGACCAAGAAGTCGCAGGTGTTCTCGACTGCCGATGACAACCAGACGGCCGTGACCATTCATGTGCTGCAGGGCGAGCGCAAGCAGGCTGGACAGAACAAGTCGCTGGGTCGCTTCGATCTGGCCGATATCCCGCCGGCGCCGCGCGGCGTGCCGCAAATCGAGGTCAGCTTCGATATCGATGCCAACGGTATTCTCAACGTGTCGGCCAAGGACAAGGCGACCGGCAAGCAGCAGTCGATCGTGATCAAGGCCTCTTCGGGTCTGAGCGAGGACGAAATCGAGCAGATGGTGCGTGATGCCGAGGCCAATGCCGAGGAAGATCGCAAGTTCGAGGAACTGGTCACTACCCGTAACCAGGGCGATCAGCTGGTGCATGCCACTCGCAAGACCCTCAAGGAAGTAGGCGACAAGGCCACTGACGAGGAAAAGGCAGCGATTGAGAAAGCCCTGGCTGAGCTGGAAGAAGCAGTCAAGGGTGACGACAAGGAACTGATCGAAGCCAAGATCAATGCCCTGTCAGAGGTCTCCGGGCCGGTGGTGCAGAAGATGTATGCCGAACAGGCACAGGCCGCCCAGGCGGGTGAGGCTCAGGCCGATGCGGCACAGGGCGGCGCCGATGATGTGGTGGACGCCGAGTTTGAAGAGGTCAAGGACAACAAGTGATGTCCCGGCCGTCTGTACCAGCAGACCGGTAACTGTGCCAGGCAACGCGGGACTTAGCTCCCGCGTTGCCGTTTGTGCCGCAAGCGTGTTGTGAAGGAAACGGAAACGATGGCCAAGCGTGATTATTATGAGGTGCTGGGCGTGGAGCGCGGCGCCAGTGAAGCCGAGCTGAAGAAGGCCTATCGCCGTCTGGCAATGAAGTATCACCCGGATCGCAATCCGGACGATAAAGAGGCGGAAGAAAAGTTCAAGGAGGCCAACGAGGCCTACGAAGTGCTGACCGATGCCCAGAAACGTGCTGCCTATGACCAGTATGGGCATGCCGGAGTCGATCCGAACATGGGGGCCGGGGCCGGTGGTTTTGGTGGTGGCGCTAGTTTCTCGGACATCTTTGGTGATGTGTTCGGCGACATCTTCGGTGGTGGCGGTGGGCGTGGTGGTCGTTCCAGCGTGCAGCGTGGCAGTGATCTGCGCTATACCCTGGAACTGGACCTGGAAGAGGCTGTGCGTGGCACGACCGTAACCATTCGGGTGCCGACGCTGGCCGAGTGTAAGACCTGTAACGGGACTGGGGCCAAGAAGGGCTCAAGCCCGGTCACCTGTACCACCTGTGGCGGGCATGGTCAGGTGCGTATGCAGCAGGGCTTCTTCTCGGTACAGCAGACCTGTCCGCGCTGTCATGGCAGCGGCAAGATGATTACCGACCCCTGTGGCGACTGTCATGGCCATGGTCGGGTGGAAGAGCAGAAGACCTTGTCGGTCAAGGTGCCGGCTGGTGTGGACACCGGCGACCGCATCCGCCTGGCGGGTGAAGGGGAGGCCGGGGTCAATGGCGGCCCGTCGGGCGACCTGTATGTCGTGGTATCGGTGCGTGAGCACAAGATTTTTCAGCGTGATGGCAAGAATCTGTATTGCGAAGTGCCGGTCAGTTTTGCCGATGCTGCGCTGGGTGGTGAGCTGGAAGTGCCGACCCTGGATGGTCGGGTCAAATTGAAAATCCCTGAAGGCGCCCAGACCGGCAAGCTGTTCCGGCTGCGTGGCAAGGGTGTGGTGCCGGTGCGCGGTGGTTCGGCAGGCGACCTGCTGTGCCGGATCGTGGTCGAGACGCCGGTCAATCTGACCAAGCGCCAGCGCGAGCTGCTTGAGGAGTTGCGCAGCACCCTGGAGGCCGAAGGCTCCAATCAGTCGCCACGGGCCAAAAGCTGGTTCGAAGGGGTGAAAAACTTCTTCGAAGACATGAAATTCTGAGCGGAGCGAATCCATGAGACGAATCGCAGTGATTGGCGCCGCCGGGCGTATGGGCAAGACCCTGATCGAGGCCGTGACCCAGGCTGAAGGTGCGGCATTGACTGCCGCCATCGAGCGTCCGCAGAGCACTCTGGTTGGGGCTGACGCCGGCGAGTTGGCCGGGGTTGGGCGCCTGGGTGTGACGGTGGCCGGAAGTCTGGAGCAGGTGCTGGATGATTTCGATGTGCTGATCGATTTCACTCATCCGACCAGTACCTTGGTCAATCTGGAGTTGTGCCGGGCCCATGGTAAGGCCATGGTGATTGGCACTACCGGTTTTTCCGAGGAGCAAAAGCAACAGATCGCCGAGGCGGCCAGGCAAATTGGCGTAGTGTTTGCCCCGAACTTCAGTGTGGGTGTCAATCTGTGTCTGAAGCTGCTGGATATGGCTGCCCGGGTAATGGGTGACGATGCTGATATCGAAGTGATCGAAGCGCACCATCGGCACAAGGTCGATGCTCCTTCGGGCACGGCGCTGCGCATGGGGGAAGTGGTTGCCCAGGCGCTGGGGCGTGATCTGCACAAGGTTGCAGTCTATGGTCGCGAGGGTCAGACCGGCGCGCGCGAGCGTGAAACCATTGGCTTTGCCACAGTGCGGGCAGGCGATGTGGTAGGTGATCATACTGTGCTGTTCGCCACTGAAGGCGAGCGGGTGGAAATCACCCATAAGGCTTCAAGTCGGATGACTTTCGCCAAGGGGGCTGTGCGTTCGGCATTGTGGCTGGAAACTCAGGCTGCGGGCCTGTATGACATGCAGGATGTGCTGACGTTACGCTGAGTGTGGTTGAGTGGACAAGGCCCGGCCAATGCCGGGCTTTGTCGTATCTGGGGTGGGCTTAGCTGCTTTGACTGGCGACCCGGACCTGTTCGCGGGCCAACATGTCCAGGGTCTGTATGTTGCGTTGCAGATAAAAAGCGGCGATGGTCGGCACCCAGTCCTCGTAATACTTGATCAGGCGCGGCTGGATGAAAGTGTATTGTTTGTCCAGTCGACTGAGTGTGGCCTGCTGGTCGGGGAATAGGCTGTGCAGCTGGCTGGCGCGCTCGGTGATGCGTTTGTCCATGGCGGCAAAGATGCCCTCATCGGCGTCCATGAAGTACACGCCAACTGAGCTGAACATGGTGTTCTGGTATAGCAGCAGGATCTGGTTGGTTTCCAGGCTCTGCTGGTGCAGGGTCAGCAGTTGCTCTGGCGCGCCGCCGATCTGCTCGCTGTAAAGTTGCGCGGCGGTGCGTTCCAGGCGGCCATGGGCCTGCATGATGCGGTTGACTGTGGCCAGGTTGAAGTGTGCTTCATCTTCCGGCTGTCCTTCCAATTCGCGGATCAGGTTGACGAAATCGGTATAGGGGTTGCGTAGTTCGTTGGGGTTGCCGAGCTGGCGCAGGAGCTGGTCCATGCGGGTCAGGGCCTGGTTGTAGGTTTCGCGGTTACCAGGTTCGCGTACTCGCTCATAGAGGTTGTTGTCGATCAGCAGGTAGGTTCCGGTGATATAGCCTTCACTGCGGAACTCATGCAGGGTTTGCAGGCGCTGAAGGTCGGCCTGGGCCAAGGGCGCCATGCACAACAATGCCAGCACGATGACGATGCGTTTCAGGTGCACTACCATGGTGTTGTCCCCGAGTTTTTCTTTTTGTTGTGATGCAAGTCGTGACCGTTAGCTAAGGTCTGTGCTGCCGGCGGGGTGGCGCTTGGACAGATGACTGCATGCGTTCATCGGGGGTTTTATCACAGTTGACCGAAGGATGAAACACAATGGGATTGTGTCCGGTTGTTGCGGTCGGGCGAACGGTGCCATTCGGTGTGGATATTTTGGGGTCAAACCGCTAGACTATGGCGCTAATCTGTCTATCTAGCGCGTATCTGACAATGCCTTGTAGCGGGATGTGGTGTCACGGCACCCCATTCCCGCTTTTGTGCAGCCCGCGTTTGGTAAAACGTGTCAGCTCAATCGGAGGTTTTCTTGTCCAAGCCAGCCATTCTCGCCCTTGCCGACGGCAGTATTTTTCGCGGTGAGGCCATCGGCGCCGACGGCCACAGTGTCGGCGAGGTCGTGTTCAATACGGCCATGACCGGTTATCAGGAGATCCTCACCGATCCGTCCTACTCCCGCCAGATCGTAACCCTGACCTACCCGCATATCGGCAATACCGGTGTTACTCCCGAAGATGTTGAAGCCGATCGGGTGCACGCTGCCGGTCTGGTCATTCGCGATCTGCCGCTGCTCGCCAGCAGTTGGCGCTGCAAGCAGAGCCTGCCCGATTACCTCAAAGACAACGGCGTGGTGGCCATTGCCGGTATCGATACCCGCCGGCTGACCCGTATTCTGCGTGAAAAGGGCTCGCAAAACGGCTGCATTATTGCCGGTGATTCGGTCAGCGAGGAACAGGCGCTTGAGCTGGCGCGCAGCTTCCCGGGGCTCAAGGGCATGGACCTGGCCAAGGAAGTCACGGTCAAGGCGCCCTACCAGTGGCGCTCCAGTGTCTGGGAGCTGGCCAGTGACAGCCACCCCGAGCGAGCCGATGCCGAACTGCCCTACCATGTCGTGGCCTATGACTATGGGGTCAAGACCAACATTTTGCGCATGCTGGTGGCGCGCGGCTGCCGCCTGACCGTGGTGCCGGCCCAGACGTCGGCCAGTGAAGTGCTGGAGCTGAATCCGGATGGGGTATTCCTGTCCAATGGCCCTGGTGATCCGGAACCCTGCGATTATGCGATCCAGGCCATTCGCGAGATTCTCGAAACCGAGATTCCGGTCTTCGGTATCTGTCTGGGTCACCAGTTGCTGGCCCTGGCCTCCGGCGCCAAGACCGTGAAGATGGGCCATGGCCACCATGGCGCCAACCACCCGGTGCAGGATCTGGATAGCGGCGTGGTAATGATCACCAGCCAGAACCACGGTTTTGCTGTCGATGAGACGAGCCTGCCGGGCAATCTGCGTGCTACCCACAAGTCGTTGTTCGACGGCACGCTGCAGGGCATCGAGCGCACCGACAAGGCCGCTTTCAGCTTCCAGGGTCACCCCGAAGCCAGCCCCGGCCCGCATGATGTCGCGCCGCTGTTCGACCGTTTCATCGAGGCCATGGCCAAGCGCCGCTAAACCGCCGGAATACAGGATTTACTGAAGATCATGCCAAAACGTACAGACATTCAAAGCATTCTGATTCTCGGCGCCGGCCCCATCGTCATCGGCCAGGCCTGTGAGTTTGACTACTCCGGCGCTCAGGCCTGCAAGGCGCTGAAGGAAGAGGGGTACCGGGTGATCCTGGTCAACTCCAATCCGGCCACCATCATGACCGATCCGGCCATGGCTGATGCCACCTACATCGAGCCGATCAAGTGGCAGACGGTAGAGAAGATCATCGAGAAGGAGCGCCCGGATGCGGTGCTGCCGACCATGGGTGGCCAGACCGCACTGAACTGTGCGCTGGATCTGGAAAAGCACGGCGTGCTGGAGAAGTACGGTGTCGAGATGATCGGCGCCAATGCCGACACCATTGACAAGGCCGAGGACCGTTCGCGCTTCGACAAGGCCATGAAGTCCATTGGTCTGGAGTGCCCGCGCTCGGGTATCGCCCACAACATGGACGAGGCCAATGCGGTACTCGATCAGGTTGGTTTCCCGTGCATTATCCGTCCGTCCTTCACCATGGGCGGCACTGGTGGCGGGATCGCCTACAACCGCGAAGAGTTTGAAGAGATCTGCACCCGCGGTCTGGACCTGTCGCCGACCAACGAGCTGCTGATCGACGAATCGCTGATCGGCTGGAAAGAGTACGAGATGGAAGTGGTCCGCGATAAGAAGGACAACTGCATCATCGTCTGCTCGATTGAAAACTTCGATCCAATGGGTGTGCATACCGGTGACTCGATCACTGTTGCCCCGGCCCAGACCCTGACCGACAAGGAATACCAGATCATGCGCAACGCCTCGCTGGCGGTGCTGCGTGAGATTGGCGTGGAAACTGGCGGCTCCAACGTGCAGTTCGGTATCTGTCCGAACACCGGGCGGATGGTCGTGATCGAGATGAACCCGCGGGTGTCGCGCAGTTCGGCGCTGGCCTCCAAGGCCACCGGCTTCCCGATTGCCAAGATCGCCGCCAAGCTGGCGGTCGGTTACACGCTTGATGAGCTGCAAAACGACATTACCGGTGGCCGCACGCCGGCTTCGTTCGAGCCGTCGATCGACTACGTGGTCACCAAAATTCCGCGTTTCGCTTTCGAGAAGTTCCCCAACGCCGATGCCCGTCTGACCACCCAGATGAAATCCGTGGGTGAGGTCATGGCCATCGGTCGCACCTTCCAGGAGTCTATGCACAAGGCCTTGCGTGGGCTGGAAGTTGGCGTGGTGGGTCTCGATCCCAAGGTTGATCCGGCCAATGCCGAAGTACGCGCCGAAGTCATTCGTGAACTGACCGTGCCCGGCGCCGATCGGATCTGGTATGTAGCGGACGCCTTCCGCATCGGCATGAGCCGTGACGAGGTGTTCGAACTGACCCGGATTGATCCCTGGTTCCTGATCCAGATCGAGGATCTGGTCAAGGATGAAGAGCGGGTCAAGACGCTGGGGCTGGCCAACATCGATCGCGATCTGATGTATCGGCTTAAGCGCAAGGGCTTCTCCGACGCTCGTCTGGCTCAGTTGTTGGCAGTCAGCGAGAAAACCCTGCGTAGCCACCGTCAGAAGCTCAAGGTGCAACCGGTGTACAAGCGGGTCGACACCTGCGCCGCTGAGTTCGCCACCGATACCGCCTACATGTATTCGACCTACGAGGAAGAGTGCGAGGCCAATCCGAGCGGACGCGATAAGATCATGGTGTTGGGCGGTGGCCCGAACCGGATCGGTCAGGGCATTGAGTTCGATTACTGCTGTGTGCATGCCGCGCTGGCGATGCGTGAAGATGGTTACGAGACCATCATGGTCAACTGCAACCCGGAAACCGTATCGACTGACTACGACACCTCCGACCGTCTGTACTTCGAGCCGGTGACTCTGGAAGACGTGCTGGAAATTGTCCGGGTCGAGCGGCCCAAGGGTGTGATCGTCCAGTATGGCGGCCAAACCCCGCTGAAACTGGCGCGTGCGCTGGAAGAGGCCGGGGTGCCGATCATCGGCACCAGCCCCGAGGCGATCGACCGGGCCGAAGACCGTGAGCGTTTCCAGCAGATGGTTGAGCGGCTTAATCTGCGTCAGCCGCCGAATGCCACCGCGCGCAGTGAAGAGCAGGCGCTGGCACTGTCAAAGAATATCGGTTATCCGCTGGTGGTGCGCCCCTCCTACGTATTGGGTGGGCGGGCGATGGAAATCGTCTATCAGGAAGATGAGCTCAAACGCTATATGCGCGAGGCGGTCAAGGTGTCAAACGACAGCCCGGTGCTGCTCGACCACTTCCTCAACTGTGCCATCGAAGTCGATATCGATGCCGTTTCTGATGGTACCGATGTGGTGATCGGCGCGATCATGCAGCATATCGAGCAAGCTGGCGTGCACTCCGGTGACTCGGCCTGCTCGCTGCCGCCGTACTCATTGCCGGCCAATATTCAGGATCAGATCCGCGAACAGGTGCGCAAGATGGCGCTTGAGCTTGGCGTGGTTGGCCTGATGAATGTGCAGATGGCAGTGCAGGGTGAGACCATCTATGTGATCGAGGTTAATCCGCGGGCCTCGCGCACCGTGCCCTTTGTATCCAAGTGCATTGGCCAGTCGCTGGCTAAGATTGCCGCTCGGGTCATGGCCGGCAAAACCCTGAAGGAGCTGGGCTTTACCCAGGAAGTTGTACCGCCGTACTTCAGCGTCAAGGAGGCGGTGTTCCCGTTCGCCAAGTTCCCTGGTGTAGACCCGATCCTTGGCCCGGAAATGAAGTCCACCGGTGAGGTCATGGGCGTTGGCGACAGCTTTGCCGAAGCCTATGCCAAGGCTCAGGTTGGCGCTGGCGAGCGCCTGCCGACCGGCGGCTGCGCGTTCCTCAGTGTGCGCGAAGACGACAAGCCGTTTGTTGCCGAGGTGGCGCGTGACCTGGTTGAGCTGGGCTTCGAGGTTGTGGCTACCAGTGGTACCGCCAAGGTGATCGAGGCGGCCGGTATCCCGGTACGCCGGGTCAATAAGGTGACTGAGGGGCGTCCGCACATTGTCGACATGATCAAGAACGATCAGGTCAGTCTGGTGATCAATACCACCGAAGGCCGTCAGTCGATTGCCGACTCCTATTCGATTCGTCGCAACGCGCTGCAGCACAAGGTCTACTCGACCACTACCCTGGCCGGTGGCCAGGCGATCTGCATGGCGCTGAAGTTTGGTCCGGAGAAGATCGTACGTCGACTCCAGGATTTGCACGCAGGAATTTGATATGAAGTATCCGATGACCAAGCAGGGCGCTGAAGCCCTCGAAGTTGAACTCAAGCAGCTCAAGAGCGTGGTGCGTCCGCAGCTCAGTCAGGCGATTGCCGAGGCGCGTGAGCTGGGTGATCTCAAGGAGAACGCCGAATACCATGCTGCGCGCGAGCAGCAGGGCATGGTTGAGGCGCGCATCCGTGATATCGAGGGCCGTCTGTCCAATGCCCAGGTGATCGATGTCACCAGCATTCCGCATACCGGCAAGGTGATCTTCGGCACGACCGTGACCATTGCTAATGTCGATACCGACGAGGAAGTGGTGTACCAGATCGTTGGTGAGGATGAGGCAGACATCAAGTCCGGCAAGATCTCCGTGGGTTCGCCCATCGCTCGCGCCCTGATCGGTAAGGACGAGGGTGATGTGGTTGCTGTCAGGACGCCCGGTGGTGTGGTCGAATTCGAAATCGTCGAGGTGCGTCACCAGTGAGCGATATGCTGACCCGGCCAACTCCTCGCGGTGGTCGGGTGGCTTGGCAACTGGCTCAAACCCTCTGGGTTGGTGGTATCTGGGTGGTTCACTTCGTGCTGCTGCCTGCGCTTGATCGTTTTGGCCTGGCGGCGCTGCTGGTCAATGAAATCGGTGCGTTCATGCGGCCGCTGATGATTGGTTTCGCCGCGGCGTGCGCGCTGCTGCAGTTGCTGGTGGCGGGCGTTGCTCTTGGCGCACGCTGCTGGCGCGATCTGCGAGGTCAGCTACTGTTGCTGGTGCTGTTGGCCTGTACGGTATTCTTCGTCGCGCATGGTTTTGCCGGTGGCGAATACTGGGCGATGTTCGCCTATCTGGTGGTGGCATTTGCCGGCCTGGTGCTGGTATTGCAACCCAGGCCTGACGAGGATGTCGAACCGCTCAGGCGTTCTTGAAGCGCAGCAGGTTGGACAGGTTGGCGTTGGGTTGCTTGCTGCGGCGCAGCAGGATAGCCATTTTGCCGATGACCTGAACCAGTTCTGCGCCGGTCTGCTGGCAGATCTCGCTGATCAGCGCCTGCTTGGCTTCACGGTCGGCGACGCTGAGGCGGATCTTGATCAGCTCGTGATCGTTCAGGGCGCGCTCCAGTTCAGCCAGCACGCCGGCGCTGACGCCCTGTTCACTGACGATTACCACCGGCTTGAGGTGGTGGCCGATCTTCTTGAGGTCTTTCTTCTGTGCCGAACTGAGCGCCATAATGATCCGAGTGCTTTCCTAGGGTAATGGAGTGAAAGCGCATAGTTTAACCGGCGGCGCGATCCGCTGCACGAGGTATTCCGTGGCCCGATCCAAAACCAGCAAAGGCTGGCTGAAAGAGCATTTCGACGATCCTTTCGTCAAGAAGGCGCAAAAGGACGGCTATCGTTCGCGCGCCAGTTACAAACTGCTGGAAATCCAGGAGCGTGATCGCCTGCTCAGGCCAGGCATGACGGTCCTCGATCTGGGGGCGGCACCGGGTGGCTGGTCGCAGGTCGCCAGCCGGGTGCTGGGGGAGAAGGGGCGGCTGATCGCCTCTGATATTCTGCCGATGGACAGTATTGCTGATGTCACTTTCATTCAGGGTGACTTTACCGAGGATAGCGTGTTCGAAGCCATTCTGGCCGCCATTGGTGATCAGCCGGTCGACCTTGTTATTTCCGATATGGCCCCCAATATGAGTGGAACACCTGCGGTGGATCAGCCGCGCGCCATGTATCTGTGCGAGTTGGCGTTGGATATGGCTACCAGGGTGTTGCGCCCGGGCGGCGACTTTTTGATCAAGGTGTTCCATGGTGAAGGTTTTGATGATTATTACCGGGGTATGCGTGGTCAGTTTGACAAGCTGCTGACCCGCAAGCCGGATGCCTCGCGTGGTCGTTCGCGGGAAACCTACCTGCTGGCGCGTGGATTCAAGGGTGGCGATCACTGAGAATCCCGCTGGGCGACATAGGGCGTTACACTGGCCGATCTGCCGTCAGGGGTGAAACTGGTGTAAGGTAATCGTGTCTAAGCAGACACACGATTTTAGCGAAGGCTCTGCCGGCGAGCGGCGGAGCAAGAGGGTAGGACTTTGAACGATATGGCGAAAAACCTCATTCTGTGGTTGATCATTGCCGCCGTCCTGGTCACGGTGATGAACAACTTCAGCAGTCCCAGTGAGCCGCGTACCGTAAATTACACCGAGTTCCTGGAGCTGGTTAAGGATCGCCAGGTCGAGCGGGTGACGGTTGATGGCTTTGTAATCACCGGCAAGCGGCGCGATGGTGAAACCTTCAAGACCGTGCGGCCGGCGATTCAGGACGGTGGCCTGATCGGCGACCTGCTGAACAATGATGTGGTGGTTGAGGGCAAACAGCCCGAGCAGCAGAGCATCTGGACTCAGTTGCTGATCGCCAGCTTCCCGATTTTGATCATCATCGCGCTATTCATGTTCTTCATGCGCCAGATGCAGGGCGGCGGCGGTGGCCGCGGCGGGCCGATGAGCTTCGGCAAGTCCAAGGCGCGAATGCTGTCTGAGGATCAGGTCAAGACTACCTTTGCCGATGTCGCCGGGTGTGACGAGGCCAAGGAAGAGGTCAGCGAGCTGGTTGAGTTTCTGCGTGACCCGGGCAAGTTTCAGCGCCTGGGCGGCCATATTCCGCGTGGCGTACTGATGGTCGGTCAGCCTGGTACTGGTAAAACCCTGCTGGCCAAGGCCGTCGCTGGCGAGGCCAAGGTACCGTTTTTCACCATTTCCGGTTCCGACTTCGTGGAAATGTTCGTAGGTGTCGGTGCCAGCCGGGTTCGCGACATGTTCGATCAGGCCAAGAAGCATGCGCCGTGCATTATCTTCATCGACGAGATCGATGCCGTGGGTCGCCATCGTGGTGCCGGTCTGGGTGGCGGGCATGACGAGCGAGAGCAGACCCTGAACCAGTTGCTGGTCGAGATGGATGGTTTCGAGGCCAATGACGGCATCATTGTGGTGGCTGCTACCAACCGTCCGGACGTTCTCGACCCGGCGCTGCTGCGCCCGGGCCGATTTGATCGTCAGGTGGTGGTTGGCCTGCCGGATGTGCGTGGTCGTGAGCAGATTCTCAAGGTGCACATGCGTAAGGTTCCGGTTGGCGATGACGTCAAGCCGTCACTGATTGCTCGCGGTACACCGGGTTTCTCCGGTGCCGATCTGGCCAACCTGGTCAACGAGGCTTCGCTGTTCGCGGCCCGGGCCAACAAGCGGCTGGTGGAAATGAAGGAATTCGAGTTGGCCAAGGACAAGATCATGATGGGCGCCGAGCGCAAGTCGATGGTCATGTCCGAGAAGGAGAAGCTCAATACCGCCTATCACGAGTCCGGTCACGCGATTGTTGGCCGGCTGGTGCCCGAGCATGACCCGGTTTACAAAGTGTCGATCATTCCCCGTGGCCGGGCCTTGGGTGTGACCATGTTCCTGCCCGAAGAAGATCGCTACAGCTTGTCGAAGCGGGCGCTGGAAAGTCAGATCTGCTCGCTGTTCGGTGGCCGGATTGCCGAAGAGATGACTCTGGGCTTTGATGGCGTAACCACAGGGGCCTCCAACGACATCATGCGGGCTACCCAGTTGGCTCGGAACATGGTGACCAAGTGGGGCTTGTCGGAAAAGCTCGGGCCGTTGATGTATGCAGAGGAAGAGGGTGAAGTGTTCCTCGGCCGCAGTGCTGGTAGTCAGCACATCAATGTGTCCGGTGATACGGCCAAGCAGATCGACGAGGAAGTGCGGCGTATCATTGATGACTGCTACACCATCGCCAAGCGCCTGCTGGAAGAAAATCGCGACAAGCTGGATTTGATGGCCGAAGCACTAATGAAGTACGAGACCATCGACTCTGACCAGATCGACGACATCATGGCTGGTCGGCCCCCGCGCGAGCCTAAGGACTGGCAGGGTGATGACAAGGCTGGTCCGGGCGCTGCGGCCAAGTCTGGCGATCAGGCGGCCAGCGATGACGCCGAGCGTGATGACGGTGTGATCGGCGATCCGGCGGGCGAGCACTGATTCTTCATGGTTGAACGGCCTAGCAGCTCCCGGTTGCCTTGCGGCGACCGGGAGCTTGATCTTTCCCGTGTCCAGGTCATGGGCATTCTTAATGTTACTCCGGATTCGTTTTCCGACGGTGGGTGCTTCAATCACCGCGACGCCGCGCTGCGGCATGTCGAGCGGATGCTGGGCGAGGGCGCTACGCTGATTGATGTCGGTGGCGAGTCCACCCGCCCTGGTGCGGCTCCGGTCAGTGTTGCGCAGGAGTTGGAGCGGGTCGTGCCAGTGGTGGAAGCGATCAAGCAGCGCTTCGATACCATAGTTTCAGTCGATACCAGTACGCCTGAGGTGATCACTGCCAGTGCCGCAGTCGGCGCCGGGCTGATCAACGACGTGCGCTCGCTGACCCGTCCCGGAGCCTTGGCGGCGGCGGTTGCCACGGGTTTGCCGGTGTGCATCATGCATATGAAGGGGGAGCCTGATGTTATGCAGCGCTCGCCCAGCTACGATTCAGTGCTGGATGAGGTCAATGCTTTCTTGGTCGAGCGGGTGGCGGCTTGCGTGGCGGCCGGGATTCCCAGGGAGCGGCTGATCCTTGATCCGGGGTTCGGCTTTGGCAAAAGTCTGGATCATAATCTCCAATTGTTCGCCCGTATGCATCTGTTGCAGCCGGCAGGTCTGCCGCTGCTGGTCGGCGTGTCGCGCAAGACCATGATCGGGCAGGTGCTGGACCGGCCGGTTGATCAGCGTCTATATGGCAGTCTGGCTCTGGCGGCGCTGGCTGTAGGCAAGGGTGCGCGTATTCTACGTGTCCATGATGTTGCGGCCACCGTCGATGCGGTGCGAATGGCCGAGGCGGTGCAGCAGGCTGGCTGACTAAAACGATAGCGCGCAAGCAAACAGGAATCAGCAGATGGAAAAACGCTATTTCGGCACCGACGGCATTCGTGGCCGTGTTGGGAGCCACCCGATTACTCCCGATTTCATGCTGCGCCTGGGTTGGGCGGTTGGTATGGCGTTCCGCAACCAGGGCAGTTGCCGAGTTGTGATTGGCAAGGATACCCGGATCTCCGGGTATATGTTCGAGTCCGCATTAGAGGCTGGGTTGTCGGCGGCGGGGGCTCAGGTGCAATTGCTCGGACCGATGCCGACTCCGGCCATCGCCTATCTGACCCGCACTTTCCAGGCTGATGCCGGGATTGTCATCAGTGCCTCGCACAATCCTTTCTACGACAATGGCATCAAGTTCTTCTCGGCCAATGGCAGTAAACTGCCGGATGAGCTGGAGCTGGAAATCGAGCGACTGGTCGATGCACCGCTTGAAGTGGTTGAGTCGGCAGCCCTGGGCAAGGTGACCCGGGTCGAGGATGCGTCCGGGCGCTATATTGAATTCTGCAAAAGCAGTGTGCCCACTAGTGCCAGTTTCAAGGGCTTGAAGCTGGTCCTGGACTGCGCTAACGGGGCGACCTACAAAGTGGCGCCCAGCGTGTTTCGCGAATTGGGGGCCGAGGTCAGTGTAATCGGTGTTCAGCCTGATGGGCTGAATATCAATGCCGGGGTCGGCTCGACCGATCTGGCTGCCTTGCGCAAGGCGGTTCTGGCTCAGGGCGCTGATCTGGGGATTGCTTTTGATGGCGATGGCGACCGGGTGATGATGGTCGATGCGCAGGGCAGAGAAGTTGATGGTGATGAGTTGCTGTTCATCATTGCTGATGACCTGCATCGGCGAGACCTGCTGCGCGGAGGTGTGGTAGGGACATTGATGAGTAACCTGGGGCTGGAGCTGGCACTCAAGGAGCGAGGTGTCGAGTTTGTCCGGGCCAAAGTCGGTGATCGCTACGTCATGGCCGGGTTGCGCGAGCGTGGCTGGATTCTCGGTGGCGAGTCGTCCGGGCATCTGGTCTGCCTGCACCATACCTCAACCGGCGATGGCGTGATCGCCGCGTTGCAGGTGCTGATGGCATTGCAGCGCTCGGGGCTGACCTTGGCCGAAGCCTGCGCTGGCATGAGCAAGTGCCCGCAGACGCTGATCAATGTGCGCTATCAGCCTGGTACTCAGTCGCCGTTGCAGGATGCCTCGCTGCTGGCGGCGGTCGAGGCCGTTGAGCAGCGTCTGGGTGATAGTGGTCGAGTATTGTTGCGCCTGTCCGGTACCGAGCCGCTGATTCGGGTTATGGTCGAAGGCCAGGATGCCGCTCAGGTCAAGGCCGAGGCCGGTCTGCTGGCTGAGCGGGTGAAAGAGCTGTTTGCCGAACACGACTGAAATCTCTGAGAACCAACAGTGTTGGCAAGACTGCCTGAAACAGCCTTGCCGGCCTCGCCTGTGTTCTCAGAAGTTCCTTAAAGCTCAAAAAGGCGGTTGTGTCGTTCGGGCATCTTGGTTAACATTGGCGCCCGCTTGAGCTGAGAGGTTAGGCATGCGTCGTCCGTTGGTCGCCGGAAACTGGAAAATGCACGGTACACGGCAATCCGTCGATGCGCTGCTGGTGGCTCTGTCCCAGCAGGACTGGCCTGAGCAGGTGGAGCTGATGATTGCACCGCCAGCGCTCTATATCGAGCGTTGCCGCGAAGCGCTGGCAGCCGGGCCGATCCGCATCGGTGGGCAAAGTTGTGCTCACCAGGCCGAGCCGGGTGCGTTGACCGGCGAAATATCGCCAGCTCAGCTGCGTGATGCTGGTTGTGAGTATGTGTTGGTTGGTCACTCCGAGCGCCGGACTCTGTTCGGTGAAAGCGATGAAGTGGTCAAGCGCAAGTTTGCTGCGGCACTGGCCTGCGGTCTGCGTCCAGTGCTCTGCGTCGGGGAAACCCAGGCCGAGCGCGATGCTGGTGAAACGGCTGATGTAATCGGTCGGCAGCTCCAGGTAGTGCTGGATGCCTTTGGTGTCGGTGGTCTGGCACAAGGTGTGTTGGCGTATGAGCCGGTCTGGGCCATTGGTACGGGCTTGACGGCAAGTCCTGAGCAGGCTCAGGATGTGCACGCCATGATTCGCGCGCGTCTGGCATTGCTCGATGACGAGCAGGCCCGGATGGTGCAGATTGTGTACGGCGGTAGTGTGAAGGCTGATAACGCCGAGGCGTTGTTTGCTATGCCGGATATCGATGGGGGGTTGATTGGTGGTGCCTCCCTCAACGCTGAAGAGTTTGGTGCGATCGCTCGTGCCGCGGGACGTGTGTAATGATTGAAACCGTAGTTGTGGTTATTCACCTGCTGGTCGCCATTGCCCTGGTTGGGTTGGTGCTTATGCAGCAGGGTAAGGGTGCCGAGACCGGTGCGTCCTTTGGTGCGGGTGCGTCGGGCACCGTGTTTGGCAGCCAGGGTTCAGCTACTTTTCTGAGTCGCTTGACTGCTGTGCTGGCCACTGTATTCTTCGTCACCTCGCTGGGTCTGGCTTATTACGCCAGTAACAAGGCCAGTTTCGAGCGTGATGCCGGTCTGCCGAGTCCGGCGCTGCAAACGCAGCCGGCTCCGGTGATCAGTGAAGATGTACCTGTGCTGGAGGTGGAAGGCCAGGTTCCTCAGGCTCCAGTCTCGGATGATGTGCCGAGCGCTGAGTAAGCCAAACAGTTTTGCGGAAGTGGTGGAATTGGTAGACACGCTATCTTGAGGGGGTAGTGCCTTAGGGTGTATGGGTTCGAGTCCCATCTTCCGCACCAACCATAGCAGAGCCCGTCATATGGGCTCTGATCATTGCAAGGGCGTTGCCCGGTTGTCTTGTTAGGCGTCCGGGCGTATAATCCACGCCCTAAGATTCGACGCGGGGTGGAGCAGTCTGGTAGCTCGTCGGGCTCATAACCCGAAGGTCGTAGGTTCAAATCCTGCCCCCGCAACCAGTCACAGGGCCCCTTCAGAGGGGCTTTTTCTTAGCTAGTTGTCTGGACTCCGTGACTGGTGCATGGGGTGGCCAGATCCAGGATGGGCCAAGGGCCCATTTTTTGTTCGTGTTTGAAAGAGGCGCTGAATTTGTCCGGCAAGCAGACTGAGTTGGAGGCCATGCTGGCCCCGAGTATTGAGGCTTTGGGCTATCAATGCTGGGGTATCGAGTACCTTTCGCAGGGCAAGCATACCCTGTTGCGGGTGTACATCGAGCATGCCGATGGCATAGATGTGGAGGCCTGCGCTACGGTCAGCCGGCAGTTGAGTGCGGTATTGGATGTTGAGGATCCGATTGCTAATGACTACACCCTGGAGGTGTCGTCACCGGGGATGGATCGTCCGTTGTTCAAGCTTGAGCAGTATGCTGCCTATGTCGGTGAACAGGCAAAGATTCGCCTGCGTACTCCGTTCGATGGGCGGCGCAATTTTCAGGGCATCCTCCGCGGTGTGGAGGGTGACGAGGTGGTTATCCAGGTGGATGATCACGAGTACTTGTTGCCGATCGACTCAATCGACAAGGGCAACATCATTCCCCGGTTCTGAAGGTTTTGGGGCGTAAGTTACCCAATGGACGGCGTTAGGCGAGGCATACGATGAGCAAAGAAGTGCTGCTGGTTGTGGAATCCGTTTCCAATGAGAAGGGCGTACCGCCTGGAGTCATTTTTGAAGCGCTGGAACTGGCGCTGGCTACGGCCACCAAGAAGCGCTACGAGGACGAAGTGGATGTACGGGTGGAGATCAATCGCCACACCGGCAACTACGAGACCTTCCGGCGCTGGACCGTAGTGGCTGACGAAGACTTCGAAGAGCCGGAGATGCAGCTGACTTTGGATCAGGCCCAGGAGCGGGATGCCGCGCTGAACATTGGCGACGTGATCGAAGAGAAGATCGAATCGATCGAGTTTGGCCGAATCGCTGCCCAGATTGCCAAGCAGGTGATCGTGCAGAAGGTTCGCGAAGCCGAGCGTGCCCAGGTCGTTGACGCCTATCGCGACCGCCTGGGTGAAATCATCAGCGGCACGGTGAAAAAGGTGACCCGCGACAGCATCATCGTTGACCTGGGCAACAACGCCGAGGCCGTGTTGCCGCGCGAGGAAATGATTCCGCGTGAAACCTTCCGTACCGGCGTGCGCATCCGTGCTCTGCTCAAGGACATCCGTACCGAAAATCGCGGCCCGCAACTGGTGTTGTCGCGTGCCTGCCCGGAAATGATCATCGAGTTGTTCCGCATTGAAGTGCCGGAAATCGCCGAAGAGCTGATCGAAGTCATGGGCGCTGCCCGGGATCCTGGTTCGCGGGCCAAGATCGCGGTTCGTTCCAAGGACAAGCGCATTGATCCGCAGGGCGCCTGCATCGGTATGCGCGGCTCGCGGGTCCAGGCCGTATCCGGTGAGCTGGGTGGCGAGCGTGTCGACATCGTGCTGTGGGACGACAACCTGGCCCAGTTCGTGATCAACGCCATGGCCCCGGCCGAAGTGGCTTCGATCATTCTCGATGAAGATGCTCACACCATCGATCTGGCAGTGGCTGAGGACAATCTGGCCCAGGCCATTGGTCGCAACGGCCAAAACGTTCGTCTGGCCAGCCAACTGACCGGCTGGACCCTGAACGTAATGACCGAAGACGAGATCCGCGCCAAGCAGGAAGCGGAAACCGGCGACGTGCTCAAGGTCTTCATCGACGAGCTGGATGTGGATGAGGAACTGGCGCAGGTACTGGTCGAGGAAGGTTTCACCTCGCTGGAGGAAATCGCCTACGTCCCGATGGAAGAAATGCTGGATATCGACGGCTTCGACGAGGATATCGTCAATGAGCTGCGCGCCCGGGCCAAGGATCGTCTGTTGACCAAGGCCATCGCCAACGAGGAGAAACTCGAAGAGGCTCAGCCGGCTGACGACCTGCTCAACATGGAAGGCATGGACCGTGCTCTGGCCTTCCAACTCGCTGCCAAGGGCATCCTGTGTATGGAAGACCTGGCCGAACAGTCTGTCGATGATCTGCTCGATATCGACGGCATGGACGAAGAGCGGGCTGGCGCCCTGATCATGGCCGCCCGCGCGCCCTGGTTTGAATAACCGGTCGGTTTGGTGACATCACCCTGCGGTAACGCACGGACCCGACTGAGGAGAGAAGTGAATGGCGGAAGTGACGGTCAAAGAATTGGCTAGTGTGGTAGGAACGCCGGTAGAGCGCCTGCTGCAACAGATGAAAGAAGCAGGTCTAAAACAGACCGGCCCGGAGCAGTCGGTTTCCGATGAGGAGAAACAGGCTCTGTTGGCATTTCTCAAGAATGCCCATGGCGAATCGGCCAGCGAGCCGCGCAAGATTACTTTGCAGCGCAAGACAGTCAGCACCCTGAAGGTGTCCGGCAGCAAGACGGTCAACGTCGAAGTGCGTAAGAAGAAAACTTACGTCAAGCGTGATCCGGCCGAACTGGAGGCCGAGCGTCAGCGTGAGCTGGAAGAGCTGCGTGCTGCTGAAGAGGCACGTCAGCGGGCTGAGGAAGCCCGGCGCAAGGCCGAGGAAGATGCTCGCCTGGCGGCTGAGGAAAGCGCACGCAAGGCCGAAGAAGAGCGGCTGAAGGCCGAAGCCGTCAAGGCTCAGCCTGCTGCCCAAGAGCCGGTCAAGCAGCCGGAGCCGGTTGCCGCAGTTGCCGCCGAGCCCCCTGCTGCAGTACCTGCCGCAGCTGAACCGGCCAAGAAGAAGGAAGAGCACCGGCGCAAGCCAAGCCGGGCTGAGGAAGAGGAAGAGCGCAATCGCAAGCGCGCTGGTGGTCATGGTGGCAAGGACAAGGCCCGTCAGACCGCTCGTATCATCGAGGATGAGGATGGTCTGAGCCGGCGTCGTGGCGGCGGTGGCAAACTCAAGGCCAAGAAACGCAATCAGCATGGGTTCGAGAAGCCCACAGGACCTCTAGTGCGCGAAGTTGTGATCGGCGAAACCATCACCGTGGCCGAACTGGCCCAGAAGATGTCGGTGAAGGCAGCCGAGGTCATCAAATACATGTTCAAGAACGGCACCATGGTAACTATCAACCAGGTGCTGGATCAGGACACTGCCAGCATTGTGGCCGAGGATATGGGGCACAAGGTCAAGCAGGTCCGCGAGAGCGACATCGAAGACCAACTGGTCGAATCGATGCATTTCGAAGGTGAAGAAGTGTCGCGCGCGCCGGTGGTGACCGTCATGGGTCACGTCGACCACGGCAAGACCTCGTTGCTCGACTATATTCGCCGGGCCAAGGTTGCGGCCGGTGAGGCTGGCGGCATTACCCAGCACATCGGCGCCTACCACGTTGAAACCGAGCGTGGCATGGTTACCTTCCTCGACACCCCCGGTCACGCCGCCTTTACCGCGATGCGTGCCCGTGGTGCCCAGGCCACCGATATCGTGATCCTGGTAGTGGCCGCCGACGACGGTGTGATGCCGCAGACCGAAGAGGCCGTACAGCATGCCAAGGCTGCTGGCGTGCCGATCGTGGTGGCGGTGAACAAGATCGACAAGGAAGATGCTGATCCGGATCGGATCAAGAACGATTTGGCCGCGCGTGACGTGATCCCCGAAGAATGGGGTGGTGACACCATGTTTGTCCACGTCTCGGCCAAGGTCGGCACCGGTATCGACGAGTTGCTGGAAGCGGTTCTGCTGCAAGCCGAAGTACTTGAGCTCAAGGCCCAGCCATCAGCACCGGGTAAGGGCGTGGTGGTTGAGTCGCGGCTGGACAAGGGCCGTGGCCCGGTTGCCACCGTGCTGGTGCAGAACGGTACTCTGCGTCAGGGCGATATCGTGCTGGCCGGAGTCAACTATGGCCGGGTGCGGGCGATGCTCGATGAAAACGGCCAGCCGATCAAGGAAGCTGGTCCGTCGATTCCGGTCGAGATCCTGGGTCTGGATGGCACCCCGGATGCTGGTGATGAGCTGACTGTGGTATCCGACGAGAAGAAGGCCCGTGAAGTGGCACTGTTCCGTCAGGGCAAGTTCCGCGAAATCAAGCTGGCGCGTCAGCAATCGGCCAAGCTCGAGAACATGTTCGAAAGCATGGGCCAGGACGAGAAGAAGACTCTCAACGTCGTGCTCAAGGCCGATGTGCGTGGTTCGCTGGAGGCCCTGATGGGCTCGCTCAGCGATCTGGGCAACGAGGAAGTTCAGGTCAAGATTGTCTCTGGCGGGGTGGGTGGTATCACCGAAACCGATGCCAACCTGGCGCTGGCCTCCAACGCGGTAATCTTCGGCTTCAACGTCCGGGCTGACGCCACTGCGCGCAAGATCATCGAGAGCGAAGGCATCGACCTGCGCTACTACAGTGTGATCTACGACATCATCGATGATGTCAAGAAGGCACTGACCGGTATGCTTGGCAGCGATGTTCGCGAACAGATTCTGGGTGTTGCCGAAGTGCGTGATGTGTTCCGTTCGCCGAAGTTCGGTGCGGTGGCTGGTTGTATGGTCATAGAAGGTACCGTCCATCGTAATCGCCCGATCCGTGTGCTGCGCGACGACGTGGTGATCTACGAAGGTGAGCTGGAGTCGCTGCGCCGCTTCAAAGACGATGTCGCCGAAGTGCGTAATGGCATGGAGTGCGGTATCGGCGTGAAGAACTACAATGACGTACGTGCTGGTGACCGGATCGAGGTATTCGAGAAGGTCCAGGTTGCACGCACGCTCTAAACCCAGGCCAGAAGCTGGAAGCCGGAAGCTGGGAGTTGCTCGCGTGACTCCCAGCTTCGGGCTTTCAGCTTCACGCTTTTGAGTAGAACTGAAATTATGGCCAAAGAATACAGCCGTACCCAGCGGGTTGCCGACCAGATGCAGCGTGAACTGGCGCTGCTGGTCCAGCGCGAGGTCAAGGACCCGCGCCTGGGCATGGTGACCATTACCGCGGTTGAAGTCAGCCGCGACCTGGCCCATGCCAAGGTGTTTTTTACCTTGCTGGGCAAGGACAGTGACGAAGATGTCGCACTCAATCAGGAGATTCTGAAGGACGCCGCCGGCTTTCTGCGCATGCAGTTGGGGCGGGCCATGAAGCTGCGCAGCATCCCGCACCTGCACTTCAATTATGACGAGAGTGTTCGCCGCGGCGTGCACCTGTCGTCGCTGATCGAGCGGGCGGTGGCCGAAGATCGCAAGCATCCGAAGGATGGCGAGGAGTAGCTGGTGTCGCGTCCGCGTAACAAGCGCCGTGATATCGACGGCATTCTGATTCTCGACAAGCCGCTGGGCATGACTTCAAATGCCGCACTGCAGAAGGTGCGCTGGTTGTTCAACGCCAACAAGGGTGGACATACCGGCAGTCTCGATCCGCTGGCCAGTGGCGTGCTGCCGCTGTGTCTGGGCGAGGCGACCAAGTTCTCGCAATTCCTGCTGGATGCCGACAAGGCCTATATCACCGAGGCGCGGCTGGGTATGACCACTACCACCGGTGACGCCGAAGGCGATGTGCTGGAAATGCGCCCGGTGGCAGTCGAGCTGGCCCAGGTCGAAGCTCTGTTGCCCCGCTTTACTGGCGATATCGAGCAAATTCCGCCGATGTACTCGGCGCTCAAGCAGGGTGGCCAGCCACTGTACAAGCTGGCCCGGGCCGGCGAGACGGTGGAGCGTCAGGCGCGATCTGTTAGAATATCGCGTCTGCAACTGCTCGGACTCGACGGCGATCGCCTGCGGCTCGAGGTGCACTGCAGCAAGGGCACCTATATCCGCACCCTGGTTGAGGATATTGGTCAGGCGCTGGGCTGTGGTGCGCATGTTGCCGAGCTGCGGCGAATTCAGGCCGGGCCGTTCAGTCTGTCCCAGGCGGTCAGTCTGGATACTCTGGAGCAACGCCATGCTGACGGCGGGGCCGAAGCTCTGGACGATCTGCTGCTGCCGATCGACAGCGGGCTGGCGGATTGGCCGGTGGTCCAGCTCACCGAGCAGACCGCCTATTACCTGAACCATGGTCAGGCGGTCCGGGTGCCGGGTGCGCCGGCTTTCGGCATGGTCCGGTTGTATGAGCCTTCCGGGCGTTTCATCGGTATCGGCGAGATGACCGATGATGCGCGGGTGGCGCCGAAGCGTTTGTTGCGCTTCAATGCATGAGGTTTGCATCCGTCGGCAGTAGCCGGCGGATACCTGGTTGACCCGAATCGGGTCATCACGAGGGTGGCTGTCAACAGGCACGGTCATTTCTCGCTATATCACACAGGGCAAAGGCCCTGGCCTGTTACCTCAGAGGAAGTAAAGAGATGGCACTGAGTGTTGAAGATAAGGCCGCAATCGTAGCCGAGTACAAGCGTGGCGAAGGTGACACCGGTTCCCCGGAAGTCCAGGTAGCGCTGTTGACCGCCAACATCAACAAGCTGCAAGGTCACTTCAAGGAAAACGGCAAGGACCACCACTCCCGTCGTGGTCTGATCCGCATGGTTAACCAGCGTCGTAAGCTGCTGGACTACCTCAAGTCCAAAGACGTTGCTCGCTACAGTGATCTGATCGGCCGTCTGGGTCTGCGTCGCTAAGCGACCTCGCCCTTTTGGACATGACCGGGTCCGATTCCCGGTCATGCCCAGGATTCCGCCAAAAGGCAAAGTAGAGAAGAGAGAGAAAGCACCGTGAAACCGGTAATCAAGCAATTCAAATTCGGTAACAGTACCGTTACCCTGGAAACCGGACGCATCGCCCGCCAGGCCTCCGGCGCCGTGCTGGTAAGCATCGACAATGCCGTCAGCGTCCTGTGTACCGTAGTTGCCGCCAAGTCGGCTGATCCGGGCAAGGACTTCTTCCCGCTGTCGGTGCACTATGTCGAAAAAACCTATGCCGCCGGCCGTATCCCCGGCGGTTTTTTCAAGCGTGAAGGCCGTCCGAGCGAGAAGGAAACCCTGACCTCGCGTCTGATCGACCGACCGATCCGCCCGCTGTTCGCCGAAGGCTTCATGAATGAAGTGCAGGTAGTCTGCACCGTGGTCTCTTCGGACAAGAGCACTGATCCGGATGTCGCCGCCATGATCGGCACCTCCGCCGCCCTGGCTGTCGCCAATCTGCCGTTCAGTGGCCCGATCGGCTGTGCCCGGGTCGGCTTCGACGACAACACCGGTTACGTCCTCAACCCTAACTACGAACAGCTCAAGACCTCGCGTCTGGACATGGTCGTGGCCGGTACCGAAGACGCCGTTTTGATGGTTGAGTCCGAAGCCCAGGAGTTGACCGAAGACCAGATGCTGGGCGCTGTTCTGTTTGCCCACATGGAATTCCAGACTGTGATCCAGGCGATCAAGGAACTGGCCGCCGAGGCCGCCAAGCCGGCGTTCGAGTGGACCGCTCCGGTCGAGAATACCGCGCTGCTGGATGCCATCAAGGGCCAGTTTGGTGCCGAGATCGCCCAAGCCTACACCATCACCATCAAGCAGGATCGCTACAAGCGCCTGGGCGAGCTGCGTGATCAGGCCATTGCTGCCCTGACCGGCGACGAGGAAGGCAAACCTTCGGTCGGCGAGGTCAAGGATGCCTTCGGCGAAATCGAATACCGCACCGTGCGTGAGAGCATCGTCAACGGCAACCCGCGTATCGATGGCCGTGACACCAAGACCGTGCGTCCGCTGAACATCGAAGTCGGCGTACTGGATCGTACCCACGGCTCGGCGCTGTTCACCCGTGGCGAAACCCAGGCGCTGGTAGTCACCACGCTGGGTACCGCGCGTGACTCACAGTTGCTGGACATGCTCGAAGGTGAGCGCAAAGAGCCCTTCATGTTCCACTACAACTTCCCGCCCTTCTCGGTCGGTGAGTGTGGTCGCATGGGTGGCACTGGTCGCCGTGAAATCGGTCATGGCCGTCTGGCCCGCCGCGGCGTGCAGGCCGTCATGCCCGACATGGAGCAGTTCCCCTACAGCATCCGTGTAGTGTCGGAAATCACCGAATCCAACGGTTCCAGCTCCATGGCGTCGGTCTGTGGTGCGTCGCTGGCGCTGATGGATGCCGGTGTGCCGCTGAAGGCGCCGGTAGCCGGTATCGCCATGGGTCTGGTCAAGGAAGGCGACAAGTTCGCAGTCCTGACTGACATCCTCGGTGACGAGGATCACCTGGGCGACATGGACTTCAAGGTTGCCGGTACCGAGAAGGGTGTCACTGCGCTGCAGATGGATATCAAGATCAACGGTATTACCGAAGAGATCATGGAAATCGCGCTGCAGCAGGCCAACGAAGCCCGTCTGCACATCCTCAAGCAGATGAACGAAGTACTGCCTGAGTCGCGCAAGGAACTGTCGGCCAACGCCCCGACCATGATCAGCATGAAGATCGATCCGGACAAGATCCGCGATGTGATCGGCAAGGGTGGTGCGGTTATTCGTGGTATCTGCGAAGAAACCGGTGCTTCGATCGACATCACCGACGACGGCATGGTCAAGATCTTCGCTGCCAGCAAGGATGCCGCCAATGCCGCCAAGGCCCGGGTTGATGCGATTACCGCTGAAGCGGAAATCGGCAAGGTCTACACCGGCAAGGTCGAGCGCATCGTCGATTTCGGTGCCTTCGTCAGCATCCTGCCTGGCAAGGATGGTCTGGTACACATTTCCCAGATCGCCAACCAGCGCATCGAGAAAGTCACCGACGTGCTGCAGGAAGGCCAGGAAGTCAAGGTCCTGGTTCTGGACGTCGACAACCGTGGCCGGATCAAGCTGTCGATGAAAGATGTCGAAGCCGCCGAGGTCTCGGGCGTCTGATAACCGGTCAGTGTTGATGTAGTGCGTTAAGCCCCGGCAAGTTGCCGGGGCTTTTGCGTTTCAGGGCATCACTTTACCGAGGATTATGACTCAGGCACTATCCGCTACACCCCGGTACGATTTGCCCGGGGCTGCCAACAGGATGTGCGTATGCTTGAAACACTTGGTCAACTGCCGGCCACCATCACCATTTCCGATAGTTTGTGGCAACACCTGATCAGCACGGTGTTGCTGTTGCTGACGGTTTTTATCGCCCGGGCGCTGGCGGGCCGCTTCATTCGCAAGACCGTGAACTCCATCGAGCTGCAGCGCAAGTGGCTGGTCAATACCCGCAATGGGTTCCTGTTGCTGCTGTTGCTGGGGCTGGTGATCATCTGGGGCAATGAACTGCGGACCCTGGCGCTGTCGATTGTGGCTATTGCGGTGGCCTTCGTGGTGGCGACCAAGGAGCTGATCCTGTGCGTAACCGGCTCGATCCTGAAAACCGGCTCGGGGTCGTTCAATATCGGTGACCGTATTCAGATCAAGGACTTCCGTGGTGACGTGATCGATCAGAGCTTGCTGGCTACCACCATTCTGGAGGTTGGGCCGGGCAAGATTACCCACCAGCGTACCGGTCGGATGATTGTCATCCCCAATGCGTTGTTCGTCTCTGAACCGGTTATCAATGAAAGCTTTACCCATGATTTTGTCTTCCATGTATTCACTGTGCCGTTCAAGCGTGAGGACAACTGGCAGGCCGCCCAGCAGGCATTCCTGGACGCGGCCAACCGCCACTGCGAGCCCTATCTTGAGGCGGTGCGGCGCTACATGAAACGCTTCAATGTTCAGCGCGGGCTGGAGGTGCCATCGGTCGAGCCGCGGGTAACCATCCAGGTCCCGGTGGCTGGTGAAGTGCATCTGATCGTGCGCCTGCCGACTCGCTCCGGGCAGCGCGGCTATATCGAACAGACAGTGCTCAGCGAAGTGCTATCCAAGCATGACTTCGCAGCGAAAAAGCCGGAAGTGAGCAGTCTTCCCGAGTCTGACCCGGCGGCAACGACGTAACTTGACCTGGAGCTGTTGGCGCCGATACTGAAAGTCTGACAGGTTGCCCAACGCGGGTGGACAGGTGAGACGAGAAGTGTGGTGCTGGCTGATGATTGGCAGCGCGCTGCTGCTGCTCAGCGGCTGCGCTGGGCTGTTGCGGGTGCCGGGGCCGGAACCGGAATGTCGTGGCTATCTGCGCGAGCTGGACCGGCGAGTCGCTGCTGCTGGCCTGCATGACGGCCTGGGTCCGCCGCCTGCGGCCTATCCCTATTTGCGCGCCAATCGCTTCCTCAACAGCTTTGAGCCGGAACTGCATCAACCCGAATTGCGCCGGGCCTGGCTGGACGCCGGGCAGGCTCTTGATCAGCAGGCGCGTTTGCGTGAGTTGGCGGCCTTGCCAGAATCGTCACTGCACGGGCTGGAGCGACCGGCTGGGCTACCCGGTCATGTGTTGGCGGTCGAGCAGTGCGCCGAGCGCTTGCGCCGGGCTGATCGGCTGGATGCCGATGATGGGCCCTGGCCGCAGGCGGCGCGGGCCTTGCGGATAGCGGATGATTATCGGCTGTGGCAGCGTGGCGTTGGTCTGTACCCTGTGACCCGCTGGTTTATCCGCGCTGGGGTCGGGCGTTGGCAGCAGCGGGTGCGGGCCTTGTTCGAGGCGGATGTGGCCATTGTGCCGCCGGGATTGCGCTATCTGCCGGTCTTGGAGCCTGAGGCCGAGCAGGGACGGTTGTATTTTACCGCCGCTGAGCGGGACGCGCTGGGCTGGCCACAGTTGGCGGATGAACACTGGCGACTGCTGTTTGCGCGCTTTGCCCCGGTCATTGAGCTGGATGGCGCTGCCGATCATGATCGGATCGGTGCGCCAGGGTTGAACCCTGATGGCTTGCCGCAGGTCGATACCGGCCTGCCGAGTGTCTACACCTATCTTAGCGCCGTACGTTTCCAGAGCCAGACTTTGGTACAGCTCAACTATGTCTGGTGGTTTCCTGAGCGTCCTGAAGGCGATGGCTTCGATCTGTATGCCGGGCGCCTGGATGGTCTGACCCTGCGTCTGACCCTGGATGCCGAGGCTACCCCGCTGCTCGTTGAAAGCATGCACAATTGCGGCTGTTACCATCAGCACTACCCGCTACCGGGGCTGCAGCCGAAGCTACGTAGCACCTATGCCGAGCCGCCGCTGATTCTTCCGGGGCCGGGTCCGGCCGAGACGGGGCTGCATCTGCGCCTGAGGCAAACCAGTGCCAGTCACTATGTCACTCATCTGACCTTTGCCCCGCTACCCGATACCGGGCAGGTTTATCAGTTGCGTGATTATCAGGAGCTGCGGCAGCTGGCTGTGAGCGCGGGCGGTCCGGGTAGCCTGTTTGGCCGCCATGGCCTGGTACCTGGAACCGAGCGCCGCGAACGCTGGTTGTTCTGGGTGTCAGGGGTACGCGAGCCGGGGGCGATGCGCCAGGCGCAGCGGCATGCCACCGCCTTTGTCGGTCGTCGGCATTTCGATGATGCCGATCTTCTGGAACGCATTTACAGGCGCAGTTCGGTCGTGCAGAGCAGGCCCTAACGGGTTTCTCCGGGAGTGTCCTGCCGATTGCTCAAACCTACCAGCAAATCGATGGGTAATGGGAAAACAATGGTCGAGGTGTTGCCGGTGCTCATGTCCGCCAGAGTCTGCAGGTAGCGCAACTGGATGGCGCTGGGTTGCTGGGCCAGGATCTTGGCAGCCTCGACCAGTTTCTCCGCGGCCTGCAGTTCACCTTCGGCATGAATGATCTTGGCTCGTCGTTCGCGCTCGGCTTCGGCCTGGCGGGCAATGGCGCGGATCATCGATTCGTTGAGATCGACATGCTTGATCTCGACGTTGGCGACCTTGATGCCCCATTCTTCGGTCTGGGCATCGAGGATTTCCTGGATGTCGCTGTTGAGCTTGTCACGTTCGGAGAGCATTTCGTCCAGATCATGCTTGCCCAGGACCGAGCGCAGTGTGGTCTGGGCCAACTGGCTGGTGGCTTCACTGTAGTTCTCCACTCTGATGATCACCCGCTCTGGGTCGATGACCCGGTAATACAGCACTGCATTGACCCGGACCGTGACATTGTCCTTGGAGATCACGTCCTGGCTGGGTACGTCCAGGGCCACGACCCGCAGATCGACTCGCACCAGTTGCTGTAGGCCCGGGATGACGATCACCAGCCCAGGGCCCTTGACGCCTTGGAAGCGGCCGAGAAAGAACACCACGCCGCGTTGATATTCCGGCAGGATCCGAATGGCCGAGGCGAGAATGATCAGCAGGAAGATCAGCGGAGGTAGATAGGGTAGGAACTCGAAACTCATGGTGCCTCCTCGAAGTGGGCCGAGCTCAGTCGGCGTGCTCCTGTGGATTGCCTTTGAGATGCAGGGTCAGCCCTTCGATCCGGTCGATCTGCACGGTTTGTCCCTGTTGTACCGGATAGGCGGCCAGGGCTTTCCAGCGTTCACCGCTTACCTGGACATGACCGTGGAAGTGGCTGCCCCGGGGTTGAAAATCGTCGATAGCAATAGCCTGCTCCAGGCGCAGGTGTTCGGCGCCGCTGACTGCCGGGCGGCGGCGTAGGCCAATAAAACGCACGGCCGCCCACATCAGGAATACTGCGGCGATGGCGGCAATGCCACCGATAGTCGGCAGTGAGACGGCGTAGTGGCTGCCATCCATCAGGATGATCGAGCCAGCGACAAAGGCAACAATCCCGCCAATCCCGAGGATGCCGAAGCTGGGTAGGAAGGCTTCGGCGACAATCAGCGTCAGGCCGAGCAGGATTAGTGCCAGCCCCGCATAGTTCACCGACAGGACCTGGAAGGCAAACAGTGCCAGAATCAGGCAGATTACCCCGATGACGCCGGGGTACAGGCTGCCTGGATTGGATAGTTCGAAGATGATTCCGTAAAAACCGATGATCATCAGCAGATAGGCAACGTTGGGATTGGTGATGACTGACAGCAGACGGGTGCGCCAGTTGGGGTCGACCCGGATCAGATTTAGGTTGGCAGTATCCAGCACCCGTTCACCATATGCCATGGCCACACTGCGGCCATGGATCTGGCTTAGCAGATCGTCCACGTCGCTGGCGATCACATCGATCACGTTCAGCTCCAGCGCCTCGCTGGCCCCAAGATTGACCGCCTCGCGCACGGCCTGCTCGGCCCAGTCAGCGTTGCGTCCATGCTTGTCGGCCAGTGCACGGATATAGGCAACCGCATCTTCCAGGACCTTGCGCTCCATGGCGCTACCGCCGCGCCGTGGTTCGCTGCGCCGTTCCTGATCTGGTTCGGCCTGCTCCGTCTCCGGTTGGCGCTCGCTGTCACGCTCTTCAGGTTCCTCGCGCCCAGGCAGGCCGCCCATCTGCACAGGGGTTGCCGAGCCAAGGTGGGTGGCCGGGGCCATTGCGGCGATATGGCTGCCATAGAGAATGTAGGTTCCGGCGCTGGCGGCCCGGGCGCCCTGCGGGCTGACATAGGTGGCAACTGGCACCGGCGAGGCGAGGATGTCTTTGATGATCTGGCGCATAGACTCCATCAGACCGCCAGGAGTGTCCATCTGGATTACCACGATGCTGGCGTTTTCGTCGGCTGCCTGCTGCAGGCCACGCAGCAGATAGTCCATGGTCGCCGGACCGATGGCTCCGTCGACCGTCAACAGCAGGCCGCTTCGGCGTTCGGCGGGTTCATTGGCCAGGGCCGAGAGCAGGGTCAGCAGTGCGCCCAGCAGCAGGCAACCTAGCCAGAGCAGGACGCGCGGCTGTGCGGGATGGAAGCTCGTAACCTTCATTGCATGGGCCGGTCCGGTTCGAGGGGATACTATTCAGCCTAGCAGATAGCGGCCGTTGTCCAGTTCTGACGCGCCTGCGGCGTCAATTCTGGTCGAAACTATCGGCCAGCGAGTGGTTGACGTCGCGGTGGCCAGCTTCGTCGGCGCGCACAGCCAGTACTACGTCACGTAGTCGGGCGTCGGCCGGAAGTTGCCAGTAATCAATAGCAATTTGCGGGGCTGGGGTGTTGGCCAGTCGGCCACTGTCGATCTCGCCGAGATACTCGGTATAGCTGTAGACCGCCTCTTCCTCGAAGTAGCCAACCAGTCGGTGCGCGGTTCTGGCGGAGACGATATACAGAAGCAGGAAACAGGTGAAGAAGATACCCTGGGCCAGCAGCACGATCAGCCGTTCGAACCACGACGGCTTGGCGATTTCAATGAAGGTCATCAGATGCATGCGCTCGTTCTCTGCTTCTTCGAGCAACGTGTGGATCCATTCGCGGTCATCCTCCATGCGCCTCAGGCTGCGCATGTGGCGCAGCATGCCACCGACCATGCCGGGTACCCCGGCTACGGTTTCGAGCACCACGGCACGGTGGCCATAGCGTTTTTTGAAGAAGCGATCGGCAAACCAGCGCAGAAAACGGGTCAGCCGAAAGGCAATCTGGTCAGACAGTCCCGATGGTTGATGGTGACTGCTCAGGGGATCATCGGTGGCGGTGGCTGAATACGCGGATTGCGGCATGGCGGGCCTCCTTGGCGGCAAGTGGGTTTCAGTCACGTACTGGACATCTGGACCGCAAGCCACTTGCGGGGTTCGTTGTGGTGTTTTTCATTTTATGACCAGCCAAGCCAGTTGGATGGGCCGTGCCCTCAGCACTCAAGCGAGGCTATTTCCTCGGGGCTCAGGGGGCGGTACTGACCCGGGGCCAGCTGGGGATCGAGAACAATGCTGCCCATACTTTCACGATGCAGGCTCTCAACCTGATTGCCGACGGCGTGAAACATACGCTTTACCTGATGGTAGCGGCCTTCGTAAATGGTTAGTCGGGCGCTGTGCTCATCCAGTTGTTCAAGTTGCGCTGGCGAGGTGGTCAACCCCTCGTAAGCGAAATGAATGCCTTCGGCAAAGCGGTTGGCGGTCTGTGGGCTGATCGGCTGGCGGGTACGGACATGATAGACCTTGGCCAGCTTGGTGCGCGGCTCGGTCAGGCGCCGCGACCACAGGCCGTCGTTGGTCAGAATCAGCAGGCCGGTAGTACTTCGGTCCAGCCGCCCGCCGATATGCAATTCATTGCGCCAGGCCTCGGGCAACAGTGTCATCACGGTCGGGTGTTGTGGGTCGCAAGTGGCACTGAGGTAGCCGGCTGGCTTGTGTAGCATCAGGTAATGGGCCGGCCGGCCAGGTTTGATCAGGGCGCCGTCCAGGCTGACGGCGGCGAAGCGATCAACCTCCTGGTCCGGCGTGCGGCAAACAATGCCATTGACCGTGACTCGGCCGCAGGCGATCAGTTGACGGCTGGTCTGGCGGCTGTATTGGGCCTGATTGCTGAGGATACGGTCGAGTCGCATGGCGACGATTATAGTCGGCAACTGACCCTGGCTACGGATGACTTTCCGACGAACTGCCCTGATTAAGTACGTGCCCGCAGGCGGTGGGTCTGCGTATTACCTGATTGATGGTCTAGGATAGGGCTGGCATCAAGAGGCCACTGCTAGGTCGTCAAAAGATGATGCTAAAGTGATATCGAGAACAATAAGAGACCATCGCGTAGCTGAGCCGGCTGGAGGTGCCGGGCAGGGAGGCAGGCAGCCGCGATCTTGAATCCAGGACGCCTGGGGGAGTCGCATATGAGCGAGCAAGAAAAAGACATGGAGCTAGACAGCGCGGTCTACAAGACCCTGCTCGAATCCACGCGGGCGATCCCCTGGAAGATCGATTGGAGCACCATGCAGTTCGCCTACATCGGACCGCAGATCGAGCAGTTGCTTGGTTGGGAGCGCTCCAGTTGGGCCAGCGTCAATGACTGGGCCGAGCGGATGCATCCGGATGATCGCGAATGGACGGTCAACTATTGCGTCAGCCAGTCGCAAAGCGGGGTGGATCACGAAGCCGACTACCGGGCGCTGACCAAGGATGGACGTTACGTCTGGATTCGTGATGTGGTGCATGTGGTACGCAAACCCGATGGTGAGGTCGATTGTCTGGTCGGCTTCATGTTCGACATCAGTGAGCGCAAGAAGATCGAAGACAAACTGGTCAGCCTGCAGCGCGAGCTTGAGGAGTTGTCCTACAAGGACGGTCTGACCGGGGTGGGCAACCGTCGGTTGTTCGACTCGGTGCTGGAGGATGAGTGGCTCAAGGCTCGGCGTAACCAGAGTCCGTTGGCGCTGATCCTGATCGATATTGACTATTTCAAACAGTACAACGATCACTACGGGCACCTTCAGGGCGACGAATGCCTCAAGCGGGTGGCCAAGGCTCTGGACCTGACAGCAACCCGCTCCCGGGACTTTCTGGCCCGTTATGGCGGCGAAGAATTCGTGTTGGTATTGCCGGAGACCGACATCGAGGCGGCGTTGATCGTGGCCGAGCGTTGCCGCCGACAGATTTTCAAGGAGCAGATCCCGCATCAGCGCTCCGAGGCCGGGCCGGTGCTGAGTATCAGCCTTGGGGTTGGTAGCTGTATCCCCGGCCATGCTGATGAGCCCAGAGACCTGATCGAATTGGTGGATGAACGTCTGTACCAGGCCAAACAGCAGGGGCGTAACCGGATCGTTGCCGATGGTCAGGCACAGGCCCGCTAGCGGGCTGGTGGCGAGGAAATGGCGGTGGTGGTGTTGGGCTTGGGCGGCCAAACGATTATCATCGCCAGCATCATGTCGTGCGGATACCCGTCCGCGGTTTGCAAGGATGCCTGTCATGCCCCTACGAAAAGCCCATTGCCCCTGCTGTTTGACCCGAACCCTGTATGAGGTGCCATTTCAGTCTGGCCGGGTATTTCAGTGCCGCAGCTGCGAAGGGATGTGGTTCGAGGACCGTCAGCTCAACCAGGCGATCAGCGATACCCACCCGGATATCGATCAGCACTGCCATGTCAGCCACCTGGGCGAGCATTTGGGGGCTAGCCAGCGGGTCTGCTGGCACTGTCAGGCGCCGATGGAGCATTACCACCTGTTACCGGACTATCAGGTCGAGATTGACCGCTGTGCGAGCTGTGACGGCGTCTGGCTCGACCATGACGAGGTCGATCAAGTTATGCATTCACCCAAGCTCAAGGACGCCATGCAGATGCTCAACGCTACGCTCAATTGGCGCTCCTGGCTTTTCGAATTCATGACCCGGATGCCGGTCGAATTCAACATCAAGACCCGGCGCACACCCTGGGTAACCTATAGCCTGATCGGGTTGTGCGCACTGGTGTTTCTGCTGGGTCAGAGTAGCGCTCAGATGGAGGTGGTGCTGATGCTGCTACTGGGTGTGCAGTCCGATCTGGTTGGGCAGCCCCCCATGCTTTGGCAACTGTTGAGTTACCAGTTCGTGCATGGCGGCTGGATGCACCTGCTGGGCAATATGTATTTTCTCTGGATCATTGGCGACAACATCGAGGATGTGCTGGGCCCCTGGCGCTATCTGGGGCTGTATCTGCTGGGTGGGGTGATAGCGGCATTGGCCGAGCTGCTGGTGACCTCCTGGCTGGGCGGGCGTGACCTGCTGCTGGTCGGCGCCAGTGGTTCTATCGCCACGCTGTTTGGCCTGTATCTGATCTGGTTCCGCTATTCCAGCCTGAGTTTCATGTTCGTGGTTTGGCAGAAGAAACTGGCACCGCACTGGTTTTTTCTGATCTGGAGCGGCATGAACATCTTCGGCATGATGGTTGGCGAAACCAATGTCGCCTACGCTGCGCATCTGGGTGGATTCGCCTTTGGCCTGCTGGCCGGTCTGGCGCTGCAGGACCGGGTCGAGGCGGCCAATCCGCTGGTACGCATGCTCAATGCGCCCGAGGCGCGTTTGCGCCGTTAGTCCTGGGGCCTCGGGCGCACAGGTTCAGCCAGCCAGCCTCACCGCGATGCCTGCCACCAGCTCGCCCTGATGTCGGGCAATGGACAGCTCGGCGTCCGAGGGCTGACGCGAGCCGTCGCCGCCGGCAATGGTCGCCGCGCCATAGGGGCTGCCGCCGCGGGTAGTGGAAATGTCGAACAACTCGCTGGCGCCATAGCCCAGCGGCACGATGATCATGCCGTGATGGGCCAGGGTGGTCCAGGTAGTTATCACCGTGGTCTCCTGGCCACCGCCGGTGCCGGTCGAGGTGAATACACTGGCGACCTTGCCGCGCAGCGCGCCCTTGGCCCAGAGCCCGCCAGTCTGGTCGAGGAACGTGCGCATCTGGCCGCTCATGTTGCCGAATCGGGTCGGGGTACCGAAGATGATTGCATCGTAGTCAGGTAGCTCGGCCGGGGAGGCCACTTCGGCGGCCTGGTCCAGCTTGCCGCCGGCATTCTTGAACGCCTCGGCGGGCATGGTTTCGGCCACCCGCTTGACGCTGACCTCGGCTCCAGGCACCTGGCGAGCCCCATCAGCCACGGCATTGGCCATGGTTTCGATATGTCCGTACATTGAGTAATACAGCACCAGAATCTTGGCCATACTGACCTCCATGAAGTAGGGAAAGGGGTGTCGGGCAGAACCGGCACTCTACCCAGCCTAGGTCAGGCTGGCGGGTTGTGGTAGTCCAATGTTAAGGAGGGCCGCGCATGCCGCGTTTGTTTATTGCCCTGGAGTTGCCAGAGCCCGTTAAACAAGCCTTGCTGCAGCTTGCCGAGCCGATGCCGGGCGCACGTTGGCAGTCAGCCGAGCAGTTGCATCTGACTCTGAGGTTTGTCGGCGAAGTTGCCGCCGGGCAGGTCGAGCAGGTGATAGCGGCACTGACCAGCCTGCGTTTTAGGGACTTTACCCTGACGGTAAAAGGGATGGGCTGGTTCGGGCCTCCGCGCCGGCCCCTGGCCTTGTGGGCCGGAGTCAGTCCGCAAGCACCTCTGCGCCGGCTCAAGCAGCAGCTCGATCACCTGCTGGCCGAGGCCGGAATTGGCCCCGACCGACAGGGCTACAAGCCGCATATCACCCTGGCTCGGCTGCATGGGCCGCAACCAGGGCCTGAGGACTACGTGCAGCGCCACAAAGACCTGCGAGGTCCGTGTTTTCGGGTCGAGCACGTCAGTCTGTTTCTCAGTGACCTGAGCGAGCAGGGCGCCAGCTATCGGGTGCTGGGGCGTTATCCGTGCGTTGAGGAGTAGACCGGCCATCGTTGGGATCGCTTGAAGGACGCGCCTGAGGTTTCGTGGCAGACTGGTCGTTGGAGTGGCAATGCATACTGTGAGGGAGTCATGACTCAGGATATTGATCTGATTGCGATCAACCGAGCGCAGCCCGAATGGCTGGATATTGGTAAGCGCCGGGCCCGCACCGGGCATTTCAAACGGCCTGTGAGTGCTCCCGTGCCGGTTGGCCCGGATGGGCTGGTGGGCGACTTCATCGCTGATGGCAAGCACCACGGTGGGCCGGATCAGGCGCTGTACCTGTACAGCCAGGCTGACATCGACTGGTGGTCAGGCCAGCTTGAGCGCGAGCTGATGCCGGGCTTCTTCGGTGAGAACCTGACTCTGAGCGATTGGTGGGAGCTGCCGCGTATCGGTGATCGCCTGCGTATTGGCGAGGTACTGCTGGAGCTGACCGGGCCACGGATTCCTTGCTCGACCCTGGCGGCGCGGGCGGGTGAGCCAACCTTTGCCAAGACTTTTGCCCGGGCTGCCCGAAGCGGGGCTTATGTGCGAGTGCTGGAGCCGGGGATACTGGAGGCCGGGATGCCTTGCCAGTTGGAAATGCGGGGCGCTGCTGAGTGGCCGGGTATCGAGGAAACCTTCCGCTACTGGCTGGGCAAAACCCGTTCAGAGGCTTTCGTGCGGCGAGCGCTGGCATCACCGATAGCGCTGCGGATGCGGCGCGAGCTGGATGAGTGGCTGGTCGAGCTGGAGGCAGGGACCGCACCGCTGCCGGGAATCTGAGCAGATGAACGCGCCTGCCTATTGGCAATGGCTGGCTGACCTGGTGCTGGCCGTGCATGTGGCCATCGTACTGTTCGTGATCCTGGGGGTGGTGCTGATTGTGCTGGGTAACGCCTGGGGCTGGCGCTGGGTCAATCGTCTGTGGTTTCGGCTGGCGCACCTGGCCACGATTCTGGTGGTGGTGGCCGAGGCTTGGCTGGGGCTGGTATGTCCGTTGACCACGCTGGAGATGTGGCTGCGTGAGCAGGCCGGCAGCCGGGTTTATGCCGGTAGCTTCATTCAGTACTGGTTGCAGCGCCTGCTCTATTACGAGGCCCCTGACTGGGTCTTTATCCTGATTTACAGCCTGTTTGCGCTGCTGGTGCTGGCGGTCTGGTGGCGCTACCCGCCGCTCAGGCGCTAGGGACGGCATGATGCCGCCCCTGTGGTCGGCTCAGTCGCGTTGCAGTGCCAGCGCCACGCCCTGGCCACCGCCGATGCACAGCGTCGCCAGACCTTTTTTGGCGTCGCGCTTGAGCATTTCATGCAGCAGGGTGACCAGCACCCGGCAGCCGGAGGCTCCGATCGGGTGACCGAGGGCAATGGCGCCGCCATTGACGTTGACCTTGCTGGCATCCCACTGCAGTTCCTTGCCAACCGCCAGAGCCTGGGCCGCGAAAGCTTCGTTGGCTTCGATCAGATCCAGATCCTGTACCTGCCAGCCGGCCTTGCTCAGGCAGCGCTGGGTGGCGGAGACCGGGCCAATGCCCATGATCGCCGGATCGACCCCGGCATTGGCATAGGCCGCTACCTTGGCCAGTACCGGCAGACCCAGTTCGGCGGCCTTGCTGGCGCTCATCAGCATGACTGCGGCGGCGCCATCGTTGAGGCTGGAGGCGTTGCCGGCACTGACACTGCCGTCCTTCTTGAACGCCGGGCGCAGTTTGCCCAGTGACTCGGCTGTGGTGCCTGGGCGCGGTTGCTCATCCTGGTTGATCAGCAGGGCTTCGCCCTTGCGCTGGGGGACGCTGACCGGGGTTATCTCGGCGTCAAAGCGGCCGGCTTGCTGCGCGGCGACGGCTTTTTGTTGCGAGGCGGCAGCAAAGGCATCCTGCTCTTCCCGGCTGATGCCGTACTTGTCGACCAGGTTCTCGGCGGTAATCCCCATGTGGTAGTCGTTGAAGGCATCCCACAAACCGTCATGGATCATGCTGTCGATGATCTGACCATGGCCCATGCGTTGACCGCTGCGCGAGGTCGGCAGCAGGTGAGGGGATAGGCTCATGGATTCCTGGCCGCCGGCGATCATGATCTCGGCATCGCCGCAACGGATAGCCTGGGCTGCCAGGTGCAGGGCCTTGAGCCCGGAGCCGCAGACCTTGTTCAGGGTCAGGGCCGGCACGCTGTGCGGCAGTCCGGCGTGGATCGCGGCCTGGCGCGCCGGGTTCTGGCCGCAGCCTGCCGTTAGTACCTGGCCCAGGATCACCTCGTCGACACTGGCGGGGTCGATGGCGGTTTGTTCAAGCAGGGCGCGAATGACGGTGGCGCCCAACTCGTGGGCGGGAATGTTGGCGAACTGCCCGCCGAAGCTGCCGATGGCGGTACGGGTAGCGGCGACGATGACGACCTCTTGCATGAACGACTCCTCATGACCGGTTCTCAGGGGTGACTAGGATAGACTTGTCAGTCACGATCGACAACCGGGCGCAGCGCAATACGTGCGACTGGCGCACGTTGATTGCACGGGGGGAGGCGGCGGCTGCGAACTCGGTTCGCAGCCGCAAGGGATGGAGCCAGCTCAGGCCCGGTTCAGACGCTGGGCGATCAGCTCATCGACCACGCTGGGATCGGCCAGGGTTGAGGTGTCACCCAGGGTATCCAGTTCGTCACAGGCGATCTTGCGCAGGATGCGGCGCATGATCTTGCCCGAGCGGGTCTTGGGCAAGCCAGGGGTCCACTGGATGAACTCGGGGCGGGCAAATGCGCCGACCTGTTCGGCGACGAACGCTTTGAGCTCGGCCACCAGGGCGTCACTGGGCTCGATATCGTGCATTGGCATGACGAAGGCATAGATCGCCTGGCCCTTGATATCGTGCGGGCAGCCGACCACGGCGGCTTCGGCTACGGCATCGTGCAGCACCAGGGCACTTTCGACTTCGGCGGTACCGATCCGGTGACCGGAGACGTTGAGCACGTCATCGACCCGGCCGGTGATCCAGTAATAGCCGTCTTCGTCACGACGGGCGCCATCGCCGGTGAAATATACCCCCTTGTAGGCGCTGAAGTAGGTGTCGATCAGTCGCTGGTGATCGCCATAGACAGTACGGATCTGACTCGGCCAGGAACGCTTGATGATCAGGTTGCCGCTGGCCGGGCCTTCCAGTTCATTACCTTCTGGATCGACCAGGGCTGGTTCAACACCGAAGAAGGGACGGGTCGCCGAGCCGGGTTTGAGGTTGGTGGCGCCGGGCAGCGGGGTGATCATGATGGCGCCGGTCTCGGTCTGCCACCAGGTATCGACAATCGGGCAGCGCGAGTCGCCCACTACATGGAAGTACCACTCCCAGGCTTCCGGGTTGATCGGCTCACCAACGCTGCCGAGCAGGCGCAGGCTGGTGCGCGAGGCGCTGGTTACGTATTCGTCACCCTTGGCCATCAGGGCGCGGATGGCTGTTGGTGCGGTGTAGAAGATGTTGACCTTGTGCTTGTCGACCACCTGCCAGCAGCGCGAGGCGTCCGGATAGGTTGGTACGCCTTCGAACATCAGGGTGGTGGCGCCGTTGCACAGCGGCCCGTAGACGATGTAGGAGTGGCCGGTGATCCAGCCGATGTCGGCGGTGCACCAGTAGGTTTCGCCTTCGTGATAGTCGAACACATAGTGGTGGGTCATGGCGGCACCGAGCAGGTAGCCGCCAGTGGTGTGCAGCACGCCCTTGGGCTTGCCGGTCGAGCCTGAGGTGTACAGGATGAACAGCGGGTCTTCACTGTCCATCGGCTCCGCCGCGCAGTCGGCACTGACTCCGGCAATGGCGTCGTGGTACCAGAGGTCACGGTGTTCGTGCCAGGGGATGTCGGCGCCGGTACGTTGCACGGTGACCACGCTGTGAACGTTGGGGCAATCCTTGAGGGCCTTCTCCACATTCTGTTTGAGCGGCACCTTTTTGCTGCCGCGCACACCCTCGTCGGCGGTGATCACTACCTGGCAGTCGGCGTCAAGGATGCGGTCGCGCAGGGCGTCGGGGGAGAAACCGCCGAACACCACCGAATGCACTGCGCCAATCCGGGCGCAGGCCAGCATGGCGTAGGCGGCCTCGGGAATCATTGGCATGTACAGGCAGACCCGGTCGCCTTTCTTGACGCCGCGAGCTTTGAGCACGTTGGCCAGCCGGCAGACCTTTTCATGCAGTTCGCGGTAGCTGATCCGGGCATCATCGGTCGGCTCGTCGCCTTCCCAGATAATCGCGGTCTGCTCGCCACGGCTGGGCAGATGGCGGTCAATGCAGTTGACGCTGACGTTCAGCTTGCCGTCGATGAACCAGGCGGCCTGGCCCTGACTGAGGTCACTTTCATGGACTTTGCTCCAGGGTTGCTCCCAGGTCAGAAAGCGCTTGGCCTGCTCAGCCCAGAACTGTTCGGGCTGCTCAAGCGACTGACGGTACATGGCCTGGTAACCGGCTTCATCCAGATGGGCATAGGCCCGGGTGGCATCGGATACCAGGTGATTCTCGATCTTGTACATGAACGGCTCCCTCTTGTTTTTATCGGCGTGATACTGCCGTATAGGCTATACAGCCTCAGCCATCGAAGCGGTTAATTCAACCCTTCTTTGGTCTAGTCCGGGGAGGTTAGGGGTATTGAACGGCAAAGATGAGCCCCGCCGAATGGCGGGGCGGGCTGGCTCAGTTCAGCTTGAAGCGCAGGTTGTCGATCAGTCGGGTCTTGCCGAGAAAGGCGGCGGCCAGAGCGACGGCTTCTTCGGTGGTGTCGCTGATCGGGTTCAGGGTCAGGGCGTCACGCAGGTCTAGGTAGTCGGGATGCAGGCCGCTGGATTCGAGTACCATCCGCGCCTCCTCAATTACCTGGGCAAAGTCGCGGCGCCCGCTTTGCAGGTTGGCCGCTACTTGTTTGAGGGTGGCAAACAGTAGCGGAGCAACCTCCCGTTCGCTCGGGCTCAGGTAGCCGTTGCGCGAGGACAGCGCCAGACCGTCCTCGGCGCGAACGGTCGGCTCGCCCATGATCTGGGTCGGCAGGCACAGGTCCTGGGTCATCTTGCGAATGACCGCCAGTTGCTGATAGTCCTTCTCGCCGAACACCGCCAGATCAGGTTGGACAATATTGAACAGCTTGCTGACCACAGTAGCGACGCCGTTGAAGTGGCCTGGACGACTGGCGCCGCACAGTCCTTCGGAGACGACCGGAACATTGACGATGGTGTGGCCGTCCATACCTTCGGGGTACATGTCATTGACGCTGGGGGCGAACACCATATGGGCACCGGCATCCAGCAGCTTGGCCTGATCATCGGCCAGGGTCCGCGGATAACTATCCAGGTCTTCGCTGGGGCCGAACTGCAACGGGTTGACGAAGATGCTGACCACCACGTAATCGGTGCGTTGCCGAGCTTTTTCCACCAGGGCGATGTGTCCGGCATGCAGGTTGCCCATGGTCGGCACCAGACCGATACGTTTGCCATCCTTGCGGGCATGGCTGATGGCGGCGCGGACTTGGGCGATGCTGTGTAGCGTATTCATGGTGTCAGAACTCGTGCTCGGCTGCCGGGAATTCAACGCGTTTGACCGCCTCGACATAGGCGCGGATCGCCGCTGGCACGTCGGGCTGGCCGTTCATAAAGTTCTTTACGAAGCGTGGCAGCCGGCCGCTGATCGACAGCCCGAGCATATCATGAACCACCAGAACCTGGCCGTCGGTGCCTGAGCCGGCACCGATACCGATGACCGGAATTTGCACGCTGCGTGAAATTTCCGCGGCCAGGGCACTGGGTACACATTCGAGCAACAGCATGCTGGCGCCTGCGGCTTCGAGGGCCAGGGCGTCAGCCAACATAGCCTTGGCCTGGGCTTCCTCCTTGCCCTGGACCTTGTAGCCGCCAAGCACATTGACGGTTTGCGGGGTCAGGCCCATGTGGGCACAGACCGGCACGCCACGCTGGACCAGCGCGGTGATGGTCTCGGCCAGCCAGCCGGCGCCCTCAAGCTTGACCACATGGGCCCCGGCCTGCATCAGCACGGCGCTGTTGTTCAGTGCCTGCTCCACCGTAGCATAGGCCATGAACGGCAGGTCAGCCATGATTAGCGCGCCCTGATTACCGCGCTTTACCGCACGGGTGTGGTAGGCCATGTCTTGGACAGTGACCGGCAGAGTGCTGTCATGGCCTTGCAATACCATGCCGAGCGAATCGCCGATCAGAATCACTTCAACCCCGGCAGTGCTTTCGAGGTGAGCGAACAGGGCGTCATAGGCGGTCAGACTGACAATTTTCTCGCCAGATTGCTTGAGCTTGTTGAGCGTAGTCAGGGTTACTTCAGGCATGGCAGATTCCAGTGGTTCAGCCCCGCAGGGGCAGGATCATGAGACGCCGGGCCCCATCATGGGGAACGGTGTTCTGGATGCTCAGGATGGTATCAACCTGATGACTATAGTGGTCTTGCTCTGTCCGCCGGTCAATCGCCGCCCTGCTGCGGCTCAGGGGCTGCAGACGGGGTGATGACAGGCACGGCGAGGCAGTCGGGTGCATGGCTCATCCTTGGGCCGGGGCGTCGAGACGCTCAAGTCCATCGGCTGGACAGGTGTCCAGCAACTGGCTGAGCCGGGTACCATCTGGCAGGATCAGATCGGCGGCCAGCTCGGCCAGAGGGTAAAGAACGAAGGCGCGGGTCTGCATGTGGTAGTGCGGTACTTGCAGTCGAGGGCTGTCGATGACCTGTTCACCGAACAGCAGCATATCCAGATCCAGAGTCCGGGGTCCCCAGCGTTCAGCCTTGCGCTCACGTCCCTGATCGAGCTCGATACGCTGCAGTTGGTCGAGCAGCTCCAGTGGGGTCAGTTCGGTGTCGAGCTCGGCCACGGCGTTGATATAGGAGGGTTGATCCTGGGGCCCGAGCGGGGCGCTGCGATACAGCGACGAGCGACGAGCCAGGCGAGTTCGCGGCACCTGCCCCAATGCCTCGCAGGCTTTCAGCACTTGGCCGATGGGGTCGGCCTGATTGCTGCCCAGGCCAATGTAGCAGATGCTGCTCATGGGTTGGCCTGCGGACTGCGTGGCTTGCGTTTGCGCCGGCTGCGCTGGCGCTTGGCTGCGGGTTTGTCGGCCAGCTCGCGGACCATCTGCCGGCGCTTGTCTTCGCTGGCATCCTGATAGCGAGTCCACCAGTCACCCAGGCCGTCAGTCTGCTCGCCAGCGCTTTCACGCAGCAGCAGAAAGTCGTAGGCGGCGCGAAAGCGTGGATGTTCGAGCATTTGGTCGGCGCGGCGGCCGCTGCGTCGTTCCAGGCGCGGCTGCAGGTCCCAGATCTCGCGCAGCGGAATAGTGAAGCGCTTCGGTACCGTGGTATGCCGGCACTGTTCTGCCAGCAATTCCTGAGCGGCCTGCTGGTGGGCCGGAATGCTGGGGATGCCGCGTGCCTCCAAGGCTTTGATCCGTGGCGGCAGGGCCGGCCAGAGCAAGGCGGCGTAGAGGAAGGCCGGGGTTACCGGGCGGTCCTGAGCGATGCGCTGATCGGTGTTGCGCAGGGCCTGGTGGACCAGCTTGAGGGTGTAGTCAGGGTTGGCCTGGATAGCCTCATCGGTGTCTGGAAACAGCGGGGCGAACAGGTCGTACTTGAGCAGCAAGGCAAAGGTCTTTTCCCCCTGGCCGCTCATCAACAGCTTGAGAACCTCATCGAACAGCCGGGCCGCGGGAATGTCGTGCAGCAGATCGGCCAGCTCGATAATCGGCGCGGCGCTGTGCGGCTCGATGTCGAAGTTCAGTTTGGCGGCAAAGCGTACTGCCCGCAGCATTCGTACCGGGTCTTCCTGGTAGCGTTGTACCGGGTTACCAATCAGGCGCACTTGGCGGTTGCGAATGTCATGCAGGCCATTGGCGTAGTCATGAATATGGCCGGTGCTGACGTTGTAGTACAGCGCGTTGATGGTGAAATCGCGCCGCTGGGCGTCCTGCTCCAGGGTGCCATAGACATTGTCTCGCAGAAGGCGGCCGGAGTCGCTCTGGCGGGACTGCTCGTCGCCATTGTCTTCATCATGGCCGGCGCGGAAGGTCGCCACTTCGATGATCTCGCGACCGAAATGCACATGCACCAGCTTGAAGCGGCGGCCGATCAGGCGAGCGTTGCGGAAAGTGGCCCGGACCTGCTCGGGGGTGGCGCTGGTAGCGACGTCGAAATCCTTGGGGTCGAGATCCAGCAGCAGATCGCGCACGCAGCCGCCGACTACGAAGGCCTGGTAGCCAGCCTGTTGCAGCCGCTCAACCACATTGACCGCATGCCGGCTGATGCGCTCGCGGCGCAGGTTGTGCTGGCTGGCGGGGATAACGGCGGGCGTAGTGCGATGCCGGACCGGGTGGCCGAAGGGGTTGGGTAGTTTCTGCAACAGCTTTCGTATCATGGGTGCGGGTAGTCCACCAGCGTATCCTGACCCTCATGCCTGGGGCTGAATCGTTTCAATTAAGTATGGCAGGGTCTGGAATGCCGCTTTCAGCCGGACCAAAGGCATGATGACGGGTTGGTCGTGGCGCTTGTGCTGGGCGAACGGGCAGACTGCCTGTATCAACAGTCGGGCATTCTAGCTTGAATAACGGGGGATTTGAATGAGATGAGCGGTATTGAGAGAGGAAAGCTCAAGGGGAGCCATGGCTCCCCTTAATGGATTCTTGTTCTTCTTCTTCTGAGCTATTCTTGTTTTTGTAGGCAGAGGCGACAGTGTCGCCTATTCAGCCAACCCATCCCGGGTTTCAAAACAAACGGATTGCTTTGGAAGCTTAGGTCAATACTCAAGGCCTATCTTCGGCTCTGGACTGGCGGGTTGCTTGAGCAACTTTTATTCTTCTCTGGTTCCAGCCGGACATCCTGTCCGCAGGGTGAGTACCCATTCTCCAAAAAAATCAGTTTGCTTGGCCGCGCACGTTTTATTTTTATTGTGTGTGGAGCCGAATATTATTTTTGTTATGAGTTATCTGGTTTTTATTGTTGTTGTGCCAGATATAAAGCAGAAGCCGTGCCAACTTTTGAATTTCCATATAAATCAATTATTTAGTATTTTTTCGCCTGAGCGCGTGACCGGGCGTGCGCGGGATTCGTTACCGAACACCCCGGAGAAGTGTTACGGGACTTTAGTAGGGGGTAACAGTTCGATGGGAGGAGAACGGGGTAACAGGTAACACTTGTCGGGTTACTCGGGGGCGATGTGGTGGGGCAGGTGCTGTCGGTTCGCGACCAGTCAGGCCGCGAACCGGATATTTAAGGAGACTCTGAACAACGCCTTAGTATCAGGAGCTGGCGGTTTTCTTGCGTGGGATGCCCAGGCGCTGGCGTCGCTCCCACAGGCATTTGCGGCTGATGCCGAGCTTGTTGGCCAGCTCGGTTTCGGTCATGTGTTCCTGGTGCTCCAGGACAAAGTGTTGGAAGTAGTCTTCCAATGACAGGTCCTCGGTTGGCTCCTGACTGGGGCTGTCCGGGTGGCGCATGGTTTCCAGTGCGTTGGCCGCCTGCGAAGCACGCTCATGCTCCAGATCCAGCTCGATGCCGAGCAGGTCAGTGGAAATTTCCGCATCATCGCAGAGGATGGCGGCGCGCTCGATAGCATTCTCCAGCTCGCGCACGTTACCCGGCCAGGAATAGCGGCGGATTGCATCAGCGGCCTCTTTGCCGAAATGCAAGCCTTCCATGTTCATGTTACGGGCGGCCCGGGCCAGCAGCGCTTCGGCAATCAGCATCACGTCATCGCCGCGTTCACGCAGTGGCGGCAGGCGCAGCTCGATCACATTCAGCCGGTAATACAGGTCTTCGCGGAACAGCCCCTGACGGGCCAGGGTCTTGAGGTCGCGGTGGGTCGCGGCGACCAGGCGCACATCAACCTTGTTGGATTGTACCGAGCCGACCCGGCGGATTTCGCCTTCCTGCAGCACCCGCAGCAGTCGAGCCTGAGCTTCCAGCGGCAGCTCGCCGATTTCATCGAGGAACAGGGTGCCGCCATCGGCGGCCTCGACCAGACCGGTGCGGCCAGCGGTAGCGCCGGTGAAGGCACCCTTCTCATGGCCGAACAGCTCCGACTCAATCAGGGTTTCCGGGATCGCTGCACAGTTGACCGAAATCAGTGGCGCCTTGGCTCGCTTGGAGTTTTCGTGCAGGGCGCGTGCCACCAGTTCCTTGCCGGTTCCGGACTCCCCCTGGATCAGTACCGTGGAATCGGTTGGCGCGACCTTGCTGATGCGCTTGAACAGTGTCTGCATGGCGGCACAGGAGCCGATGATGCCCAGCTCCTTGCCACTCTTGACCGAGCCCTCGCTGGTTGGCTCGTTGCTGGCGGGCTCGGCAGCAGGCTGATTGCGGCGCTGGCTGGCGTCCTCGATGATCCGGGCGACGGCCTGGAGCATTTCGTCATGGTCGAAGGGCTTGGCAATATAGTCGACCGCACCGAGTTTCATGGAGTCGACCGCCGAGCGCAGGCTGGCGTAACTGGTCATGATCAGCACCGGCGTATTGGGGGCTTTGCGAATCAGTTCGGTGCCTGGCTCGCCGGGCAGGCGCAGGTCACTGACAATTAGATCGAAGCTGTCTAGGGAAAAACGTTCCACGGCCTCGTGGACCGAGCCGGCTTCGCTGACCTGGTAGTGGTGGCGTTCCAGCAGCCGTCGCAGGGCGGAGCGGATGATGGTTTCGTCTTCAACAACCAGAATATGTGACATAGCTACCTCATGCGCGGTGCTCACCCAACCCCCCTCAGGTGATGACACCGTTACTTAAAACACTGTAACGCGGCAGGGTGATGATGAATCGGGTGCCGCGCTGTGTTACCGAGTCAGCCGGGCTTTCGACCGTGATCTGACCATAATGCTCTTCGACAATCGAGTAGACCAGTGCCAATCCGAGCCCGGTTCCTGTCCCTGGGTCCTTGGTGGTGAAGAAGGGCTCGAACATGCGATCCATGATCGCCTTGTCGATTCCGCTGCCCTGGTCTTCCACCATGAGCAGCACTTGATGTTCATTGTGTTGGGTCTGAATGGTGATGCGATCACCATCCCGGCTGGCGTCGCGGGCATTGCCCAGCAGATTGATCAGAACCTGAACCAGGTGCTGGCTATCGCCGACGACCCTGTGCTCCGGATTGCACAGGTTAACATAAATGACCTCGGGACCCTTACGGTTGAGTGACAGGAGGTGGATGGCCTCGTTACAACAGGCCGCCAGATCGACTTCTTCGTTGGCGTTGTTGTGGCGGCTGCCGACGTGGGCGAAGTTGACCAGCGACTGGACGATCCGCGAGACCCGGCGGGTCTGCTCGATGATCTGCTCGGCGGCGACCCGAGCCTCCTCCAGATCCGGTTCTTCACGCAGGTTCTGCGCCAGGCAGGCGATCCCGGTGATCGGGTTGCCGATCTCGTGGGCCACCCCGGCGGCCAGGCGACCGATAGAAGCCAGGCGTTCAGAATGCATCAGCTCGTCTTCGAGCATCTGGGTTTCGGTCTGGTCCTCGATCAGCAGCACCAGCCCGCTGTTGCCGATATTACCCGGTTCGTCGATGGCAGCCTTGTGCAGGTTGAGCCACTGGGTCTGACCATTGAGTACCAGTTTCTGTTTGTGGACATGCGCCGATTGGTCCTCGACAAAGCGCTGCAGTACCTGATTCCAAGGCGCTGGCAGGCTTTCCAGCCGGGAGCCGACCACGCTGTCGGCGCTGATCCCGGTCAGGGTCTGCATGGCCCGGTTCCACATCAGTACCTCATTGTCCTTGGCCAGCGAGCAGACTCCCATCGGCAGGTCCTGCAGGGTCTGGCGGTGGTAACGGCGCAGGGCGTCGAGTTCGGCGGCCAGGCCGGTCAGGCGGGTGTGATAGTCCTCCAGCCGGCTTTCGATGAAGTGGATATCCTCGGTCACGTAACCGCCCCGGGCCATCTTGAATGGCAGGAAGGTCTCGATGATGTCCTGCGCCACGGCCGGGCCCATCAGGCCCGAGAGGTTGGCTTCGAGCCGGTCGCGCAAGCGCCGCAGGGCATAGGGACGGCGCTCATCGAACGGTAGCTTGAGGTCGCGCAGAGCCTGTTCTACTTCCTGCTGGGCGGTCTTGTTGCCCAGTGGCTTGGCCAGTTGCTGAGCGAATTCCTGTGGTGAGCTGGCGACCAGCTCCATACGTTGCGGGCGGCTGACGTTGTCCACCGAACAGGCCTCGGCGGCGCTCTGCTCTTCAGCCGAACGTTGGGTGAACAGCGAGACCAGGGTGAACACCACGATGTTGACGGTCAGTGAGGTAATGGCCGCAATGTGCCATGTGTCAGGGTTGAAGCTCAGGTTCAGGCCCAGTAGCCGGATCCCGGACAGCTCGCTGATCAACGGCAGTAGCAGGGTGACCGACCAGACCAGCATGCCGGCGACCAGCCCTCCGATGAAGCCGCGGCGGTTGGCCTGTGGCCAGTACAGGACCGACAGGGCGCCGGGCAGAAACTGCACAGTGGCAACGAACGAGGCTATGCCGAGGTTGGCCAGGTCCTGTTCAGCGCCCAGCAGGCGGTAGAACCCGTAGCTACCCATAATGATGGCGGCGATCAGGCTGCGTCGGGTCCACAGTAGCCAGCGGTAGATGTTGTTGTCGGCGCTGGGTTGATAGACCGGTAGCACCAGATGGTTGAGGACCATGCCGGACAGTGCCAGGGTCACCACGATGATCAGCCCGCTGGCGGCTGACAGGCCACCGACGAATGCCAGCAGACTCAGCCAGTCGGCGCCGGCGGCCACGCCCAGGCCCAGGGTGAAGTATTCCGGGTTGGTTGGCACGTCCAGATGCAGGCCGGCCCACAGGATCGGCGGCACCGCCAGGCTCATCAGCAGCAGAAACAGTGGCAGACCCCAACTGGCCGTGCCCAGAGCGCGGGGGTTGAGGTTTTCGGTAAAGGCCATGTGGTACATGTGCGGCATGACGATGGCGGCGGCGAAGAACACCAGCAGCAGGGTGCGCCAGGGGCCTTCCTGCAACGGCGAATGGAGGGTACGCAGGGCCTGCTGGTTATGGCTGAGCCACTCCTCCAGCCCACTCGGGCCACCGAACACCGCATACAGGGCGAACAGGCCGACCGTGCCGAGGGCGATCAACTTAACCAGCGACTCGAAGGCGATGGCGAAGACCAGTCCTTCATGTTTTTCCCGCGCCGAGATGTGGCGGGCGCCGAACAGAATGGCGAACAGGGTAATCAACAGGCAGAAGCCAAAGGCCACCGAGTCCTGGCCCGGATCGTGGGTCAGTATCAGCACAGAGTCGGCCACCGCCTGGATCTGCAGGGCCAGCAGCGGCAGTACGCCAATCAGCATCAGCAGGGTCGTCAGAGTACCGGCCCAGGTGCTGCGAAAGCGGAAGGCGAACAGGTCAGCCAGCGATGACAACTGATAGGTGCGGGTGATGCGCAGGATCGGATTAAGCAGCACCGGTGCCAGCAGAAAGGCGCCACAAATGCCCAGGTAATAGGTCAGAAAGCCGTAACCGTACTGATAGGCCAGCCCGACTGTGCCGTAGAAGGCCCAGGCGCTGGCATAGACCCCCAGTGACAGGGTGTAGATCGCGGGATGACGCATCAGCCCGCGCGGCAGCAACCCGCGTTCGGTAATCCAGGCGACGCCAAACAGGGCTAGCAGGTAAACAACGCTGATCAGAATCAGCAGGCTGAGATCAAAGCTCGTCGGCATCTTTGGGGCTCTGCAGCAACATGCCGGCAATGATCAGGATCAGCCACAGCACATAGGGGCGGTACCAGGCGCCCTGGGGTTCTATCCACCAGTCCATGATGGCCGGTGAGAACAGGTAGATGCCAATGACCAGCAGCAGTACCAGCCGATAAATATACATAGGGTCAGCGCGCCATGGGTGAGGTGATGATGGTAATCAGCCGGCACCGGCTTGCCAAGGGCATTACTCGCTGAGGTCGGGCAATTGCTGGAGGGCCGGGAGACGTTCAGGCTGCCAGTGGACGGTAGCCCAGCCGAGCAGTTCGTTGATATCGGCCCTGGCCAGTTCGGCTGGCGGCTCCTGGGCCAGCACCTGGAGCGCACGGAACAGGGTGGCCGGCGCCTGTTCGGCGGCCAGCGGCGTCGAGGTAAGGCGCTTGCTGAGTTTTTCACCGTCCCGGCGCATTGCTAGCGGAATATGCAGGTGGCGTGGCGGGCGGGCGCCTAGTAACTGGTACAGCCAGAGCTGGCGAGGGGTCGAGTCGAGCAGGTCGGCACCGCGCACAACATCGCTGACCTGCTGGGCGATATCGTCGGCGACCACGGCCAGTTGGTAGGCGATGATGCCGTCGCGGCGGCGAATGATGAAGTCGCCGACCTCGGTTTGCAGGCGCTGGGTAAAGAGGCCCTGCAGGCGATCGATGAAACTGAGCGGGTGGTCATCGACCTGAACACGAATGGCCCGGTCGGCAGCAGCGGATAGCTGCCGCTGGCGACAGGTGCCTGGATAGATGCCCGCATGAACCTGCAGTTCACGCCGTGAACAGTCGCAGTAGAACGCCTGGCCGGCAGCGAGCAGTTGGTCGATTAGTTGCTGGTAGTAGTCCGTGCGCTGGCTTTGCCAGAGTACCGTGGCATCCCAGTGCAGGCCGTAGGTGTCCAAGGTCTGCAGAATCTGATCGGCCGCCCCGGGCAGGTTGCGGGGCAGGTCGAGATCCTCGATGCGCACCAGCCACTGGCCGCCGGCCTGGCGGGCATCCAGATAACTGGCCAAGGCCGCCAGCAGCGAGCCAAAGTGCAGTTGGCCGCTGGGGGTGGGGGCGAAACGACCGATATAAGCGGGGGTGTTCGGCATTACTGAGCCGCGAGAAAAAGTTTACCGATGAGCCGGCAAGTGGGCTCATCGGTGTGGCGCGGTGGGCTGGCTTAGCCGCCGATCTGCTTTTCCTTGATTTCTGCCAGGGTCTTGCAATCGATGCACAGCGTCGCGGTGGGACGTGCTTCCAGGCGACGAATACCGATTTCAACACCGCAGGAATCGCAGTAGCCGTAGTCGTCTTCCTCAATGCGCTGCAGGGTCTGATCGATTTTCTTGATCAGCTTGCGCTCACGGTCACGGGCACGCAGTTCCAGGCTGAACTCTTCTTCCTGGCTGGCGCGGTCGGCCGGGTCGGGGAAGTTGGCGGCTTCGTCCTGCATGTGATGCACGGTGCGGTCAACTTCTTCCATCAACTCCTGTTTCCAGTTGTTGAGAATGTCAGCGAAATGCGCAAGCTGCCGCTCGTTCATGTATTCCTCACCCTTTTCTTCCTTGTAGGGTACGAAACCACGGATCAACATAGAGTTCTTCTGTTTGGCATTACTGGGCATGAGAACCGCCTCACTTTTTGCTCGATCGTCCTGTGCCAGGCGCCTTGTTCTGGGCGCCTGCGGGGGTTGCGGCCACTGGCTGCAAGCGGGCAAAGCTACCAGAACCTGTGCCCCCGCGCTACTGTTTGCCGCCAGATGGTTTGACTGGTGCGTGGCGGGTATCATTCGGGTTTTACCCTGTCTGATGGCGGAGAACAACATGCAGCAGCATAACTGGGCGCGGCGGGTCCAGGATATTCAGCCATTTCATGTGATGGCGGTGCTGGCCCGGGCCAAGTATTTGGAGGCTCAGGGCTGCGACGTGATCCACATGGAAATCGGCGAGCCGGACTTTACTACCCCGGAGCCGATTATCCGTGCCGGCCAGAATGCGCTGGCCGCTGGGCATACCGGCTACACCCCGGCGCTGGGCTTGCCGGCGCTGCGTGAAGCCGTGGCTGGGCTGTATGCCCGGCGTCACGGTATCGATCTGGACCCGCGCCGGGTGATCATTACTCCAGGTGGCTCGGCTGCTTTGCTGTTGGTCAGTGCGCTGCTGGTCGAACCGGGTCAGCAGGTGCTGATGGCCGATCCGGCCTATCCTTGCAACCGGCATTTCCTGCGTCTGGTCGAGGGCCGTGCGCGGTTGATTCCGACCGGCCCGCAAACCGCTTACCAACTGACTCCGGAACTGGTTGAGCAACATTGGGATGCTGATTGTCGGGCGGTTCTGGCTGCATCTCCAGCCAACCCGACTGGCACCCTGCTCAGCCGCGCGCAGTTGGCGGCGTTGGCGCAGACCACCAGACGGCTGGGTGGGACCCTGATTGTCGATGAGATCTATCACGGTCTGACCTATGGCTGCGAGGCCAGTTCGGTGCTTGAAGTAGCCGATGACGCCTTTGTGCTCAACAGTTTCTCCAAATATTTCGGCATGACCGGTTGGCGGCTGGGCTGGCTGGTGGCGCCGGAGGCCGCGGTGCCGGAGTTGGAAAAGCTGGCGCAGAACCTCTATATCTGTGCGCCGCACATGGCCCAGCAAGCCGCCTTGGCGGCCTTTGGCGAAGACAGTCTGACCATCTGCGAGCAGCGCCGTGAAGCTTTTCGCCAGCGCCGCGACTTCCTGCTGCCGGCCCTGCGTGAGTTGGGCTTTGATATTCCACTGACCCCGGACGGGGCCTTCTATCTGTATGCCGATATGCGCCGGCTGGGTGGCGACAGTGATGCCCTGTGCCGGCATCTGATCGAAACCGAGCATCTGGCGATCACCCCAGGTCTGGATTTTGGTCAGTATCGTGCCAGTGAGCATGTGCGCTTTGCCTATACCACCTCGGTGGCGCGGCTGGAGCAGGCGGTGGAGCGGCTGGCGCGCGGGCTCGGGAACTGGCCGGGATGCTGATTGCGTTCGATCCGCCGCTGCTGGGCGGGGTGCTGTTGCGCCGGTACAAGCGGTTTTTTGCTGATGTGCGCCTTGACGACGGGCGTGAGCTGACCCTGCACTGCCCCAATACCGGCTCCATGCTCAATTGTGGTGAGCCGGGCAGCCGAATCTGGGGCAGCGTGCAGCCGCGTCCAGGGCGCAAGTTACCGGGCACCTGGGAACTGGTGGAAACCGCGCCAGGAGTACTGGCCTGCATTCACAGTGCCCGGGCTAACAAAGTGATCGAAGCTGGCTTGCAGGCCGGGCTGATCACACCGCTGGCCGATTATCCGCAGTGGCGCCGGGAGGTGCGCTTGCCCGGCAGCAACAGTCGTTTCGACTTTCTGTTGAGCGGGGCGGGTGAGTGCGTGGTTGAGGTCAAAAGCGTGACCCTGGCAGTCGGCGAGGGCGTGGGTGCCTTTCCCGATGCCGTCAGTCTGCGTGGGCAGAAACACCTGAGTGAGCTGGTTGAGGTGCTGGCCAGTGGTCGCCGGGCCTGTCTGCTGTTCTGCGTCATGCACTCAGGCATTGAGCGGGTGCGGCCGGCCGATGAGATCGATCCGGTTTATGGGCAGTTGCTGCGTGAGGCGGTGCAGGCGGGTGTCGAAGTTGTGGCCTGGTCAGTGATCCCAGGTCCGGAAGGCCTGCGCGTGGCGGGAGCTCTGCCGGTTGAGCTTTAAGCTACTAATCGGTGTTTGCTTCGATCAGCCATACCTGCCCACCGTTGATACGGCACGGCAACTGGCGCAGAAACTGGCCGCTGCAGGGGCCAGCGACACATTCGCCGGTTTCCGGCAGAAACAGCGCGCCATGGGTGGCGCACTGGATCAGTCGGCCGGAGTGGTCGAGAAAACTGTCCGGAGTCCATTCCAGTGGGATGCCGCGGTGTGGGCAGCGGTTTTCGTAAACGAACACCTGCTGGCCCTGGCGCACTGCGAACAGGGCCTGACCCTCATGCATCAGGCCCTTGCTACCCGGGTCGGGTAACTGGTCCAGGTGGCACAGCGGGGTGGCAGGGGCGTGGGCATTATTGGTCATGCGCCAATTATCCCTGCCACCCCAGCACCTGGCTAGCCCTTAGAACTCCCAGATCAGGTTGACTGCGGCATGCCGACCCGGCTGGGTGTAGCGAGCCAGGCCGGGTGTGCTGTCAGACAGACTGCGCACATCGCTCCAGTGCCAGTATTGCTTGTCGGTCAGGTTGTAGACCCCGGCGTTGACGGCGACGGCGTCGGTTACCTGCCAATAGCCGATCAGATCCAGCAGGCCGTAGCCCTGGGTTTTGAACGGATTGCCGTTGGTTTGGGTTTCGTCGATCCGCGACTTGGCGGCGACGGCAGTGAGGATCAGCTCGGCGCCGTAACGGCCATTGGGTTCATCGTAACCGAGCCCGACCACCGCCTTGAGTGGATCGATGCTGTTGAGCGGCTGACCACTGGAATCATCCTTGCCACGGGCCCAGGCCATGCTGGCGCGTGTGCGGCTGCCAAGCGGCAGGCCAAGATGGTCCAGGTACAGCTCGCCGCGTGCCTCGGCGCCGTAGATGGTGACCTTGTCGAGGTTGACGTACTGGAATTCGCCGAACGGGAAGCCGGGGACACTGGAGTCGCGGCGTACCTGTTCGATGAAGTCGTCGTAACGGTTGTAGAACAGTGCCAGGCCGAAGCTGCCCTGGGCGTACTCCCCGCGCAGCCCCAGTTCATAGCTGTCGCTGGTTTCGGCCTTGAGCTTGGGGTTGGCGATAGTGCGGTACATGCCCGGGTTTTCGAACTCGCCGAAGATGTTCACCGGTTGCGGGGCGCGGAACCCGGCGGCGTACTGGGCATAGACGCTGTGGGCGTCATCCACGGCGTAGATGATGCCTAACTTGGGTGACAGTGCCGAGTCCTTGTAGCGCGGCGGGTTGGGGTCAGTGGCGGCGCTGTTGAGATACTGCTGGGTGACGTGCGGCTTCATCTCGTAGCGGTCGTAACGCACCCCAGGGGTCAGGGTCCAGCGACCGAGGCTGATGGTGTCCTGGGCGAACAGGGCGTATTCCCAGACGGTTGGATCGGGGAAGTCGCTGGTCGGTGCGATCGGGGTGCTGATGCCGGTCGCCAGCACGGTTTCCTGGCCCTTGCGCAGATCGGCGCTCTTCAGACGTTTGAGATCGGCGCCGTAGATCAGCCGGTGGTTGCTATCGGCCCAGGTGAAGTCTCGTTCAAGCTGGGTGTTGAAGGCCCAGAGCTTTTCTTCGTAATAGGAGTCGCGGCTGCGGAAGGTGGGCTGGCCGCCGACCACCCGGTCCTGGAAGGTCTGTTGGCGGGTCTGGCTGTCCTGATGACTGAGCTGCCAGCTCAGGCGGTCGGCAAAGCCCAGGCCCAGATCCAGGTTGTGCTGCAGGCTGAAGCGTTCACGATCAACCCGGTCCCTGGCGTCCGAGCTGCGAATGGTGGCGGTGTCGCTGTACTCGCTGAGTACCCGGGTGTCGGTGGTGTCGCGGAATTTTTCGTAGGTTAGTTGCAAGCGACCGTTCTCGCCGTAATCCCAGCCCAGTTTGCTCAGCAGGTTGTCGGTGGTGTAGTCGACCGGGTTGGCCTTTTCCCGTTCGCTGCCAATGCCGCCGCGGCCGCCGTAGGTAGCTGTCTCATCGCCGGTGCGTCGGCCCAGATGCAGCAAGGCGTCCCACTGTCCACGGCGTCCAGCCAGGGTGGCGCTGCGCAGCCAACTGCTGTCGGAGCTGTCGTAGCCCGTCTTGAGCCGGCCATAGCTGTCATCCCCTGCGCTCAGGTAGTCGCCGGCGTCCTTGGTCAGGAAGCTGACGGCACCACCAATGGCATCGCTGCCATAGAGCGAGGAAGCCGGGCCGCGAATGATTTCCACCCGCTTGACCGTATCCAGATCCACATAGTTGCGTCGGGCACTGAGGAAGCCGCCGAAGTCGAAGGCGTCCGGCACCCCAATGCCATCGACCTGGGTCAGGACCCGGTTGCCGCCGATCCCGCGAATGCTGAAGCCGGACAGGCCGAAGCGACTACCGGTACCGCTGACCGAGACGCCTGGTTCAAAGCGCACCAAGCCCTGAATGTCCTTGATGTTCTCCCGATCGATCTGTTGCTGGTCGACCACGCTGACGCTGCCGGCTACGTCGCCCAGGCGCTCTTCCTGGCGGGTGGCGGTGACGGTCATGGTGTCGAACTGGCGTGCCGCGCTTGGGGTCGGGGTGTCAGCCAGAGCTGGCAGGCACAGGGGCAAAGCCAGCAGGGCCCAAAGTTGGCGAGCCAGCGGTTTGTGCGGATAGGGGGGCATGGCGTACTCCTTGTTGTCGCTTGCAGATGTTATGGGGGTTGGCAAAACGGTCAGAATTGAATAATAATCTTTATCTAAATGCAAATGATTATTATTTGGTAGAGAGATGAGCCTAACGTATGGCCGGGTACTGAGGCACTGGGGCGTCTGGGTGCTGGTGTCGCTGTTGGTGCATGGCCTGTGGTTGCTCGGCAGTCGAGAGTCGGGGTTGTCGGCGCTGCCGGCTCCGGCGCCCACAGTGCTGAGTCTGGGGCTTGCTCAGCAACCCCGACCGGCTCCTGAACCTGAGACCAGGCTTGAGCCTGCACCAGTTGAGCCGGCGCGAGTGGCCACGCCGCCGAGCCCGCCCAAGCCAGCAACCAAGCCACCAGACCCGGTGGCCACGTCGCCGGTGGCTCGGGCCGAGCCAGCAGCGCCACCGCAGGCATCGGCAGTCGCCAGTGCGCCATCGGCGCCTGCGCCGGCCGCGGCAAATCCGCCGGCGCGAGTCGAGCCCGCGCAGAGCGAGCCGGTGATTACCCAGTCGCCGCGCTATGCCGAGCCTCCGGCCCGCCCGACCTACCCGGCACTGGCCCGGCGCCGGGGCTGGCAGGGTGAGGTCTGGCTGGAGATCGAGGTCGGACCTGAGGGGCGTAGTGCCGAGCCGGTGCTGTTGCGCTCATCTGGATTTGAATTGTTGGACAAGGCTGCACTTGAGGTAGCCCGCCAGTGGCGCTTCGTTCCGGAGCAGCGCAATGGGCGGCCGGTAGCCACCCGGGTGCGGATTCCAGTGCAGTTTGCATTGCGCTAGCCATGTCGGCTGGCGCACGTTTCAAGGGGAAGAAAATGAACATGATGACGCAACAGGCAACACCGGCCTTCGCCGGACAAGACCTGCTTGATGCCTGGCAGCAACTGCGCGAAAGCCAGCCGCGCCTGCGCATTCGTGAGGCGGCGGTCCATCTGAATGTCAGTGAGGCTGAGCTGCTGTATGCCTCGCAAGGCGAGCGGGTGGTACGCCTCAAGCCCGATTGGACGGCGCTGATGGAGGCCTTGCCGGGTATGGGCGAGTTGATGGCCCTGACTCGTAATGATTACTGCGTACATGAGCGCCACGGGCGCTACGACAACATTAATCTCAGCCGCAACGGCCAGATGGGCCTGGTGGTCAATCCGGACATCGATCTGCGTCTGTTCATGACCGATTGGAGCAGCCTGTTCGCGGTCAGTGAGCCGCTGGCCGACGGCAAGTGGCGGCGCAGCCTGCAGGTGTTCGACAGGTACGGTCAGGCTGTGCACAAGATCTACCTGACCGATGCCTCCGACCTGCTGGGCTGGGTGCGTCTGACCGAGCAGTTGCGTGATGACAGTACCGAGGCGCTGGCTATTGAACAGCGGCCGCTGCCGCAGTTGCCGCGCGCCGACGCTGAGGTCGACCAGCCAGCGCTGGCCAGTGACTGGGCTGCGCTCAAGGACACCCATCATTTCTTCGCCATGCTGCGCAAGCACCAGCTTACCCGGACTCAAGCTCTGCGCCTGGCTGGCAGCGAGTGGGCTGAACGGCTGGCGCCAGGCGCACTGGTCGAGAGTCTGGAACGGGCGGCCGAAACCGGTCTGGAAATCATGGTGTTCGTCGGCAACCCGGGCTGTATCCAGATCCATACCGGCCCGGTCAAGCGTCTGGTGCGCACCGGCGAGTGGTTCAACGTGCTGGATCCGGCCTTCAACCTGCACCTGCGCGATGGTGCCATCAGCGAGTTGTGGCGGGTTCGCAAGCCGACGGCGGACGGCATAGTGAGTTCGCTGGAGGCCTACGACAGCCAGGGTGAGTTGATCGTGCAGCTGTTTGGTGCGCGCAAGCCGGGCAAACCGGAACTGTCAGCCTGGCGCGAACTGGTGGAAAGCCATGTGGCCGCTTGAATTGCCGAGCTGGTTCCTGGCCCAGGGCGCAGTGGCCTGGCCGTTGCTGATGTGCTCAATCCTGACCCTGGCCCTGCTGCTGGAGCGGGTGGTCACCCTGGCCGGCATGCCGGGCCTGGGCGAGCGCGACTGCCGTGAGGCGGCGCGTCAATGCCGGGATTGCAGCAGTAACGAGCCGGACGCTGCGCGGTTGGGTTGGCGGCATGGCGTCTGCCTGCTGCGCGTACATTCCCACCTGCCCAGGGGGCAACGTGAAGAGTTGCTGGGCGTCTGGCTGGTACATGTGCAGCAGCGGCTGCAGCGGCGCTTGCGCTTGCTGCAGTTGATCGGGGTACTCAGTCCGATGCTTGGGCTATTGGGTACCGTGCTGGGCATGCTCGGCATGTTTCAGGCGATTGCCGGTGATGGCGGTCCGGTCACGCCGGGGGTGTTGGCTGATGGCCTGTTCCAAGCGCTGTACAGCACTGCCTGGGGGTTGCTGATTGCGTTGCCGGCACTGGGCGGCGGCCAGGCTTTGGGGTTGTGGAGCAGCAGCTATGTTGAACGACTGCAACAGTTGCTCAATCGCTGCATGCTGGCCATGGATGGACTGGAGCCGGATGCGGTGGTTGGTGCCAGTCCGCTGTCCGGGTCGCAGCTGGTGAACGCATGATCCGCTTGCCCGAGCCACCAGCCCAGAGCAGCCTGTTGGCTGACCTGACACCTTTGCTGGATGTGATTTTCATTGTTCTGGTGTTCTTTCTGCTGACGGCGCAGGCGCCGCTGCTGCAGGTGCCGCTGCAACTACCGGACAGCCAGGACGCTAGTCCCGCTGCCGCTGACAGCGCCCAGCGTCAGCAACTGGCTCTGTTTGCCGATGGCGCCTGGCAATTGGCCGAGCAGCGTTATCCCGATTGGCCAAGCCTGCGTGAGGCGCCAGCGCTGCAAACGCTTGAGGCGCTGGATATCGCCGTCGAGCGTAGCGCCATGGCCGATGACCTGTTGCGTCTGCTGGCCTGGCTGAGTGCCCAGGGCATCACCGATACCCGTTTGTTGATGGAATCTGCCGATGAATAAAATTTTAGTGGGGGCCTGCCTCTGGCTGTTGGCCTGGCCGTTGCTGGCTGAATCCCGGAGTCCGCGGCTGATCAGTGCCGGCGCCAGTATTACCGCGATTTTTCAGGCGCTGGAGCTGATGCCGCAATTGGTCGGGGTCGACAGCACCAGCCTGCCATTGCTGGGCGATCAGGCGCCGGCGAATATCGGCTATCCACGGCAGATTAGCGCCGAAGGGCTGCTTTCGCTCAATCCTGATGTGCTGATTGGCAGCGAGGAAATGGGCCCGCCGGCAGTATTGGCTCAGTTGCGCTCGGCCGGGGTTGAAGTGCTGGTGCTGTCGGCCGAGCCCAGCCTGGAAACGCTGTTGGCCAATATCACCGCGCTGGGGCAGCGTTTCGATCGCGAAGCTCAGGCCGCGCGTTTGCGGCGAGATCTGGAGTCGCAACTGGCATCCTTGCCGCAGGTGCCTGAGCCGCAACCGCAGGCACTGTTTCTGCTCAGCCACTCGGCCGGCAGCCTGCTGGTGGCTGGTTCACGCACGGCTGGTGACAGCCTGGTACGGCTGGGCGGCATGCACAACCCGATGGCCAGCCAGTTCTCCCAGTATCGGGCGCTGTCGGCCGAGGCCTTTATCGGCTTGGCGCCGGTCTGGCTGCTGACTACCTCGCAGAGTCTCGAGATGGCGGGCGGTGTCGATGGGCTGCTGGCCTTGCAGCCAACCCTGCGAGCCACTCCGGCCGGCCGCCTGGGTCAGGTGTTGGGAGTGGATGGAGCGCAGATGGTGGGTGGTTTCAGTCCGGCCATTGCTGATACCTTGTTGCAATTGCGGCAAGCGGCGCTGAGCGTCGAGCCGCGTCGTCAGGCCCGGGTCGACTAAGGACGTTTCATGGATTCCGCCCACCGGCTGCGGCCGGTCATTATGCTGTTGCTGACAGCTTTGCTGCTGTTGGCGTTTTTGTTGTCCCTGGCACTCGGTGCGGTGGCGATTCACCCACTCGACACCGTGCGCGCGCTGGGCCGTATGCTTGGCCTCAGTCAGGTTGCGCCGGAGACCGCGCTGATCATCGAGCACATTCGCCTGCCACGGACTCTGATGGGATTGCTGGTGGGCGCGACCCTGGCCCTGACCGGTGCGGTGATGCAGGGGTTGTTCCGCAACCCACTGGCTGATCCGGGATTGATTGGGGTTTCCAGTGGTGCGGCGCTCGGTGCGGCACTGGTCATCGTGCTTGGCAGTTGGCTGCTGGCCAGCCTGCCGGCCAGTTGGATGCCCTATGCCACGGTCGGCGGCGCCTTCATTGGCGGGGTGATTACCACCTTGCTGGTCTATCGCCTGGGGCAGACCGCTCAGGGCACATCGGTGGCCAGCATGCTGCTGGCCGGTATCGCGATTGCCGCGATCAGCGGCGCCTTCATTGGGTTGCTCAGCTACATCGCCGACGACACCATGCTGCGGACTCTGACTTTCTGGAACATGGGCAGTCTGGGCGGCGCCAACTTTGAGCGGGTAGGGGTGCTGGCACTGTGCTGCGCGCTGGTCTGGTGGCGCTTGCCGCGTCAGGCCAAGGCGCTCAATGCGCTGCTGCTGGGTGAGTCGGAAGCCCGACATCTGGGTGTCGATGTCGAGCGGGTCAAGCGTGAACTGATCCTGTTGACGGCGCTGGGGGTCGGGGCCTGTGTCGCCGCCGCCGGGCTGATCGGTTTCGTTGGCCTGGTGGTGCCACACCTGGTGCGATTGATGCTGGGGGCTGATCATCGGCGGGTCATTCCGGCCTCGATGTTGCTGGGTGGAGGCTTGCTGTTGCTGGCCGATGTGGTGGCCCGGCTGGTGGTAGCGCCGGCCGAGCTGCCGATTGGGATCCTGACTGCGCTATTGGGCGCGCCGTTCTTCCTGATGCTGTTGATGCGCGCTCAGCGCCGGGGAGGGCTGTGATGTTGAAGGCTTCGCAACTGGCCTGTGCCCGGGGAGGCTGTCGGATTCTCGAGGGGATCGACTTCACCCTGGCTGCCGGCGAAGTAGTAGCAGTACTGGGTACCAACGGGGCGGGCAAAAGCACCTTGATGGCAACCTTGACCGGTGAGCTGCCGATCGCTGCTGGCCGGGTCGAGCTGGCTGGTCGGCCCCTGGCTGACTGGCCGGCGAGCAAACGGGCCCAGGCCCTGGCGGTGTTGCCGCAATCCTCGACCCTGGCGTTTCCATTCAGCGCCGAGGAAGTAGTCGCCATGGGCCGGCTGCCGCACCACAGTGGCCTGGAGCGCGATCGGCAGATCATCGAGCAGGCCATGCAGGCGGCTGATGTCGCCCATCTGCGTGGGCGCAATTACCTGACCCTGTCTGGCGGCGAGCGCCAGCGCGTGCATCTGGCCCGGGTGCTGGCCCAGATTTGGGAGACCGAAGGCGCCTGTCTGCTGCTGGACGAGCCGACCGCTTCTCTGGATCTGGCCCATCAGCAACTGACCCTGGCTCAGGCGCGTGGCGTTGCCGAGCGTGGCGGCGCCGTGCTGGTGATTTTGCACGACCTGAATCTGGCGGCCCGCTTTGCCGACCGTATCCTGTTGCTGGATCGTGGTCGCATGCTGGCGCTGGGCAGTCCCTGGGAGGTGCTGGAGGCCGAGCGGATTCGCACGGTGTTCGGGGTCGAGGTACTGGTGCAGCCGCATCCGCAGCAGAACTGCCCGTTGCTGATTATCTGAGGTGATGATGAAAGCATTGTTTACTGTGTTTGCCCTGTGGTTGCTGACGGTCACGGTGCAGGCCGCACTGCCGGACTGGCAGGCACCGCGTGGGCTGGAGGATCCGCATCTGGGCCAGGTGCTGGATACCGCGACGGGTGAGTGGCTGGCGCCCGGGCAGTTGCTGGAGCGGCTACTGGAGGCTCCGTATGTGCTGGTCGGCGAGAAACATGACAATCCAGATCATCATGCCGTGCAGCTCTGGCTGCTGGAGCAGTTGCAGGCCCGCCGGCCGCAGGGGGCACTGGTAATGGAGATGCTTGGCCCGCAGCAACAGGCAGCGGTTGATGAGCAGCAAGGACGGATGTTGCCGGAGGATGCGGCACTGGTGCAGGCGTTGGACTGGAACCCTGGCTGGGACTGGCAGCACTATGGCCCGTTGGTGCGCTGGGGGTTGGCTGTGCCGCAGCGTCTGTTGGCGGCTAACCTCGGCCGTGATGAGATGAGTGCTCTGTATCGTCAGCCACAGCCGTTGTCCGAGGTTTACCGGGGCGAGACTCGTGAGACGCTGGCGCAGATCATGCGCGAGTCGCATTGCCACAAGCTGCCGGAAACTCAGGTACCGGCCATGCTGGCGATCCAGCAGGGCCGTGACCAACGTATGGCCGAGGTGTTGCAGGCGGCACCGACCCCGGCTCTGCTCCTGGCTGGTGGCTATCACGTACGCAAAGATCTGGGGGTGCCGCTGCACTGGGCTGGGGCTACCGCGCCGCGGGTGCTGATGCTGGTGGAGGCCGGGAGCGCTCTGCCGGACGAAGCTCAGGCCGACTATGTGTGGCTGACCCCGGCGACCGAAGAGCAGGACTACTGCGCCGGGATTTCCTGAGTTGTGAGCAGTGCCGGGCTGAGTCTGAGCATGTCGATGCAGGCGCAGGCCAGCGCGTCGGCGCGTGCGGCCAGACTCAACTGGTTGGGGGTCATCAGCCAGTGATAGATGATGCCACTTATGAATCCGCTGAGGGTAAGACTGGCGCTTGGAATATCCAGTGTCTTGGGTAACTGGCCTTTGCTTACCGCATTGAGCAGCGCCAGGCTGCAGTGCTCGAGATGGGTTTCGTACATGGTTTGCAGGCGCCGATAGAGTTCATTGTTCTGCTGGCTTTGCTCGCAACGCAGAAACAGAATTTCATGAACGCGCCGGTTGGACGGGTCCTTTTCCACGCGCTGGAATATCTGGCTGATCAGCTCCTGCATGCGACCCAGGGGGTCGGGCTCGTCAGCGCTGCGGGTTGTTTCACCAAGTGGGTCGAGCGGTGTGATCATGCGTTCGAGCAGTGCATCGAGCAGGTCCGACTTGTCCTGAAAGTGCCAATAGATGGCGCCACGGGTTACCCCGGCGGCTTTCGCTACATCGCTCAGTGTGGTGCTGGATATGCCTTTCTCATGGAAACACTGCTCAGCCGCATCAAGGATACTGAACCGGGTTTCCATGGCCTCTTCTTTTGTTCTACGGACCATGGCCTGCTCTCTGGAAGTCGGGTATCAACAGCCACCCAAGGGTGGGCTGGCCGCTATATTAACCAATGCAATTTCCGTTTACAAACATTCATGAATGTAAGTATACTCGCTGCCATTCAAACCAAGCTATTCTGTTTGCACTCCCTGCTTCGACCCACGAGAGGTTCCCCATGCCCGCCATGCCAGGCCGCATTCTAGTTGCTCCCTTACTGGTTTCTGCGCTGTTGCTCAGCGCCTGCCAGCCCTCCGCAGATACTGCCGTGCCCGCTCAAGCCAAGCCGAAAGTCGGTGTCGTGGTGTTGCAGACAGAGCCCTTTGAACTGATCAGTGAATTGCCGGGCCGTACCGCGGCCTATCGGGTCGCCGAGGTACGTCCGCAGGTCAGCGGCATTATCCAGAAGCGTCTGTTTGCTGAGGGCAGCGAGGTCAAGGAGGGCGATCAGCTCTACCAGATCGATCCGTCAGTCTACGAAGCCAACCTGCAGAGCGCTCGCGCCGGGGTATTGTCGAGCCGTTCACTGGCCGAGCGCTATGCCACTCTGGTCAAGCAGGAGGCGGTCAGTCGCCAGCAGTATGACGAAGCCCGGGCCGCCAGCCTGCAGGCCGATGCTGTGTTGAAGCAGGCCGAGATCGACCTGCGCTACACCAGGGTGCTGGCGCCAATCTCTGGACGTATCGGCCGTTCGGCGGCCAGTGAAGGTGCTCTGGTCACCAGTGGCCAGGCCAATGAGCTGGCGACCATCCAGCAGATTGATCCGATCTATGTCGATGTGGTGCGTTCTGCCCGGGAAATGCTGAATCTGCGCCGTGAGATGGACGCCGGGCAATTGCAGATGGCTGGTGACGATGCCGCGCGGGTCACTCTGACTCTGGAAGATGGCAGTCAGTACGAGCATGCAGGGCAGCTCGAATTCTCCGAAGTGTCGGTGGATGCCAGTACCGGTTCGGTGACGCTGCGGGCGGTGTTCCCCAACCCGGAGCGGCTGTTGTTGCCGGGTATGTTCGTGCGGGCGCAACTGGTGTCTGGGCAGAAGGCTGAAGCGATCCTGGCGCCGCAGCAAGGTGTGACCCGTAACCCGCGTGGTGAGCCGGTGGCCATGGTGGTCAACGGTCAGGGCCAGGTCGAGCAGCGGGTACTGAGCGCCGAGCGCACTGTGGGCGACCGCTGGCTGGTCAGCGCCGGCCTGCAAGCCGGAGACCAGTTGATCACCGAAGGACTGCAGTTTATCCGTGCCGGTGACGAGGTTGAAGTGGTGCCGGCCAGCAATGTCAAAACCGCCAGCCTTCCCGGCGCCGAGCCGGTAGAAGGCTGAAAAGGAATCTGACGCATGTCGAAATTTTTTATTGATCGACCTATTTTCGCCTGGGTGATCGCCTTGGTGATCATGCTGGCTGGCGGGTTGTCAGTACTTAGTCTGCCGGTCAACCAGTACCCCAGCATCGCCGCTCCGGCCGTAGGGATTTCCGTAAGCTATCCTGGGGCCTCAGCCCAGACCGTGCAGGACACAGTGGTTCAGGTCATCGAACAGCAGATGAACGGTATCGATGGCTTGCGTTACATGTCCTCGTCGACCAATGCCGACGGCAGCATGAGCATCACCCTGACCTTCGAGCAAGGGATCGACCCGGATATCGCCCAGGTTCAGGTGCAGAACAAGCTGCAACTGGCGACTCCAATGCTGCCCCAGGAAGTACAGCAGCAGGGGATCAGGGTCACCAAGTCCACGGTCAACTTCCTGATGGTGATTGGCCTGGTGTCCACCGACGGCAGCCTGACTGGTCCGGACCTGGCCGACTACATCACGTCCAACCTGCAGGACCCGCTGTCGCGTACCCCCGGGGTTGGCGACTTTCAGGTCTTTGGCGCGCCCTATGCCATGCGGATCTGGCTGGACCCGGCACGGCTGAACAATTTCAGTCTGACCCCCAGTGATGTACGCAGCGCGATTCAGGAGCAGAACGTTCAGATTGCTTCCGGTCAATTGGGCGGCATGCCCTCGGTCGAAGAACAGCAACTGACCGCGACCATCATCGGCAAAACTCGTCTGCAGACCCCCGAGCAGTTCCGCGACATTCTGCTCAAGGTCAACCGCGATGGTTCCCAGGTACGCCTGGGTGATGTCGCCCGGGTTGAGCTGGGCGCCCAGAACGCCAGTACCAATGCTCAGTACAATGGTCAGCCAGCCACGGGGATCGCCATCAATCTGGCCACCGGCGCCAATGCGCTGGATACCACCAAGGCGGTCAAGGATACCGTTGAACGGCTCAGGCCGTTCTTTCCCGACGGGGTCGATGTGGTCTATCCGTACGAGACTGCGCCGGTGGTTTCGGCGTCGATCACCAACGTGGTGCATACCCTGATTGAGGCCGTAGTGCTGGTTTTCCTGGTGATGTTCCTGTTCTTGCAGAACTGGCGCGCCACCCTGATTCCAACCCTGGCAATCCCGGTGGTTATTCTGGGCACCTTCGGTGTCATGTCGGCCTTCGGTTTCAGCATCAACGTGCTGACCATGTTCGCCATGGTGCTGGCTATTGGTTTGCTGGTGGACGATGCGATCGTGGTGGTGGAGAACGTCGAACGGGTGATGAGCGAAGAAGGCCTGCCGCCGCGTGAGGCAACCCGCAAGTCGATGGGCCAGATCCAGGGCGCGTTGGTCGGTATCGGCATGGTGCTGTCGGCGGTGTTTATTCCGATGGCGTTCTTTGGCGGTTCGACCGGGGTCATCTACCGGCAGTTCTCGATCACTATCGTCTCGGCCATGGTGCTGTCGGTACTGGTGGCGTTGATCTTTACCCCGGCGCTGTGTGCCACCCTGCTCAAGCCGGTCAAGGCCGGGCATCACCATGAAAAGCGTGGGTTCTTCGGCTGGTTCAACCGGACCTTCAATCGCGGTGTGGACAGCTATCAGCGCAGCGTAGCCGGTATTCTGCGCAACAAGACGCCCTACCTGGCGCTGTATCTGCTGATCGGGGTGATCATGGTGTTCCTGTTCCTGCGTCTGCCCACCGCCTTCCTGCCGGATGAGGATCAGGGCGTGCTGTTTGCCCAGATCACTGCCCCGGTGGGTTCGACCACCGAGCGGACCCAGGCCAGTATCGACGAAGTGCGCCGTTACCTGCTGGAAGACGAGAGCGACATCGTCAGTTCGGTGTTCACCGTTAGCGGCTTCAACTTTGCCGGCCGCGGCCAGAACTCGGGTATCGCCTTCATCATGCTCAAGCCCTGGGAAGAGCGTACTCGGCCGGAGCAAAGCGTGTTCGCCCTGGCGGGCCGGGCCCAGGAGAAATTTGGCGAATTGCTGGATGCCCAGGTGTTCGCCTTCGCCCCGCCGGCGGTGATGGAACTGGGTAACGCTACTGGCTTCAACCTGTTCCTGCAGGATAACGCCGGAGTTGGACATGAAGTACTGATGCAGGCCCGCAACCAGTTCCTCGGTATGGCCAATGAACATCCGATGCTGATGGCGGTGCGCCCCAACGGCCTGGATGACGAGCCGCAATATCAACTGACGATCGATGATGAAAAGGCCCGGGTGCTCGGCGTGTCGCTGACAGATATCAACAGTACGCTGTCGATTGCCTGGGGCTCGGGGTATGTCAACGACTTTATCGACCGTGGCCGGGTCAAGCGGGTCTACTTGCAAGGCGAAGCCAGCTCGCGGATGAACCCGGAAGACTTCAATCAGTGGTATGTGCGCAATGCCGCCGGCGATATGGTGCCGTTCAGCGCCTTCAGCTCGGGCGAATGGACCTATGGACCGCCGAAGCTGGCGCGTTACAACGGTGTGTCGGCGGTCGAGATCCTGGGTGAAGCGGCGCCGGGCTACAGCTCGGGGGATGCTATGCGGGCAGTCGAGGAGATTGCCGCCCAGTTGCCACCGGGGGTGGGTTACTCCTGGACCGGGCTGTCCTATGAAGAGCGGCTGTCCGGCAACCAGGCGCCGGCACTTTATGCCCTGTCACTGATCATCGTGTTCCTGTGTCTGGCGGCGCTGTATGAAAGCTGGTCGATTCCGCTGGCCGTGATGCTGGTGGTGCCGCTGGGGATCATCGGCGCGGTGCTGGCGACCATGGGTCGCGGACTGTCCAACGATGTGTTCTTCCAGGTCGGTCTGCTGACCACCATTGGTCTGACGGCCCGTAACGCGATTCTGATCGTCGAGTTTGCCAAGAGCTTGCACTTGCAGGGACTGTCGTTGATCGATGCGGCGGTCGAGGCCTGCCGGATGCGCTTGCGGCCGATCATCATGACCTCGCTGGCATTCAGCATGGGGGTGTTGCCGCTGGCCATTTCCAGCGGTGCCGGGGCCGGTAGTGCACATTCGATCGGTACCGGTCTGCTGGGTGGCATGGCTGCGGCTACGGTGCTGGTGATCTTCTGGGTGCCGCTGTTCTTCGTGCTGATCTCTTCGCTGTTCTCGCGCAAGCCTGAACCTGAAGCGGATGCACCGGCTGCGGAGGTGCGCCCATGAACTTCAAGGCTTCGTTGATGATGGTGGCGATGCTGGGACTGACCGGCTGTTCACTGATACCCGAGTACCAGCGCCCGCCGGCGCCGGTACCGATGGATTGGCAGGCGGCCAACGACTTGCCTGGTGAGGCGCAGTTGAGCCTGGCTGGCTGGCGTGACTACTTCCAGGATCCGCAGTTGCAGACCCTGATCGCCAGTGCGCTGGAACACAATCGTGACTTGCGGGTGGCGGCGCTGAATGTCGAGGCCTATCGGGCTCTGTACCGGGTCCAGCGGGCTGAGCGCTTGCCGGAGCTGTCGGCCTCCGGCAGCGGTGCCCGGACCCGGCTGCCGGCCAGTCTCAGCGCCGGCGACCAGGCCATGATCAGCAGTCAATACAGCGCCACCCTGGATGTGGCCTGGGAGCTGGATCTGTTCGGCCGGATCGCCAGCCTGTCGGAGCAGGCGTTGGAAGAGTATCTGGCTACTGAACAGGCCCGGCGCGGAGTGCATACGGCCCTGGTGGCCAGTGTAGCGAGGGCCTACCTGACCTGGCAGGCGGATCAGAACCTGTTGCAACTGGCCGAGGAAACCATGGCCAATTATCAGCAGAGTTATGACCTGATCACCTTGAGTCAGCGTGAAGGGATTGCTTCGACACTGGAACTGGCGCAGTCACGAGCAGCGCTGGAATCTGCCCGGGCTGCGGTGGCCCAGTATCAGCGGCTGGTGGCCCAGGATCGCAATGCCCTGGCGCGCCTGGTTGGCCAGGAGCAGGCGCTGGCACCATTGGAATCGCGCACTCTGGAGGCGGTGGCGCTGCCGGCGTTGCCGGCCGACCTGTCTTCCGAGGTATTGCTGCAGCGCCCGGATGTGCGTCAGGCCGAACACCGGCTGCTGGCGGCTAATGCCAGTATCGGTGCGGCGCGGGCGGCATTCTTTCCGAGCATTCGCTTGACCGGGGCCGCGGGTACCGCCAGCAACGAGCTATCCGGGCTGTTCGATGGTGGCTCGGGTTACTGGAACTTCGCGCCGTCGATCGCGCTGCCGATCTTCAATGCTGGACGGCTGCAGGCCAACCTCGACTATGCCGAGCTCAGTCGTGACACTCGGGTGGCCGAGTATGAAGCTACCTTGCAGGAGGCGTTCCGTGAGGTAGCCGATGCACTGGCGGCACGTGAGGGTTACGGCGCCCAACTGCAGGCCCGTCAGGCGCTGGTTGAGGCCAACGAGCAGTATTACCGGCTGGCCGAGCAACGTTATCGTGGCGGAGTCGAGAGCCATCTGACTCTGCTCGATGCCCAGCGCGAACTGTTCAATGCCCGCCAGCAGTGGTTGAGCGAGCAACTGGCGCTGCTCAGCAGCGAGGTCGATCTGTTCCGGGCGCTCGGTGGTGGCTGGCTTGAAACCACTAACGCGCAAGAGGGTGCGGGTTAAACCGCACCCATCTGGCGGGAAATCCGTGCGGCCACGGCCAGCAGTTCCTGGCGGTAGCTGGCCTGGGTCTGCTCGTCCTCCAGCAAGGCTTCGGGCCCCGACAGGTTGATTGCGGCAATGATTCGCTGGCGGTGGTCACGGATCGCGCAGGCGATTGCCGTTGAATAATCGGAGCGGCTCAGTACCCAGCCGCGTTCTCGATCGCTCTCTACCTGATGCCGCAGCTCCGGCAGGCTGCGCGGGCCGGGTGGCGGATGGTCGTCCAGGCGACAGTAGCGGTAGAGCTGTTCCAGTTCGCTATCGGTCAAATCACACAGCAGGACCCGGCCCATGGCGCTGCGGTGACAGGCGATGCGACTGCCGATCGGAATGTTGACCGACAGGCGTTGGCCGGCAAACGCCCGATACAGGTACAGGCTGTCGGTCTGTTCGCGGATGCTCAGGTGGCAGGACAGCGAGGTGCGATCACGCAGGTGGTTGAGGTGGGGCATGGCCACCTCGACGATATCGCGACTGGCCAGGTAGCGGAAACCGTCACTGACCACCGCCGGCCCCAGTTCGTAGCTGTTGGTGCCGATCTTGTGCAGATAGCCCATGTCGCTAAGGGTCTGGACGATGCGGTACAGCGCCGACACGCTAACCTCCAGCGCTTCGGCCATCGCGTTCATGCTCAGACTGCGTTGCCCGGCATGGAACAGTTGCAGAATCTCAAGTCCGCGCTGCAACGAAGGTACCCGATAGTCGTTTTTCTCCATCATCTCGGCAGCTCAAATCAGGGCTTCTATCCCCACGGCGCAACCGTCGAACTCGCCCATGGCATCCAGCAGCGCGCCCCAGAAGTATTCGGCAGCGGCGCGGTCGCACAGCAACTCAAGGCAAGGCTGGAGCGGCGTGCCGGCGTTGATCACGATGACATTGATCCTCGCCGCCGAGGTCTGCGCTACCGCCAGTGGCGGGAAGCTCTGAGGGCGCAGGTCGACCGCACAGAGCTTGGCCATGACCTCGGCACAATGCTGCCCGCACAGCCTCAGCCAGGCATGGCTGTCGATACGGGGCAGCAGGTAGTTGGCCGTGGCGTCCTGCTGCCAGCCATTTTCCAGGCGCTGCAGGCGTTGACCCTGGTCGCCCAGACTGCCCAACAGCAAGTACTCGGTGCGCGACAGACGCGCCACCAGACTACCGTCGGTCTGGCGCAGGGCCAGGTTGGGGGCCGGGGGTAGCTCGAAACCCTGGGCCTGAAGGTAGTGGGCGCTGCCTGCGCCCCGAAAGCCGACCCGGGCCAGATTGCACAGATCGACCAGCGCGCAGCGCCTGGCTGCTTCTGTTTCACCGCTGCTGTAGCGGGCGACCGTCAGGCTATCGCCCAGCCTGCTCAGTTGGGCATTGGCCTGCAAGTGATACAGCGGGCTGCGGGTGGGGTATTGGGTGGGACTGATCATGATCACAGCTCCTGGCGACGGGTTTCGGGATCGTAGAACGGCAGCTCGACTACCTCGGCATGGACCATCTGGCCGCCTTCGACACGGATCGGCAGGTGTTGGCCAGGGCTGCCCTGATCGGCACCGGCATAGGCCATGCCGATGATTGCGTTCAGCGTGGGCGAGTACTCACAGGACGTGATGTTGCCGCTGATCTGTGCGCCGTTTAATACCAGATGACCTTCCAGCGGTCTGGGTGAGTCTGCCGGCAGGCGGAATCCAACCAGTTTGCGCTTGAGCGGCTGGGCTTCGAGAATTTCCACTGAGCGTTTGCCGACGAAGAACGGCTTCTTGCGGGCAATCGCCCAGGTCATGTCGATCTCGTCGATACGGGTCATGCCATCGGTGTCCTGGCCGATGATCACATGGCCTTTTTCCAGGCGCAGCAGGCGCTGGGCCTCGACCCCGAACGCCCGGATGCCAAACTCGGCCCCGGCCTGCATCAAGGCATCCCACAGGTACTCGCCATAGCGCGCCGGAACATGGATTTCATAACCCAGTTCACCGACAAAACCGACCCGCAGCAGACGCGCCGGTACCCCGGCTACAGTACCGGTACGCACGCCCAGATAGGGAAAGCCTTCGGCGGACAGATCAACGTCAGTACACAGCTTGGCCAGTACCTGACGCGCCAGTGGTCCGGCCAGATTGACTGCGGCCAGTGCGGTGGTCAGGTTGGTGATATCGACGTTCAGCCGCCACTGGGCGTTCCACTTGAGCATCTGTTGGTAGATGCGCTCGACACCGCTGGTGGTGGCGGTGACGTAGAAGTGCTGTTCGGCAAACCGGGCGCAGACACCATCGTCGATCACCACGCCCTGTTCGTTGGTCATCAGCGCGTAGCGCGAGCGACCTATCGGCTGTTTGACGAAGGCGAAGGTATACAGCCGGTTGAGTAATTCGGCCGCATCCGGACCGCGCAGATCCAGCCCGCCAAGAGTCGACACATCGATCAGCCCAACGTTGTTGCGCACGTTCAGGGCTTCGGCCTGGATACAGGCATCACGTTGATCAGCCGGGCCGTAATAGGCCGGTCGCTGCCAGTTGCCGGCCGGCATCAGTTGTGCTCCGGCCTGCAGGTGGCGCTGATGCATCGGCGTCTGGCGATACGGGTCGAAGCCGCGTCCGGCGATATGCGCCAGGCTTTCCGCGACGAACGGCGGGCGGGCGGTGGTCACACCGGTTTCGCTGACCGTGCGCTGGGTTGCGGCAGCGACCAGGCGGGCGGTCGGCAGGGCCGAGTGGCGCCCCTGAGAGGGTCCCATCCCTACGGTGGAGAAACGTTTGACCAGTTGCACGTCGCGGTAGCCGTGACGGGTGGCGTTGACGATATCGGCGATCTGCAGGTCTTCGTCGAAGTCGACGAACTCCTTGCCCTTGGGGTGGGCGAACAGCGGCCAGTCGGCATTAGCGCTGGGTTCCGGCTGCAGCATGCCCGCCTGATCCTGCGGCTCCAGGGCCAGGCCGTGCAGCGCCTGGTGCGCGGCGCGGCGGGCGTCGGCAAGCACGTTGTCGAGTTGCTGCCAGCCGTTGACCGAGCCGGCCAGCAGCAGGTTGTCCGGCAGCCCGCTGAGACGGAAGCTGGCACTGGCGTCATCGTAGCTGAGCCTGGCGCCGGCCTGACAGGCCAGTTGATAGACCGGCATGTAGCCTGAGGACATGCATAGCAGGTCACAGTCCAGTTCTGTACCACCGTTCTGGACCTTACCCCGCCCGCTGATCCGGCGGATTTCGACGCCGCCCAGGTGCAGGCCGCTGCGCCCGGTGCGGGCCGCGTACACGGTACTGCCCAGGTGGCAGGCAATGCCGCAGGTTTGCACCTGGGTCAACAGCAGCGGGTCGTGCGGCTGTGCACGCAGATCAACCAGTGCGGCGACCTCAACGCCTTGCTGATGCAGGTCGAGGGCGGCCAGGTAGCCGTGATCATTGCCGGTCAATACCACGGCCCGTTTCCCGGGTTTGACTGCATAGAGCTTCATCAGCCGCTGGACGGCGCTGGTCAGCAGGATGCCGGGCAGGTCGTTGTTGTGAAACACCACCGGCTGATCAAAAGCGCCGCTGGCGAGAATGCACTGTTTGGCCCGGACCTTGTACAGCCGTTGCCGCTGGATCACCGGCAGGAAGTTGTCGCTGAACCAGGCGTTGCAGGTCGCGTCGGTCATGACCCGGATATTGGGGTGCTGCTCGACCCTGTCGATCAGGTTGCGCCGCAGCCGATCCGCCGCGCCAGCGTCGGCAGCGAAGCGGCTCCAGGCCAGAGCTCCGCCCAGGTAGGCTTGCTGCTCGACCAGCAATACCTGGGCGCCGGCGTCGGCGGCACTCAGGGCTGCCTGCAAGCCGGCAGGGCCTGCGCCAATCACCGCGACGTCGGTAAACACAAAGGCCTTGTCGTGATAACCGCCACGGGCGTCGAGATCCAGCACACCGAGCCCGGCTTTCTTGCGGATCAAGGGCTCCCAGTATTTCCACACGCCCTTGGGCTTGTAGAAACTGCGGTAATAGAAGCCGACCGGCATGAAGCGTGAGAATTTGCCCAGGTAGGCGTCGCGGTCACGCGTCAGTGAGCCGCTGACGTTCTGGGCCCAGACCTCCAGGCCTTCGCTAAGACTCTGGCGGTCGGCCAGCGCATTGGGTTGCTGGGCCAGTTGCACCAGTGTATTGGCATCTTCGCCAGCCAGGGTCAGCGGCCCGCGGGGGCGGTGGTACTTGAACGAGCGTGACAGCAGCCACTGGCCGTTGGCGAGCAGTGCGCTGGCGATGCTGTCACCGGCCAGACCCTGGTAGTCGCGGCCATCAAAACGAAACGGCATAGGCTTGCTGCGATCGATCAGCAGGCCCATCGGGGCGGGCAGGCGCTCAGGGCTGTTCATGCGCTGACTTCCTCTTCACGGCTGGCCGGCAGGTTGAATTCGACCCGTTGGCTGAAGCGCTCGCTGGGGTCGTAGGTACGAATAATCTGGTCAGTAACGGTGTGACGCTCGGCCAGAAACCAGTAGCTGCTGGCCGTGTGCATCCACCACTCGGTGACTACTCCGGCGAGGTTGTTGCTGTTGAACACATAGTCGGCCCATTCGGCATCCGAGCAGGTGTTGGGGTCGGGCATGAGTTTGAATTCGCCGCCATAGGTGAATTCGCTGATGTTGCGCGGCCCGTTGAGCGGGCAGGGCATGATTTTCATGATTGCATCCTCAATGGCTGGCGGCGGTGGCGCCCATTTCGTTGACCTGCTCGAAGCGTGAGAAACGCTCCAGGGCAAAGGGCTGGATCAGCTCCGGTACCTGTCCGCCGCTGGCTACCAGTTCGGCCATGGTCTTGCCGCAGATCGGGGTGGCCTTGAAGCCCCAGGTACCCCAGCCGGCGTCCAGGTAGTAGTTGTCCAGCGGCGACAGGCCCATGATCGGGCTGTAGTCCGGGGTCATGTCGGTGATGCCGGCCCACTGGCGCATCAGCTTGGCCTGGGCCAGAAACGGGAACATCTCGATGGCATGGGCCAGCAGGCTTTCTTTCAGTTCCAGGGTCGAGCGTGTGTTGTACAGCGGGTAGGGATCCGAGCCACCACCAAACACCACCTCGCCGCGGCTGGTCTGCTGGACGTAGCAGTGCAGGGCCGAAGAGCTGACCAAGGGGTCAAGGAAGGGCTTGAATGGTTGGGTGACCATGGCTTGTAGCGGGTAGCTGTGAATCGGTGCGCGGATGCCCAGCTTGTTCAGCAGCAGCGAGCTGTGCCCGGCAATGGCCTGCACCACGCAGCCGCAGCGCACGGTGCCACGGTTGGTCTTGATGGCGCTGACCCGGTCGCCGTCGAGCACAAAGTCCTGGGCTTCGGTCAACTGATGAATTTCCACGCCGCGTTTGGCCGCCTGCTTGGCGTAGCCCCAGGCCACCGCATCGTGGCGGGCAGTGGCGCCGTCGATATGCCAGAGCCCGGCCAGTACCGGTAGATGCCCGGGGTCCAGGTTCAGGCTCGGCACCAGTTCGCGGATCTGCTGGCGGTCGATCATCTCGGTGCGGCCACCGAAGTGCTTGTTGACTTCGGCGCGTTGGCGAAAGGCGCGCACCGTGGCGTCGGTGTGCGCCAGAGTCAATTGGCCGCGCTCTGAGTACATGATGTTGAAGTCAAATTCGTTCGACAGTTCCTTGAACAGGCGCACCGACTCGGTATAGAACCGCACGCCCTCGCTGGTCAGGTAGTTGGAACGGATCACCGCTGTGTTGCGCGCAGTGTTGCCGCTACCCAGGTAGGATTTTTCCAGCACCGCGACATTGGTGATGCCGTGGTATTTGGCCAGGTAGTAGGCGATTGCCAGACCGTGGCCTCCGCCGCCGATGATCACCACGTCATAGCTCGGCTTGAGCTCGGTTGGTGCGGGCAAATCGACCTCGACCGGGTAGTCGGACGACAGGCCGTATTTCAACAGACTGAACGGCATGGGGCCTCCTGGGCATGCTGCCGGGTAATTTCGATGTCAGCCCGGTTGGTGCTGAGCTGTTCTGGACACGCTGTAAATACATCCCTGTACGCTCGTAGATGCCATCCCTGGCATCTAACGGTCCAGAACAGCTCAGCACCAACCGAGCTATTTAGTCCGTGCGTGTTTAACGAAAAATCACTGTGCGCTCATTGTTGAGAAACACCCGGTGTTCGAGGTGGTACTTGACCGCCTTGGACAGGGCCACGGTTTCGGTATCGCGGCCGATGGCAACCAGATCTTCGGGCAGATAGGTGTGATCGACCCGCTGGACCTGCTGTTCGATGATCGGGCCTTCGTCGAGGTCGGCGGTGACATAGTGGGCAGTGGCGCCAATCAGCTTGACGCCGCGCTCCCAGGCCTGGTGATAGGGTTTGGCGCCCTTGAAACCGGGCAGGAACGAGTGATGGATGTTGATCGCCCGGCCGGCCAGCTTGTCGCACAACTCATCAGAGAGAATCTGCATGTAGCGGGCCAGCACCACCAGTTCGGTGCCGGTTTCCTCGACGATCTTCAGCAACTCGGCTTCCTGCTGGGCCTTGTTGTCCTTGTTCACCGGCAAATAGATGAAGCGGATGCCTTCGCGCTCGGCCATTGGCCGCAGATCAAGGTGGTTGGAGACGATCGCGGTGATCCGCATGTCCAGCTCGCCCTTGTGGTGGCGGTACAACAGGTCGGTCAGGCAGTGGTCGTACTTGCTGACCATCAGCAAGACCGGCATCGGCCGGCTGTTGTCGAACAGTTCCCAGCGCATGTCGAAACGCTGGGCGACATCATCGAAGCCTGCACGCAGGTTGGCGAGATCGGCATTCACTCCGGTGTTGAAGCGAAACACCGCGCGCATGAAAAACATGTCCTGGAACTCGTCGTCGAACTGCGACATTTCACTGATGTAGCAACCCTGGCCGGCCAAGTAGCTGGTAACCGCGGCGACGATGCCGGAGGTGGCCGGGCAACTGATCTTGATGGTGTAGTGCTGTGACGCGCTGGGCATGGCAAGCCCCCTCTCAGTATTTGAAACCTGCCTGGCGTCTTCATGGGTAAACATTCAATTCACTTGTGAAGAAATTTAACTGCCAGGAATAAAATATTCACTATGTGTTTTTTATAAGCGAAGCGCGGTTTTTCAGTCAATACTGTTAGGAAAATAAAAATCCTGAGAGGAATTTTTATGGTGAGGTATTGGCCAGCCTACAGACTGTCTTCCAGGGTGCTCAGGCTCTGAACGCCGGGGCTGAAGTGCCAGTTGGGATCGTCGTACCCATGACCCAGCCAACGAGTGATCAATTCACGGTAGCTGGCGCTGGGTCGGAACTCGTCAATGAACTGGTTGATGGCTTTGAGCAGGCTGGTACTGCCAGGCTGGTTGGCCACAGCCGCGCTGTAGAACCACAATTGGGGGCTGAGATTGCCCGGCAGGATTTCCAGCTTGCCGCGCCAGGGGCTGTCCGGGCCGTGACAGGCCCAGTGATAAATCGGCAGGTCGACGGCAAAGGCATCGACCACGCCATCGGCCAGGCAGTCATGAATCTGGCTCTGGTCGTTGTAGGCCAGCAGATTGGCCAGCGCAATGCGGCCACCGGCTTGTTGCCGGTTGGCTTGCCAGCGTAATCCGCGCGCGGCCAGGGTTTCGAGCGCGGCTGGGTCGTTGATACACCCCAGTACCTTGTCCTGCAGGTCATCAATCCCGCGTATCCGTATGTCACCGGCCCGCTTGGCGAGGATATAGGGCAGGAACACATAGGGATTGGAAAAGGCTACCTGCTGGTATTCGGGCATTGGTGGCAAAGCGCTCCAGACCAGGTCGGCCTCGCGTTCGCGGCGCTGGGGGCCGGCCTCAAGCAACTGCAGGCAGCGGTCCCAGGGGTATTCGACGAACTGGCACTTGACCCCCAGCCAGTTAGCGAAGGCGCGGGCCAGGTCGGCGTCCAGACCGACCAGAGCGGCACCGGGGGCGGTGCGAAATGACAGCCCTTTGAAATGTGGCTCGATGGCGATGCGTACTTCGCCGCGCTGGCGGATGTCGGCCAGACGGTCGTAGTCGTGCTGCAGTTGCAGCTTTTCCTCGTTGAGCAGGCGCTGCATGTTCTGCGCGCCATCGCTGCGCTGGATATCCTGCAGATCGTGCAGCAGGTCCAGGCTCCAGTTGGTCCGGCTGCGCAGATGCTGATCGCCGGCCTCGCCAATGGTCACGCCTGCGGCGATTACCCGGTTGTTGGTTTCGATCTGGCCCAGATGTTCGGCCATGCGGTCGAGCAGGCCGTGCAGGGTTTGCAGCGATTCGCTGACGCGCTGACCGAGCATGGCCAGTTGGGTTTCGGCCGTTTTAAGCATCTCTTCCAGTTGTCCGGCCAGTGGGCTGAGGTCGATCTGTTCATAGGCTTTCTGGACATTGTCCTGGGTGCGCAGTGCCAGTTCACGGATTTCCTGGGCGACCACGGCGAAGCCCCGACCGGACTCACCGGCGTGAGCGGCTTCGATGGCGGCATTGATCGATAGCAACTGTACCGTGCGACCAATATTGTCGATGGCGTCGATGACTCCGTGTGAACCCTGGCTGCGCGCCTCAATGGCCTCGACCAGTTCGGCGAACTGCTGGCTGAAAAAGCCTTGGGTAGCCTGCAGTTCCAGATCCATTTCGGTACGCAGCTGCTCGGCGCTGTGACTGCTGTCACCAAGAAAGCCACGGGTCTGATTCAGGAATGTCAGTTGCTCGCCACTGCGTGCGGAAATCTCGGCCAGGCTGCCCTCGACCTGATCGATCGCCTGCAGGGTATGCCGGTTGAGCGCCTCAAGACGCTCGAGCAGGGCGTGCATGCCAGGCTGGTTGTCGACCGCCGGCAGCCGCTGCAGTTGTTCGCGCAGCGCGGTCGGCATGCGCCCGGACTCAAGCACCAGGGCTCGCTCCCAGTCGCCCGCGAGCAGGGACTGTTGCCAGTCGTGCAGTGGCAGGTGGTGCGGTGAGTCCGGTTTCAGCCAGCGCATGATGACTCCTTAATCCTGTGAACAGGCAGTCTGGGTGGGGTTGAGGTTGCTGCACAGCCGGGTCAGATCGGCTTTCAGGCCGTGCACGCACTGTTGCAGCTCGGCGGTACTGGTATCCGGATGGCCCTGGACGATGAACAGGGCTTCCTGGCTTTCGGCCTGCAGGGCGCTGACCGCGCACTGGCGATAGTCCATCCGGCAGATCACCTGCTGATTGGCGTCGAAATAGGCGTATTCGCCTTCGGCTAGCGTCATGTTCTGTTCGGCCCCCAGCGGGTGAAAGTGTTCGTGCCCCCGGCTGATATCCAACCGAACCGGCAGGGCGATATGACGTAGATCATGAGCCCCGATCGACAGACCGGTACTCAGCGACCAGTGGTTGTACAGATCGACCACCGGTGAGATGCGGCGCAATTCGCCCAGACGCAACAGTTGATCCAGCAGTGCGCAGGGTGAGGCAGGAAAGCGTTTGGCTGAGCGGCCCTGGCGTTGGCGCAGGCGGTTGAAACTATCGACCCAGCGCATGCTGGCCTGGACGTCGACGCTCTGACGCAATTCGTGCAGGCGAGCCAGCAGGATTGGCGTCCAACTGTGGTTGCGCAGGCCATGAACGGTAAACGCGCTGGCCTTGAGGCCTAGCGATGAAGGGGTGTAGAGCTGAAAAATCGGACTGAGCATAACGGCACCTGTTCGGGCGGCAAGTGCCGCCTCCTGGCTGATCAGCCGGTGGCAGACCGGCAAGCGGGATGCTGATGTTTTTGTAATCTGGTTATCAGGGGCAAAAGCAAGGGCTGTGCCAATGGCAGAATTGGCAGCAGGCCGCAGGGGTGGGGATCAGCGCATATTGGGGGCGGGATGTCGGCCGCAGCAGGCTGCGGCCGCCGAGTGCTCAGTTCTGGTCGTAATTCATTACCGACAGCAGGCGGATGGGCACCTCAACCAGGGTTTCCGGGCCGTGGGGCACTTCGGCGTCGAAGGTCAGGCTGTCACCAGGACCCATGGGGTAAAGCTGGTTGCCATGCCGATAAACCAGCCGGCCTTCGAGCAGGTGAATGAACTCAGTGCCGGGGTGGGAGAAGGTTGGAAACTCTTCGGCAGCATCATCCATGCTGATCATGTAGGCCTCGAAGCTCTTTTTCGGCCCACGGGTGTGGTTGAGCAACTGATAGGTGTGGCCTTTCTCGGTGCCGCGGCGCACCACTTCCAGCCCCTCACCACTGTGGACCAGCAATGCGCCTCCACCTTGCTGATCATACTGACTGAACAGTTTCGACATTGGCAGGCCCAGCACATCGCACAGGCGTGTCAGGGTATCCAGACTGGTAGACACCTGGGCGTTTTCTATTTTGCTCAGCATGCCCTGACTGATGCCGGCAATGCGCGCCACGTCGGTGATCTTCAGCCCTTGGGCCTGACGTTGACGGCGAATCTGCATGCCCAGATATTGCTCCAGCTTGAGGCGTGGTTGGGTGTCGCTTGATTTGGCCATTGAGTATGCACGCTTTCAGATCGGTAAATTAAATTTAGCACCAAGAATGTGCGCAAACGCATCGTCATGACAACAACCAGCGCATCCGGGGCAGGGGCATTTTTCCATAGATATACCCATTACGCGGCATTTTGACAGGCTTTTCTCGCATCTGGAGGACTTGGCAAGCGGATTGCATTTCTTATGGTGAAATTAAAATTCCTGTGTGGAATAATTTGCCGAAAGGAGCTATCCCATGTTGCCCAGCGAGACACAGCAAATCATTGAACAGTACGGTATCAAGTACGTGCTGGCGCAGTTTGTCGATATTCATGGTGCTGCCAAAACCAAGTCGGTACCGGTCAGTGGCCTCCAGGCTGTAGCCGAGGAAGGTGCCGGGTTTGCCGGCTTCGCCATTTGTGGCATGGGCATGGAGCCTCATGGGCCGGACTTCATGGCCAGGGGCGATCTGTCGACTCTGACCCCGGTGCCTTGGCAGCCGGGCTACGGCCGGCTGCTGTGTATCGGTCATGTCAACGGCCAGCCGCACCCCTATGACACCCGCTATGTGTTGCAGCGCCAGATCGAACGACTGACAGACCGGGGCTGGACCATGAATACCGGCCTGGAGCCGGAGTTCAGCCTGTTCCGCCGTGATGAACGAGGACAGTTGCAACTGGTTGATGCCAGCGACACTCTGGATAAGCCCTGCTACGACTACAAGGGCTTGTCACGTTCTCGGGAGTTTCTCGAGCGCCTGACCGAAGCGCTGCAGCAGGTCGATTTCGACATCTACCAGATCGATCATGAGGATGCCAACGGCCAGTTCGAGATCAACTATACCTACAGCGACGCCATGACCTCGGCCGATCGCTTCACCTTCTTTCGCATGGCTGCCGGCGAGATTGCCAATGAACTGGGCATGATCTGCTCGTTCATGCCCAAGCCGGACCCGCGCCGCTCGGGCAACGGCATGCACTTTCATATTTCGCTGGCCAGCAAGGACTGCTCCAACCTGTTCCACGACCCGGCAGACCCCTCTGGTATGGGGTTATCGAAGATGGCCTATCACTTCGCCGCCGGGCTGTTGGCCCATGGACCGGCGTTGTGTGCCTTTGCCGCGCCGACGGTCAATTCCTACAAGCGCCTGGTGGTGGGGCGCTCGTTGTCAGGGGCGACCTGGGCGCCAGCTTTTATCGCCTATGGCGAGAATAACCGCTCGGCGATGGTGCGCATTCCCTATGGCCGGATCGAGTTCCGCCTGCCTGATGCTGGCTGCAATCCCTATCTGGTCACCGCCGCGATCATCGCCGCCGGTCTGGACGGTATCGACCGTCAATTGGAGCCGGGCCAGCCCTGCAACGAGAACCTCTACAACTTGAGTCTGGAGGATATCACCGCACGCGGGATCAAGACTCTGCCACAGAATCTCAATGAAGCCTGTCTGGCGCTGGAAGCCGATCCGCTGTTCCGCGAAGTGCTGGGATCGGAAATTGTCGATGAGTTCATCAAGCTCAAGCGCATGGAGTGGGTGGAATACAGCCGCCATGTCAGTGACTGGGAAGTACAGCGGTATACCGAATTCTTTTGAAGCCGCCCGAGGCCTGGGCCTCAGGCTCCCGAACGTAGTGAGGATGTGTTTATGTGTGGAATTGTCGGGTTGTATCTGAAGAACCCTGAACTGGAATCGCAGCTTGGTGCCCTGTTCGAGCCGATGCTGCTGGCGATGACCGATCGCGGACCGGACAGTGCTGGCTTCGCCATCTACGGCGATGAAGTGGTCGATGGCTGGATCAAGCTGACGCTGCAAAGCACCACGGCAGACTATGACTGGAGCAGCCTGATGGGCGCGCTGGAAGGGCGTCTGGGTTGCTCGCTGGACTGGTTCAGCAATGCTGATGCGGTTGTGCTCAAACTCAATGCCGATGAGCATCAGGCGCGCGCCGCGCTGACCGAGCTGGCGCCCGAGGTGCGGGTGATGAGCATCGGTCAGAGCATCGAGATTCTCAAGGGCATGGGCTTGCCGGCGGCGATTGCCGAGCGTTTCTCACTCAGCGCCATGAAAGGCAGCCATATCATCGGCCATACCCGCATGGCCACTGAAAGCGCGGTAACCATGGAAGGCAGCCACCCGTTCTCCACGGGTAATGACCTGTGCCTGGTGCACAACGGTTCGCTGTCCAATCACAGCCGCCTGCGTCAGGAGCTCAAGCGCCGTGGCTTGCAGTTCGAAACCGAAAACGACACCGAGGTGGCCGCCGCCTACCTGACTTGGCGCCTGCGTGAAGGCGACTCGCTCAAACAGGCGCTGGATCATGCCCTGAACGATCTGGATGGCTTCTTCACTTTCGCCATTGGCACCCGTGAAGGTTTTGCGGTGATTCGTGATCCGATCGCCTGCAAGCCGGCGGTGTTGGCCGAAACCGAGGATTACGTGGCCATGGCCTCGGAATACCAGGCTTTGGCTGGGCTACCGGGGATCGATCAGGCCCGGGTCTGGGAACCGGAGCCCGCCACCATGTACATCTGGGAACGCAAGAGCGCCTGAGGAGCAACGTGATGAAAACCATTGATCTGTCCAGCACTCCGGTGCGTGAACTCAATCAGGCGCTGCATGTGCAGGCCGGCGCTGTCACCGAACGCGAGTGGCTGGTGACCCATCCCGATGGCAAGCACAACCTGGCGGTTGGCCTGAACGAGGCGGTCTCGGTCGATATTCAAGGCCACAGCGGCTACTACTGCGCCGGCATGAACCAGAAAGCCACGATCACCATACATGGCAATGCCGGGGTCGGCGTGGCTGAAAACATGATGTCTGGGCTGGTGCACGTCAAGGGCAGTGCCTCGCAGTCGGCCGGAGCCACGGCCCATGGCGGCTTGCTGATCATTGACGGCGATGCCGGGGCACGCTGCGGGATCTCGCTGAAAGGCGCCGATATCGTGGTTGGCGGCAGCGTTGGCCATATGAGCTGTTTTATGGGCCAGGCCGGGCGTCTGGTGGTCTGCGGTGATGCAGGCGATGCGTTGGGCGACTCGCTGTACGAGACCCGCATTTACGTCAAGGGCTCGGTCAAGTCGCTGGGTTCTGACTGCATTGAGAAAGCCATGCGCGCAGAGCATCTGGAGGAACTGACGGAATTGCTTAACCGTGCCGGCTTCGACGAGGACCCGGCCAGCTTCAAACGCTATGGCTCGGCCCGGCAACTGTACAGCTTCAAGGTGGATAACGCAGCGGCCTACTGAGCCGTTCGGTCTGACTGATTGAGAGGAATGCATATGAACGACACCCATGAGCCGGTACTGCGCGAGTCCGCCACCTTCGACCGCCTGACCATTCAGGAAATACAGCGAGCCGCCGAGACCGGCATCTATGACATTCGTGGTGGTGGGACCAAGCGAAAGGTGCCGCATTTCGATGACCTATTGTTGCTGGGAGCGAGCATTTCCCGTTATCCGCTGGAAGGCTATCGGGAAAAATGTGGGACCGATGTGGTGCTCGGCACCCGCTTCGCCAAAAAGCCGATCCACCTGGATATCCCGGTAACCATCGCGGGTATGAGTTTTGGTGCGTTGTCGGCCCAGGCCAAGGAGGCTTTGGGTCGTGGTGCGAGTATCGCCGGCACCAGTACCACCACCGGGGACGGCGGCATGACCCCGGAAGAGCGCGGTCAGTCCAGGCATCTGGTCTATCAGTATCTGCCGTCGCGTTACGGCATGAACCCGGACGATCTGCGCAAGGCCGACGCCATTGAAATCGTATTGGGCCAGGGCGCCAAGCCTGGTGGCGGCGGAATGTTGCTAGGCATGAAGGTGACTGAGCGGGTCGCCGGCATGCGCACCTTGCCGGTTGGCGTCGATCAGCGCAGCGCCTGTCGGCATCCGGACTGGACTGGCCCGGATGATCTGGCGATCAAGATTGCCGAACTGCGCGAGATCACCGACTGGGAAAAACCTATCTATGTGAAGATCGGCGCCAGCCGCCCATATTACGACGTCAAGCTGGCGGTCAAAGCCGGTGCCGATGTGATTGTGCTCGACGGTATGCAAGGGGGAACGGCGGCTACTCAGGAAGTGTTCATCGAGCATGTCGGCATCCCGATTCTCTGCGCCATTCCCCAGGCGGTTCAGGCTCTGCAGGAAATGGGCATGCACCGGCAGGTGCAACTGATTGTCTCTGGCGGAATCCGCACCGGCGCCGACGTGGCCAAGGCCATGGCGCTGGGTGCTGATGCGGTGGCGATCGGTACCGCCGCATTGATTGCCCTGGGTGACAACCATCCGCGCCTGGACAGCGAGTTGCGCAAGCTGGGTTCGGCTGCCGGCTATTACGACGATTGGCAGAATGGTCGCGACCCGGCTGGCATCACCACCCAGGACCCGGAACTGGCCAAACGCCTGGACCCGGTTGAGGGTGGCCGGCGGCTGGCCAACTACCTGCGGGTGTTGGTGCTGGAGGCTCAGACCATGGCCCGCGCCTGTGGCAAGTCGCACCTGCACAACCTCGATCCCGAGGATCTGGTGGCCCTGAGTGTCGAGGCGGCCGCCATGGCCAGGGTGCCGCTGGCGGGCACCAGCTGGATTCCGGGGCAGGGTTACTGAAGTGAGTGCTTTTGTAGATCAGGCGCCGCTCGAGCGGGCGGTGCCGTCAGCTTGCCAGGTGCTTGATGGGCGGACGCTGGCGACCCAGGTACGGAGCGAGGTCGCCGCCAGGGTGGCCCGACGCTGCGCGGCTGGCGCCAGTGTCCCGGGCCTGGCGGTGGTACTGGTGGGTGAGGATCCGGCTTCACAGGTTTATGTTCGGCACAAGATTGCCGCCTGTGAGCAGGTCGGGATGCGCTCGCTCAGTCACAGGCTGTCGGCCGGCGTCAGCGAAACCGAGCTGCTGATGCTGATCGAGCAGTTGAACGCTGACCCGGCAGTCCATGGGATTCTGGTCCAGTTGCCACTGCCAGCGCATATTGATGTGCGCCGGGTGATCGGTCGGATTGCTCCGGGCAAGGACGTCGATGGCTTCCACCCGGAAAACCTTGGTCGGCTGGCCGCCGGAGTACCGGGCTTGCGACCCTGTACGCCCAAGGGCTGCATGCGCTTGCTGGCCAGCGCCGGAGTCGATCCATGCGGCAAGCTGGCGGTGGTGGTTGGTGCGTCGACCATCGTTGGCCGGCCTATGGCGCTGGAATTGCTCAAGGCCGAGGCTACGGTGCTGGTAGCGCACAAGCAAACCTGCGATTTGCCGCAACTGGTGCGCCAGGCGGATATCCTGGTGGTGGCCACGGGTGTGCCGGGGCTGATTCGCGGTGACTGGATCAAGCCTGGAGCGGTGGTGCTGGATGTTGGAATCACCCGTCTGGCTGATGGTCGCCTGACAGGTGATGTGCAGTTTGAGACAGCCAGTGCCAGGGCGTCCTGGATTACGCCGGTGCCCGGCGGGGTAGGGCCGATGACCATCGCCTGCCTGCTGGAAAACACTCTGGAGGCGGCCGAAGCATCTGCGTGAGGCATGTGCAGATAAGTCGCAAAAAAGACAGGCAAAAAAAGAGCCCGCTCAGAGAGCGGGCTTAAATCCGTGATTAGCCTGATGAGGAGATAACCGTTGTCTTGCGACAAGCTGTTATCCAGAAAACTCTGAAGGAGACTGCGCTTTAGAGTCTTCGCAAGCCATCTCGCGATGACTTGGTGTTAATAATAATCGTTATCATTTGAGAGTCAACCCCTTTTGCAACTTATTTTCCTGCCAATTGCTTGTAGTGGGTCAATTCCTTGTTCATCAGGTCGATACGTCGGGCCATGCTTTCGATCAGGCTGTGGGCAATCCGGGGGTTGCTCTGCATCAGCGCCAGGAACTGGTCCTTAGGGATCATCATGACGGTCGTTGGCACACTGGCGATCACCGTGGCCGAGCGCTTTTCCCGGGTGAACAGCGCCATGGCGCCGAAAATTTCATCCTTTTGCACATCACCGACCTTGATGCCTTCGACAAAAGCTTCGGCATGGCCTTCGGTGATGATGAAAACGTGATCAGCCTCGTCGCCCTGGCGGATCAGTTCCGCGCCGGGGGCAAAGTGCTGAAATCCGGTGACCGGGCGTACTTCCGGTGGCTTGCTGCGCGCCAGTGCGTCAGACATCAGCGCGGCCTGGCCGAGAATGTACTGGGTAAACAGTTCCTGACGCTGATTGCTTTCATGGATATGCCGGAACAGCGCTTCGCGATCGTAGGGGATCAGCACCAGCGGCTCTTCACTGAGGTAGGTGCAGGGCGCGGTATTCAGCCCTTGGCGCAGGCCCAGCAAGTCACCTTCCTGCAGATAGAACAGTGGCTTGTTGTCGATCAGGGCATGTAGCAGGCCGCTTTTGAGCAGGTACAGGCGGTTGTTGCCGATCGACTGGTAAAGATCCTTGACCGCGTCCAGGGCGATAGGGTCGGCGCAGGGTTCCAGGCCTTCCAGCAACTGCTCAGGGATGCTCTGCAGGGTGCTGATCAGCTTTTCAGCGTAGGGGGGCTGGTCACCTATGAGGTACATGGCTGCATTCCTTCTTATCGGTCCTGATTAACCAAAACCCGCGGGCCTGCTGCCAGGCAAGTCGGCGTGGCTACTGCATTTGGTTGCGCGCTTGGCGGTCCCATGTCCATCCAACATAAAAGCCGGTTACTGGCACTGGCAACCGCTATCCCTCGGCAGTGTGAGCTATTTCGCTTTTATGCCGGAAGAGACAGTTGGCCCTCAGAGCTGCTGACGCTCCAACTGTTTTAGCAGGCGGGCTTTGTACTCCGGGTCCAGTTGATTCCAGTGGACATCCTCAAGGGCGCCAGCCAGGGCGAACAACAGGGCCTTGGAGGCTCTGAATCCGCGTGCCCTTACCGCGCAATACGCATCCACCGGGCCACGCTTGCGCAGTTCCGCCAGGCTATGGATGCCCGTGGCGTGGAGCCATTGCACCGAGGTTTTGCCGAGATTGCGTAGGCCAAGGAGTTCATCATTGCTCATGGTCACCCCGCTGTGTCATCAGGCTATGAATAAGCCTTACTACTGGGATGCCCCCCAAGGCGTGGCTGACTGGCTGCAAAACCAGCTTTTCGATCTGTCTTGTCTGCATGTGTCCGGGCTTCTTGTTATTGGGTCCCACACGCAGTGTAGATGGCCCTGGATGATACGTACAGCCAGGCGCCGGCGCGGAGACCCTAGGACCATGGCATGCTCAGAGCCGTTGGCGCAGTTGCGTCAGCAGTTTCTCCAGAGCCTGGGGTTGGCTGGTGTCGACGGCCAGACAATGCTGTAGCTCATCAGCGCTGAGTGGCTCGAGCTGTTCAAGCTGGTGCTGAACCACAGCCAGATCGGCGTCGGAGGGGTCAATAGCCTGTTGTTGACGCTGTTCTAGCCAGTCGGCTATCTGCTCAAGCGGGGCGTGACAGTGGATCAGCAGGCATGGGGCGCATTGCTGTTCGATGGCTTGGCTGATCAGTTCGCGTTGCTGCTGTTTGAGGTGGGTGGCGTCGACGATCACCGAATACCCGGCCGCCAGGATCTGACTGGCCAGGTTGGCCAGTCGGGCATAGGTCTGTTCGCTGAGCTCGGGAGCGTACAGACCGTCATTCAGACGCCCGGTCTGTTGCTTGCCGAACAAACGCTTGCGTTCGATGTCCGAGCGTATGCGGATGCCGCCCAGGGCTTCGAGTGCAGCCATGGCCACGGTGCTTTTGCCCGAGCCCGAGACACCATGGGTGAGCAGGCCGAAGCGTTGCGGAATCAGTGTGTAGGACTCGGCCAGATCGGCGTAGCTCTGATACCGGGCCAGTACTTCCTGGCGTTCGGCGTCTTCGACTGGTTGGGTCAGGCGCAGCAGTGCGACCTTGGCTCGGACCATGGCCCGGTAGGCCTTGTAGTAGTTGAGCAGGGCCAGGCCAGCGTAGTCGCCGGTCTGTTCCAGGTAGGCGTTGACGAAACGGTGTGACAGCGCGTACAGGCCCCGGTCCTCCAGATCCATGGACATGAAGGCCACATCGCTCATGACGTCGGTCCAGCGGAAGGCGTCATTGAACTCAATGCAGTCGAACAGGGTCACTTGTCCGTCGACCAGGGTGACGTTGTCCAGGTAAATGTCGCCATGGCATTCACGCACGAAACCTTCAGCTTTGCGTTGCGCTAGTTGGGGCTGGAGGCGTTGGAAGGTAGTATGTGCCCACTGTTCAAGTTGCTCGAGCTGATGCAACTGGGCTGATGCGCTGAGCAGTGGACGGATCTGCTCGAAGTTTTGCGCCACCGGGGCATGGACCTGCTCGGGCTCGCCCCAGGCACTGTCCAGCGGGGCGTGCTCGATCCGCTCGTGAAAACTGGCCAGGCTAAGCGCCAACTGGTCGATATGCCAGGGCTGCAGGTCGCCGGCTTTTTGCAGGTTGCTGAGCAGATCCTGTTGACGGAACTGGCGGGTTTTGACCAGGTATTCGATAACCGGGCCATCACCGTCCAGGCGTGGGTCGTCTTCACTGCCACGTACGGCAACGACGTCCAGATAGAGTTGTGGTGCCAGGCGTCGGTTGAGACGGACTTCTTCGGCACAAAAATGAGCCCGACGCTCGAGTGTGGAGTAGTCGAGAAATCCAAAGTTGACCGGTTTTTTTATCTTGTAAACGTACTCTCCGGTCAGTAAAACCCAGGAAATATGGGTCTCAATCAGGGTAAAGTCCTGAACCGGATGGTCATACAGCGCTGGATTTTTCAGGGCATTGAGTAGTGTCAGGCTCACGATGGATCCTTGCGTGGGCGAATGATACGGGCATTATGCGGGTTGGCCGGGCCAAGGCCAACCTTGGTTGCCGTGCCAGCGGGCACGTAGTGGTAGTCAGTGACGGGGTTATTCAAGGGGATTATGGCTAAAAAGCGCAAAGCGAAGTCGAAGGGCAAGCCGGGGCTGGGACGCCGCATTCTGGGCTGGACCATAAAACTGGGTCTGGTGGGGCTGGTGCTGTTCGCCGGACTGGTCATTTATCTGGATGCAGTGGTTCAGGAGAAGTTCTCCGGCAAGCGCTGGGCCGTGCCTGCCCAGGTGTTTGCCCGGCCATTGGAACTGTATGCCGGGCAACAGCTCAGTCGCGATGACTTCGTGACTGAGCTGGGCGCGCTGGGCTACCGCACCGTCAGTGCGGCGCGCCAGCCGGGGCAGATGGCGGTATCGGGCAGTCGGGTGGATGTCTATACCCGGGGGTTTCAGTTCTTTGAAGGCATTGAGCCTGCCCAGCGTCTGAGTGTGGGTTTCTCTGGCAATCAGGTGACCAGTCTGTCGGGTGGCAATGATGTGGTCATGGCTCGTCTGGAGCCGCTGATGATCGGTGGCATCTATCCGGCCCACAACGAGGACCGGATTCTGATTCGCCTGGACCAGGCACCGCCCTATCTGATCGAAGCGCTGATTGCGGTCGAAGATCGGGACTTTTTCCAGCACTTCGGCGTGTCACCCAAAGGCATTGCCCGGGCGATGTACGTCAACCTGACGGCCGGTAGCGTAGTACAGGGCGGCAGCACCCTGACCCAGCAGTTGGTCAAGAACTTCTTCCTGACCAGTGATCGCAGCCTGGTCCGCAAGGGGACCGAAGCGATCATGGCGGTGCTGCTGGAGCGGCACTATCCCAAGGAGGAGATCCTCGAGGCCTACCTCAATGAGGTGTTCCTCGGTCAGGATGGCCGGCGCGCGGTGCATGGCTTCGGTCTGGCCAGTCAGTACTATTTCGCCCAGCCGTTGCACGAACTGGAGTTGCACCAGGTGGCGCTGCTGGTGGGGATGGTCAAAGGGCCCTCGCTGTACAACCCGCGCCGCCGGCCGGAGCGGGCCAAAGCCCGGCGCGACCTGGTCATCCAGATGCTGGCCGAGCAGAACATGATTACGCCGGAGCTGGCCGAGCAGGCCCGGGCCAAGCCTCTGGACACATCCACCCGCGGCAGCCTGGCTGACTCCAGCTACCCGGCCTTCATGGACCTGGTCAGACGCCAGTTGCGCGAAGATTACCGCGACGAGGATTTGACCAGCGAAGGTTTGCGGATCTTCACCAGCTTCGATCCGTTGTTGCAGAACAAGGCCGAAAAGGCGGTGGAAACCACGCTCAAGCGACTAGGGCCGGCCGACGGTGAGATCGAACTGGAAGGCTCGATGGTCGTGACCGGAGCCCAGACCGGTGAGGTGCTGGCCCTGGTTGGCGGGCGTAATCCGCGGTTTTCAGGGTTTAACCGGGCTCTGGATGCGTCGCGCCCGGTTGGCTCCTTGATCAAACCGGCAATCTATCTGACCGCGCTGGAGCAGCCGCAGAAATATTCACTGGTGACGTTGATTGATGATTCGCCGATCACTCTCGATGCCGAGCCAGGCAAGACCTGGAGCCCGCAGAACTATGATCGCCAGAGTCATGGCTGGGTAACCCTGCATCATGCCTTGAGCCGTTCCTATAACCAGGCTGCTGTCCGCCTGGGTGTGGATCTGGGGGTGCCGCAGGTACTCAAGACGGTTGAGCGGATGGGCGTGCCGCACCGCTGGCCAGCGTATCCGTCGATGCTGCTGGGCTCGGGGGCGATGACTCCGGTGCAGGTGGCTGACATGTATCAGACCATCGCCAACGGTGGCTTCAACACCCCGTTGCGGGGTATCCGCAACGTTCTGACCGCGGAGGGTGATCCACTGCATCGTTACCCGTTCGAGGTGGAACAGCGTTTCGACTCAGCCACTATCTACCTGATGCAGGAGGCTATGACTCGGGTAATGACTGAAGGCACTGGCCGATCGGCGTATAATCAGGTTCCGGCCAGTATTCGGCTGGCGGGCAAGACCGGGACCACCAATGATCTGCGCGATAGCTGGTTTGCCGGCTTCTCCGATGATCTGGTGGCGGTCGCCTGGATTGGTCGTGACGACAACGGTCGTACCCGTCTGACCGGGGCTACCGGAGCCTTGCAGGTGTGGAGTGCCTTCATGCGTGAAGCACATCCGCGCAGCCTGTCTAGCCAGCCGCCGGAAGGTGTGGTGATGGCGTGGATTGATCGTGAAACCGGGCAGGGCAGTGATCCGAGCTGTCCGGATACGGTTCAGGTTCCATTCCGGGCTGGCTATCAGCCGCTACCGGGACCCGGCTGCCGACCGCTGCTGGATGTCGAGGTGGTCAAGGATGGTGGAAATAAAGTGCTGGATGTGATTCGTGGCTGGTTGCGGTAGGCTTGCCGGTCGCATCTGGAGGAGACTGACATGGGTATGAAACGAACGTGGCTAATCATGGGGTGTGCCCTGCTGGTGGCTGGTTGTGCCGGCTCCGGTGGGTCTATCCCGGTTGTGGACTCGGGCCGTCAGGTTTCCAGTGAAGACCGGCATTCCGGTGTGGGGCGCCAACCCCAGGTTCAGCCATCGACCCCGCGTGACAGCGGTGTGGTGGTGATGGTGCCCGATGATGCGGGTGGCTCACGGGCGGTGGAGTCCTACCCACTGGATGTGCAGCCGCCGTTGCAGACCGGGTCGGGCAGTGTGCCCGGTACCGGTACTCAGCAGCCGGCCCCAGGTGGGTTGCAGCAGGACGAGCAGCTTGATGGTCCGGTGCTGGCGTTGCTGACAACGGCTCGGCAGCAGGAAAGTGGAGGTGATCTCAATGGTGCTTCCGCCAGCCTGGAACGAGCTATGCGCATCGCGCCTCGTGAGCCGCAAGTGCTGTACCGTTTGGCTCAGGTCCGGCTGGCCCAGGGAGATGCCGCCCAGGCCGAGCAGTTGGCTCGGCGCGGGCTGTCCTATGCGGGCGGTCGTCCCACGCTGCAGGCCGGGCTGTGGGAGCTGGTTGCCGAGGCGCGTGAACGTCAGGGTGATGCGGCAGGCGCGGCCGAGGCCCGTCAGCGAGCCCGAGTAACGCTGTGAGTCAGGCCGACTGGCAGGCGCTGAGCGAGTCTCTGGCTGAGTTGGAGCGGCTCATGCGGGAATTGGCGCTGTGGTCAGAGCAAGCTCCGCAGCCGCAGCGGATGAACAGTCGAGCGCCGTTCTTTGTCGATACCCTGGCTTTCGAAGAGTGGTTGCAGTGGGTGTTCATTCCGCGCATGCGGGTAATCGCGGAGCAGCGGGCGGGGCTGCCGCCAGGCTGCAATGTCACCCCCATGGGTGAAGAGGCTTTCATTCACCTGGCTGGCCGTCAGCAGGCGCTGCTGACGGTGTTGGCGCGGATCGACCGGCTGGCGACCCGCCTGGCAGACTGAGCTCTGTTTCAGTTGCAGTATTCGCGCAGGTCGCTCCGAGTCCGCTCGATAGCGGCCTGACGCTCTTCCTCGGTCACTCTGACCAGTTCTCCCGATGCGTCGGTGCGGCGCAGTCGCGGGTTATCCAGCAAGGTCTGCAGGTTGTCTCTGAGTTCGGCGCATTCGCGTTCGCGTTGAGCCTGGCGAGCGCGTGCGGCCTGCTGGTCCTCGTTGTGCTGGCGTTCCAGTTCCGGGTCGGTGGCGACGGGGGGCGCTGGCGTTCGCAGCTCGCCACCCGGGGGCGGCGGGGACTTGATGTCGATCCGCTGATAGGCGCGGTCGGCTGGCGGTTGCTGGCCAAACTGCACCTGTCCCCGGTCGTCGGTCCAGCGATACATTTGGGTTGCCATGGCGCTGCTGCAGAGCAGGCTCAGGGCAATGGCGAAGAGCGATTTGCGCATGCCGGTATCCATCCCTCAATTGTGCGTTCAAAGGCCCTACTATAGCCAATCCGTTTGCGGTGCACAGCGCAAGGCTCGGTTAGTGTGCCGATCCTCGTGCTTTTGTCTCACTTGACTTGACTTGTCGTCCGCGAGTGTAAACAATTCGGGGTTCTCAAAAGCGCGCCATGTTCTGGGCCCACAAGCACTAATGTGGTGCGCTTTGTTGCTCAATCCAGGAGGCGAGACCCGCTAGCTCCTGGCCTGGCACCCGCACGCGCTACCTCGCGCTGGGTGAGGCGGTACCGGCACCCCAATGGCATGCCGCCTCCAATGCACGTAGTCAAGCTGATGCATGGCAACTACCGTTGTCACTGCGCTGCCGAGCAGTAAACAGGATCCGGCTGCCCGCCCTTGGCGGACGGCAAGCTAGAGGTGAATCAAAAGTGGAGCTTTTATCCGGCGCTGAGATGGTCGTCCGCTCTTTGCGTGACGAGGGTGTTAAATATATCTATGGGTATCCGGGTGGTGCCCTGCTGCATATCTACGATGCGATTTTTCGCCAGGACGATGTGACCCACATTCTGGTGCGTCACGAGCAGGCGGCCGCGCATATGGCCGACGGCTACGCGCGCGCCACCGGCAAGCCGGGCGTGGTGCTGGTGACGTCTGGTCCGGGTGCGACCAATACCGTGACCGGGATTGCGACCGCCTATATGGACTCGATCCCGATGGTGGTCATTTCCGGCCAGGTGCCGAGCAACCTGGTGGGGACCGATGCGTTCCAGGAAACCGACATGGTCGGTATTTCGCGACCGATCGTGAAGCACAGCTTCATCATCAAGGATCCGCGTGAGATTCCCGAGGTTATCAAGAAGGCCTTCTACCTGGCTCAGACCGGGCGTCCGGGGCCAGTCGTTGTGGATATTCCCAAGGACATGACCAATCCGGCCGACAAGTTCGAATACAGCTATCCGAAGAAGGTCAAGCTGCGTTCCTACAACCCGGCACTGCGTGGGCATACTGGTCAGATCCGCAAGGCCATGGAGCTGGTGGCCGCTGCCAAGCGGCCGATCATCTACGCTGGTGGTGGCGTGATCATGGGTGGTGCGGCCAAACAGTTGACCGAGCTGGCCAAGGAACTCGGTGTGCCGGTAACCAACACCCTGATGGGGTTGGGCGCTTACCCGGGAACTGATCGCCAGTTCCTCGGCATGCTCGGCATGCACGGCAGCTACACCGCCAACGTCGCCATGCATCATGCTGATGTGATTGTGGCCATTGGGGCGCGGTTCGATGACCGGGTAATCAACGGTGCAGCAAAGTTCTGCCCGAATGCCAAGGTCGTGCATGTCGATATCGATCCGGCCTCGATTTCCAAGACCATTCGTGCCGATGTGCCGATCGTTGGTCCGGTCGACAGCGTGTTGAGCGAGATGCTGAGCATCGTCAAGGACGAGTCTTTGCGTCCGGCCAAGGACGTGCTGGCCAGCTGGTGGAAGCAGATCGAAGAATGGCGTGGCAGTCGCGGCCTGTTCCCCTATGACAAGGGCGACGGCACCATCATCAAGCCGCAGACCGTGATTGAAACCTTGTGGGAAGTAACCAAGGGCGACGCCTTCGTTACCTCGGACGTTGGTCAGCACCAGATGTTCGCTGCTCAGTACTATCGGTTCGACAAACCCAATCGCTGGATCAACTCCGGTGGTCTGGGCACCATGGGGTTTGGTTTCCCGGCGGCCATGGGGGTCAAGATGAACTTCCCCGAGGCTGATGTCGCCTGTGTAACCGGCGAGGGCAGTATCCAGATGAACATTCAGGAGATGTCGACCTGCCTGCAGTACGATCTGCCGGTCAAGATCATCAACCTGAACAACCAGGCGCTGGGCATGGTACGCCAATGGCAGGACATGCAGTACAACAGCCGCTATTCGCACTCCTATATGGAATCGCTGCCGGACTTCGTCAAGCTGGCCGAAGCCTACGGGCATGTTGGTATGCGGGTAGAAACGCTCGCCGACCTCAAACCGGCGATGGAAGAGGCCTTTGCTCTGCGCGACCGGTTGGTGTTCATGGATATCTGTGTAGATACCTCCGAGCACGTCTATCCGATGCAAATCAAGGACGGCTCGATGCGTGACATGTGGCTGAGCAAGACGGAGCGTACCTGACATGAGACATATCATTTCCGTACTGCTGGAAAACGAGCCAGGTGCGCTGTCCCGAGTAGTTGGCCTGTTCTCCCAGCGTAACTACAACATCGAAACCCTGACTGTGGCGCCGACTGAGGATCCAACGCTGTCGCGCCTGACCCTGACCACCATTGGTCATGACGAGGTCATCGAACAGATCACCAAGAACCTCAACAAGCTGATTGAGGTGGTGAAGCTGGTCAATCTGTCCGAAGGTAGCCACATCGAGCGCGAGCTGATGCTGGTCAAGATCAAGGCCACTGGTGCTCAGCGGGCCGAGGTCAAGCGGACTACCGACATCTTCCGTGGGCAGATCGTCGATGTGACCAGTAGTGTGTACACCGTGCAGCTGACCGGGCCTACCGACAAGCTGGACAGCTTCATCGAAGCGATCGGGCCGACCTCCGTGCTGGAAGTGGTTCGCACTGGTGTGTCAGGCATTGCGCGTGGCGAGAAGGTTCTGAGTATTTAATCCAATTGGTTGCGGGTCCGGGCGGGCCCGCGCAGGTAACAAGGGGAATTCCATGCAAGTTTATTACGATAAAGATTGTGATCTGAGCATCGTTCAGGGCAAGAAGGTTGCCATTATTGGTTACGGTTCTCAGGGCCATGCGCACGCCTGCAACCTGAAAGACTCCGGTGTCGACGTAACTGTTGGTCTGCGCCCGGGCTCGGCTTCGGTCGCCAAGGCTGAAGCTCATGGCCTGAAAGTTTCTGACGTGCCGTCTGCCGTTGCTGCTGCTGATCTGGTCATGATTCTGACTCCGGACGAGTTCCAGGCCCAGCTGTACAAGGGTGAAATCGAGCCGAACCTGAAGCAGGGCGCTACCTTGGCGTTCGCCCACGGTTTTGCCATTCATTACAACCAGATCGTGCCGCGCAAGGATCTGGACGTAATCATGATCGCACCCAAGGCGCCGGGCCACACCGTGCGTTCCGAGTTCGTGCGTGGCGGCGGTATTCCTGACCTGATCGCGATCTTCCAGGACGCCTCCGGCAACGCTAAGAATGTTGCGCTGTCCTACGCTTGCGGTGTTGGCGGTGGTCGTACCGGGATCATCGAAACTACCTTCAAGGACGAGACTGAAACCGATCTGTTCGGTGAGCAGGCGGTTCTGTGTGGTGGCGCAGTCGAGTTGGTCAAGGCTGGTTTCGAGACTCTGGTTGAAGCCGGTTATGCGCCGGAAATGGCCTACTTCGAGTGTCTGCATGAACTCAAGCTGATCGTTGACCTGATGTTCGAAGGCGGTATCGCCAACATGAACTACTCGATCTCCAACAATGCCGAGTACGGTGAGTATGTGACCGGTCCGGAAGTCATCAACGAGCAGTCGCGTGAAGCCATGCGCAATGCGCTTAAGCGCATCCAGTCCGGTGAATATGCCAAGATGTTCATTGCCGAGGGTGCCCACAACTATCCGTCGATGACTGCGGCCCGTCGCAACAACGCTGCCCATGGTATCGAAGTGGTAGGCGAGAAGCTGCGTGCCATGATGCCCTGGATTGCAGCCAACAAGATTGTCGACAAGGCCAAGAACTAAGCCTGTCTTCGGTTGTTAAAAAACGCGGCTTCGGCCGCGTTTTTTGTGGGCGCGAGGGCAAGCTACTGGCTAAGTTGGCCGCAAGTTGCCAAACTGTGCAGCTAGACAGCCGTAACAAGGTAAGCTGATGACTGACAAGCAAGAACACGAACAGCCGCTGGAAAGTGATGACACCCATCCCCTGTTGCCGATCGATGAGCATATCGAGGAAGTGCATGGCCCGGATGGCAAAAAGGTCCGGCACAAGGGAATTTACCTGCTGCCCAACCTGTTCACGACGGCGGCCTTGTTCTCCGGGTTCTACGCCATCGTTAGTGCGATGGATGGGAATTTTGCCCATGCGGCCATTGCCGTGTTCGTTGCCATGGTGCTGGATGGGCTGGACGGGCGGGTAGCGCGTCTGACCAATACCCAGAGTGCCTTTGGTGCCGAATATGACTCTCTGTCGGATATGGTGGCCTTCGGCGTCGCCCCGGCTCTGGTTGCCTTTAGCTGGGCGCTGCACGATCTGGGCAAGGTCGGCTGGGTCTTTGCCTTTATCTACGTCGCTGGTGCCGCCTTGCGTTTGGCGCGGTTCAATACCCATATCGGTACGCAGGACAAGCGTTACTTTACTGGTCTGGCCAGTCCTTCGGCAGCTGGCCTGGTTGCCGGTATGGTCTGGGCCTTGAGTGATTTTGGCGTCGATGGCGGCGATATCGCTCTGCTGGTCGGGGTGCTGACGGCCTTGGGTGGTCTGCTGATGGTCAGCAATATCCGTTATTACAGCTTCAAGGATCTGGACTTCCGTGGTCGAGTGCCGTTCTTCGTGATTCTGTTGGTCGTACTGGTGTTTGCGGTGATCTCTACCGACCCGTCACGGATTCTCTGGCTGATCTTTATTGCCTATAGCGCCTCGGGTCCGGTGCAGGCGCTGTGGCGCTGGCGTCAGCGCCAGAAGACCGATGCCAGTGTCTGAGTGCTGAGTTCTATTACATGCAAAGCCCCGCCTCTGGCGGGGCTTTGCATTTGTGCAGTAAAAGTTTTGGAAAAAGTCTTGACGGTGTTTTGAAAGTGCCTATAATGCGCCTCTCGCTGATCGCGGTGCTTTGTTTAAAGTGCTTTAGGATCAATGGGTTACGGGTCTCTCGAGGCGAAATAACCGGTTGACAGGTCAGCGAAACGGCGTAGAATGCGCCGGCCTCGGAAGGGCGGAGTGATTGGTTCTTTCGGGTGCTGATTCGGGGTTGGATTTGTGCTTCGAATCGAGTTTGACGGAAGGTGTTGACAGCGGTTTTGAGTGCTGTAGAATGCGCCTCCCTGGCACGGCAAAGTCACTGACTGGCCGGGTCGCTCAAGCGGTTTTTGAGGTGGTGTTGCTCGCAACGAAAGCTCAAAAAAATGCTTGACAGATTAGAAGGTTAGCGTAAAATGCGCGGCCTTGGTTAAGCGGAAACGCAAGCCGAATCGCTCTTTAAAAAATTGGAATCAAGTAATTCGTGTGGGTGCTTGTGAGTGGATTGATGATCGCATGATTATCAGCCTAAGCAAGTAACTCTGTGAATTCATGAGTTTATTTGTACGGCTGAGCCAAGTTTAGGGTTTTCTCAAAACCCAAATTGATTTGAACTGAAGAGTTTGATCATGGCTCAGATTGAACGCTGGCGGCAGGCCTAACACATGCAAGTCGAGCGGATGAAGGGAGCTTGCTCCTGGATTCAGCGGCGGACGGGTGAGTAATGCCTAGGAATCTGCCTGGTAGTGGGGGACAACGTTTCGAAAGGAACGCTAATACCGCATACGTCCTACGGGAGAAAGCAGGGGACCTTCGGGCCTTGCGCTATCAGATGAGCCTAGGTCGGATTAGCTTGTTGGTGAGGTAATGGCTCACCAAGGCGACGATCCGTAACTGGTCTGAGAGGATGATCAGTCACACTGGAACTGAGACACGGTCCAGACTCCTACGGGAGGCAGCAGTGGGGAATATTGGACAATGGGCGCAAGCCTGATCCAGCCATGCCGCGTGTGTGAAGAAGGTCTTCGGATTGTAAAGCACTTTAAGTTG